>NZ_JBVJMD010000034.1:60299-90810 GCF_055584385.1 Streptomyces sp. NPDC104096
GGAGTCGCTGCTGAAGACCACCGGGAAGCCCATCACCTACACCGGCGCGACCACCCCCCGCATCGACATCGGCCAGGCACTCACCTACACGCCCGACAAGCCCGATCGTGTCGGCGACTACACCGGTGACGGCAAGTCCGACGTCGCGTACCTGTACAACTACGGGGCCAACGCCGACGGAACCAACCACACGGCCCTGTGGTCCCAGACGTCGACCGGCAGCGGCTTCAACGGGCCGGTGAAGAAGTGGGACTCCGGCACCGGCTCCTGGGACTGGAACCGCAGCAAGCTGGTGTCGGGCGACTTCAACGGCGACGGCCTGGCCGACGTCGGCGCCCTCTACCAGTACCCCGACACCTCCGACGGCCGCGGCCACACCGCGCTGTGGACGTTCACCTCCACCGGTACCGGCTTCAACGCGCCGGTGAAGGTGTGGGACTCGGGCACCGGCTCCTTCACCTGGGACAGCTCCGCTCCGGTGTCCGGTGACTTCAACGGCGACGGTCTCGCCGATGTGGGCGTCCTGTACAAGTACGCGAACACCTCGGACGGCCGCGGCCACACCGCGCTGTGGACGTTCACCTCCACCGGTACCGGCTTCAACGCGCCGGTGAAGAAGTGGGACTCGGACACGGGTTCCTGGACGTGGGACAACTCGATGCTCGTCGCGGGTGACTTCAACGGCGACGGCAAGTCGGACGTCGGCGCCCTGTACAAGTACCCGACCACGTCCGACGGCCGTGGTCACTCCGCGCTGTGGACCTTCACGTCCACCGGCAGCGGCTTCAACGCGCCGGTGAAGAAGTGGGACTCGGACACGGGTTCCTGGACGTGGGACAACTCGATGCTGGTCGCGGGTGACTTCGACGGCGACGGCAAGTCGGACGTCGGCGCCCTGTACAAGTACCCGAACACCTCGGACGGTCGTGGTCACTCGGCGCTGTGGACCTTCACGTCCACCGGTTCCGGTTTCGGTGGCCCGGTGAAGAAGTGGGACTCCGACACCGGCTCCTGGACCTGGGACAGCTCCATGCTCGTCGCGGGTGACTTCAACGGCGACGGCAAGTCGGACGTCGGCGCCTTCTACAAGTACGGGAACACCGCCGACGGCCGTGGTCACTCGGCGCTGTGGACGTTCACCTCCACCGGCACCGGCATCAGCGCGCCCGTGAAGAAGTGGGACTCCGACACCGGTTCCTGGACCTGGGACCGGACGAAGATCGCCTGACATCCTGACGTCCTGACACCCTCACGTACTGACGTCCTGATGTCCTGACGTCCCGCCGTCCTGGCGTGCGCCCGTTCGCACGTCAGGACGGTCTGCGTGGCGACCGACACACAATCGCCACAACAACCCGTACAACCATTCGTTCGAACTCATGAGTCATCCATGCATGACTCACGGGATATCCAGACGCGCGAGAGTGGTCGCGGGTGGCCTCACGGCCGGGGTGCTGATATCGGGCGTGGCCGCCGCGGCGCCCGCCTCGGCAGCCACGCCGGCCGTCAGCTGTACGTCGTCCAAGGCGGGCCTTGCCGCCAAGCTCAAGAAGGACATCACGGCCGCGCTCGCCACCCGCAAGGGCACCGTCGCCGTCGGCCTCTACGACCGCACCACCAACACCACCTGCACGCTGCGCGCCTCCAGTGCCTACGACTCGGCCAGCGTGGTCAAGGTCACCGTGCTGGCCACGCTGCTGTGGGACGCCAAGAAGCACAACCGCTATCTGACGAGCACCGAGACCTCGCTCGCCACGGCCATGATCACCAAGTCGGACAACACCGCGACCAGCAAGCTGTGGAAGCAGCTGGGCCCGACGAAGATCAAAGGCTTCCTGACCGCGGCCAAGATGACCCAGACGAAGCCCGGCGCGAACGGCTACTGGGGTCTGACCCAGATCACGGTGACCGACGAGCAGAAGCTGCTCAAGCTCGTCACCGCCGCGAACACGGTGCTCTCCGACAATTCCCGGGCCTACATCCAGAAGCTGATGGGGCAGGTCGTCTCCTCCCAGCGCTGGGGCACCCCGTACGGAGCGCCGTCCGGTGTCTCCGTGCACGTCAAGAACGGCTGGCTCCAGCGCGCCACGCTCGGCTGGCGGGTGCACAGCGTCGGCACGTTCAAGGGTGGCGGCCACGACTACACGATCACCGTGCTCACCCACGGGAACAGCACGATGAGCTACGGCATCACCACCATCCAGGGCGTCGCGAAGGTCATCCACAAGGACCTGATGTCCTGAGGGCCGATGCCCCGCGGGTACGCGCCCGAGGGCGCTCCCTCCGCCCGATTGTTGCGGAGGGATGAAATCCGCTTCCATCCGCGTTGGTGCTTTCCGGCAGAACAGGTCGAACGGAAGGCACCGGCGTGGCAGCGCAACAGGGGGAGAAACAGGGCTGGGCGCGCAGGCTCGCGGGCTATGCCTGGCGTCACCCGGGGGACGTGGTCCTGGCCCTCGGCTCCTCCCTGGCCGGCATGGCCGTCATGGCGCTGGTCCCGCTGCTCACCAAGGTGATCATCGACGGCGTGATCACCGACCACAGTCGCGCCATGGCCCCCTGGGCGGGCGCGCTGATCGTCGCGGCCCTCCTCGTCTACGTCTCCACGTACATCCGCCGCTACTACGGCGGCCGGCTCGCCCTCGACGTCCAGCACGACCTGCGGACCGAGATGTACGACACGATCACCCGGCTCGACGGCCGCCGCCAGGACGAGCTGTCCACCGGGCAGGTGATAGGCCGTGCCACCAGCGACCTCCAGCTCATCCAGGGTCTGCTCTTCATGCTGCCGATGACCATCGGCAACGTGCTGCTCTTCCTGATCTCCCTGGTGATCATGGCGTGGCTGTCCCTGCCGCTGACCCTGGTCGCGCTCGCCGTGGCCCCCGCGCTCGGCTGGATCGCCCGCCGCAGCCGCACCCGGCTGCACCCCTCCACCTGGTACGCCCAGGCCCAGGCGGCCGCCGTCGCGGGCGTGGTCGACGGCGCCGTCAGCGGCGTACGCGTGGTCAAGGGCTTCGGGCAGGAGGACCAGGAGACCGGGAAGCTGCGGGAGGTCGGCCGCCGGCTCTTCGCGGGGCGGCTGCGCACCATCCGGATGACCTCCCGGTACACCCCCGCCCTCCAGGCGGTCCCCGCGCTCGGCCAGGTCGCGATGCTGGCGCTCGGCGGCTGGCTCGCCGTGCGCGGGCACATCACCCTCGGCACCTTCGTCGCCTTCTCCACCTACCTCGCCCAGCTCGTCGGCCCGGTCCGGATGCTCGCCGTGGTCCTCACCGTCGGACAGCAGGCCCGCGCGAGCACCGAGCGCGTCCTGGAGCTGATCGACACCGCGCCGGCGATCCAGGACGGCCATCTGGAGCTGCCCGCCGACGCGCCCGCGACCGTCGAGTTCGACGACGTCTCGTTCGGGTACCGGCAGGCCGACGGCCGGACCAGCCCGGTCGTGCAGGGCCTCTCCTTCGAGATCCGCGCGGGCGAGACCCTCGCCGTGGTCGGCTCCTCCGGCTCCGGCAAGTCCACCGTCTCCCTGCTCCTGCCGCGCTTCTACGACGTCACCCACGGCGCCGTCCTGATCGGCGGCCACGACGTCCGCGAACTCACCCTCGACTCGCTCAGGGCCGCGATCGGACTCGTCCCCGAGGACTCCTTCCTCTTCTCCGACACCGTCCGCAACAACATCGCCTACGGCCGCCCCGACGCCACCGACGAGCAGATCGAGGCCGCCGCCCGCGCCGCCCAGGCGGACCGGTTCGTCGCCGAGCTGCCCGACGGCTACGCCACCAAGGTGGGCGAGCACGGCCTCACCCTCTCCGGCGGCCAGCGCCAGCGCCTCGCGCTCGCCCGCGCGATCCTCACCGACCCGCGCCTGCTCGTCCTGGACGACGCCACCTCGGCGGTGGACGCCCGGGTGGAGCACGAGATCCACGAGGCGCTCAAGCAGGTCATGCGCGGCCGCACCACCCTGCTCATCGCGCACCGCCGCTCCACCCTCAACCTCGCCGACCGCATCGCCGTGCTCGACGGCGGCCGCCTCGCCGACCTCGGCACCCACGAGGAGCTCCAGCGGCGCTCGGCCCTCTACCGCCGACTGCTCACCGACCCGGACGAACTGGGCGGGGTCTCCCCGGGCCACACCCCGCCCGCCGAGCCGCGCGAGGACACCTCCGTCCGCGACGAGCTGGACGCCGAGTTCGACGCCGAGGCCGGACTGACCCCCCGCCTGTGGACGGGCGACCGCGAGCCCAAGGACAGCGCCCTGTCCGGCATGCCCGCCACCCCGGGACTCCTCGCCCAGGTCGAGGCGCTGCCGCCGGCGACCGACACCCCGGACGTCGACGAGGCACGCGCGGTGCGCCCGGAGGAGTCCTACGGCCTGCGGCGACTGCTGCGCGGCTTCGGTCGCCCCCTGCTGGTCAGCCTGTTCCTGGTCGCCGTGGACGCCGGGGTGGGCCTGCTGCTGCCCGTCCTGATCCGGCACGGCATCGACCAGGGCGTCAGCGAGATGGCCCTCGGCGCGGTCTGGACGGCCTCCCTGCTCGGCCTGCTCGCGGTGCTCGTGCAGTGGGCGGCGCAGATCGGCGAGACCCGGATGACCGGGCGCACCGGCGAGCGCGTCCTGTACGCGCTGCGCCTGAAGATCTTCGCCCAGCTCCAGCGGCTCGGGCTCGACTACTACGAGCGCGAGCTGACCGGCCGGATCATGACGCGGATGACGACCGACGTCGACGCGCTCTCCACCTTCCTCCAGACCGGTCTGGTCACCGCCTTCGTCTCGGTCGTCACCTTCTTCGGCATCATGGGCGTCCTGCTGCTGATCGACGTCGAGCTGGCGCTCGTCGTCTTCGCCACGCTGCCCCCGCTGATCGTCGCGACCTACTTCTTCCGCCGGGCCAGCGTGAAGGCGTACGAGCTGGCCCGCGAGCGGGTGTCGGTGGTCAACGCCGACCTCCAGGAGTCGGTGTCCGGGCTGCGGATCGTGCAGGCCTTCCGGCGGGAGCGGGCGGGCAGCCTGCGGTTCGCCGAGCGCAGCGACAGCTACCGGCGGGCTCGGATCCGCGGCCAGTGGCTGATCTCCGTCTACTTCCCCTTCGTCCAGTTCCTGTCGTCGGCTGCCGTGGCCGCGGTGCTGATCACGGGCGCGGGCCGGATCGAGGCGGCGACCCTCACCACGGGCGCCCTGGTCGCCTACCTCCTCTACATCGACCTGTTCTTCGCCCCCGTGCAGCAGCTCTCCCAGGTCTTCGACGGCTACCAGCAGGCGACCGTCTCCCTCGGCCGCATCCAGGAGCTGCTGCGCGAGCCCACGTCCACCCGGCCCGCCGGGGAGCCGGTCGAGGTCCGCTCGCTGCGCGGGGAGATCGCCTTCGAGGACGTGCGCTTCGCCTACGGCGACGACGAGGAGGCGCTCGGCGGCATCGACCTGAGGATCCCGGCCGGCCAGACCGTCGCCTTCGTCGGCGAGACGGGCGCCGGCAAGTCGACCCTGGTCAAGCTGGTGGCCCGGTTCTACGACCCGACCGGCGGCCGGGTCACGGTCGACGGCACGGACCTGCGGGCGTACGACCTCACCGCGTACCGCCATCGCCTCGGCGTGGTCCCGCAGGAGGCGTACCTCTTCCCGGGCACCGTGCGGGACGCCATCGCCTACGGCCGTCCCGACGCGAGTGACGCGCAGGTGGAGGCGGCGGCCCGCGCGGTCGGCGCGCACGAGATGATCGCCACGCTGGAGGGCGGCTACCTGCACGACGTCGCCGAGCGCGGCCGCAACCTCTCCGCCGGACAGCGGCAGCTCATCGCGCTGGCCCGCGCGGAGCTCGTCGACCCCGACGTCCTGCTCCTGGACGAGGCGACGGCCGCCCTCGACCTGGCCACCGAGGCCCAGGTCAACCTGGCGACCGAACGCCTGGCGGGCCGTCGTACCACCCTCGTGGTCGCCCACCGGCTGACCACCGCCGCCCGCGCCGACCGCGTGGTGCTGATGGACCACGGCCGGGTCGCCGAGGACGGCACCCACGAGGAGCTGCTGGCGCGGGACGGGCGGTACGCGCAGCTGTGGCGGACGTTCGTGGGGGAGCCGGTCACGACGGGCTGACCCTGCCCGCTCCGGCCGTCCGACCCTGCCCGTCCGGCCCGGCCGTCCGTCTCGCCGAGGCGGACGGCCGGAGCGCGGGCGATGCGCGCAACCGTTCGACACCTGTCACGCGTCCGTACATCAGTACGGTTGGGGTCGTGTGGCGGGAGGGACGAGCGTGGACAGTGGTGCGATACGTCGGCGGCTGGCACTCGGCACGGCCGTGCTGGCCGTCTCCGGACTGCTCGCGCTCGCGTCGCCGGCCAGCGCCGAAGCGGCCCCCGCGCAGTGTGTCGGCCGGAAGGTGAAGGTCCTGCCCTTCGCCACCGGCACGGTCCAGGTCTACAAGCACGACGGCTACGTCTGCGCCGTCACCCTCGCCGAGCGGCCCGGCCGGCGGACCACGATGTCGGTCAGCGTGCAGGCGCGCGGCAACCGCCCGGTCGTCGACCGCGGGCAATTCACCCTGCGGGCCGGCCCGGTGACCGTCCACGCGGGCCACCGCTGTGTGCGGGTGAAGGGGTCGGTGGGGTCGCAGTCGATCGGCACGGGCTGGATCCTGTGCTGACCGGTGTCGGACCGCCCACCTGCTGACATGTCAACTCCCTCTGGTGTGAAGGGTGTTGCTGGGATAGCTTCCGGCGCACATCCGTTTCACAGGGAGGGTGCATGCGTAAGGCGCTCAGATGGCTGCTGGCGCTCACGGTGCTCATAGGCACGTTGAGCACGGCCGGGGCAGCCACCGCTGCCGTGCCGGAGGCCACCGGAACGACCGACATCAAGGAACAACTGCTCGCCGTACCGGGCATGAGCCTGGTCGAGGAGAAGCCGTACAGCGGCTACCGCTACTTCGTGCTCCAGTACACCCAGCCGGTCGACCACCGGCATCCGTCCAAGGGCACGTTCCAGCAGCGGATCACCGTGCTGCACAAGGACGTCAGCCGGCCGACGGTCTTCTACACCGGCGGCTACAACGTCTCCACCAATCCCGGCCGCCGCGAGCCGACCCAGATCGTGGACGGCAACCAGGTCTCCATGGAGTACCGCTTCTTCACCCCGTCCCGGCCCGACCCGGCCGACTGGTCCAAGCTCGACATCTGGCAGGCGGCGAGCGACCAGCACCGCATCTTCAAGGCGCTGAAGAAGATCTACCCCAAGAACTGGATCGCCACCGGCGGCTCCAAGGGCGGCATGACCGCCACCTACTTCGAGCGCTTCTACCCGCACGACATGGACGGTGTCGTCGCCTACGTCGCCCCGAACGACGTCGTCAACGACGAGGACTCCGCCTACGACCGCTTCTTCGCCTCCGTCGGCACGAAGGAGTGCCGCGACCGGCTGAACGCCGTGCAGCGCGAGGCGCTGGTGCGCCGGGAGCCGCTGGAGGAGAAGTACCAGGCGTACGCCGCCGAGAACGGCTACACCTTCACCACGATCGGCAGCCTCGACCGGGCCTACGAGGCGGTCGTCCTCGACTACGTCTGGGGCTTCTGGCAGTACAGCCTGCTGTCCGACTGCGACACCGTCCCGGCGGACGCGGCCACGGCGACCGACGACGAGATCTGGAACTCCGTCGACACGATCTCCGGCTTCTCCGCCTACGCCGACCAGGGCCTGGAGCCGTACACGCCGTACTACTACCAGGCGGGCACCCAACTGGGCGCGCCGACCATCCACTTCCCGCACATCGAGAAGAAGTACGTCCGCTACGGCTACCAGCCGCCGCGCAACTTCGTCCCGCGCGCCATCCCGATGCGGTTCCAGCCGGACGCGATGCGCGACGTGGACGACTGGGTGGCCCACCACGCGCGGCACATGCTGTTCGTCTACGGCCAGAACGACCCGTGGGGCGCGGAGCGGTTCCGGGTCGGCGCGGGAGCGAAGGACGCGTACGTCTTCACCGCCCCCGGTCTCAACCACGGCGCGAACGTGGCCGGGCTGACCGCCGACGACAAGGCGCTCGCCACCGCCCGGATCCTCGCCTGGGCCGGGGTCGCCTCGCCCGCGGTGCAGGCGGACCCGTCGGCGGCGAAGCCGCTGGCCCGGTTCGATGCCCGGCTGGACGTCCGGGACGTGGAGCGGGAGCCCGCCCTGCGCCCGTGACGTCAGGCGCCGTCCGGCCGTCCGTCGTCCGTCCGTCCGGACGGCGGACGGCCGGCCCCGCGGCGCCCGGTACGGCGAGAGGCCGTGCCCGGCGTCGCGGGGCAGGGGGCGCGTACGGCTAGTACGTGAGCCCGTGTCCGATCGGATACAGCACCTGCGCCGGATCGTCCGCCCGAGGCACCGGCACCGGCAGCCGTCCGCGCGGCGCCACCCGTCCGGCGATCACCCGCGCGGCGGCCCGCAGTTCGACGTCGGTCCAGGAGTAGGTCGCCAGGCAGGCTCGTACGGACGGGAGTCGGGCGACGTCGTAGGGGTTGCGGACCGCGACGACGACCACCGGCCTGCCGGTCGCGGCGAGTTGTTCCACCAGGGCCCGCTGGCTGCTCGTCGCCGTGACGTTGTACGTCCCGACGACGACCGCGTCCGCGTCGGCGGCCGCCGCGACGGCCCGGTCGATCACCGCGGCCGAGGGCGCGGTTCCGGTGGACAACGCCGTGGCCGTGAAGCCGAGTTCGGTCAGGGCGCGCGCCAGGACGTCCGTCGGCGGGCCGGTGGTGCCCGACGGGGACGCCGGGTCGGCGCCGACGACCAGCACCCGGTTGTGGCTGCGGCGCGACAGCGGCAGCACCCGGCCCTCGTTGACCAGCAGCGTCGTCGTCCGTTCGGCGATCCGGTCGGCCGTCGCCAGGTGTCTCGCGGTGCCGACCGTCCGGTCCACGCGGGCCGCGCCGACGTACGGGTCCGCGAAGAGGCCCAGCTTCGCCTTCAGACGCAGCACCCGCAGGACCGACTCGTCGAGGCGGGCCTCGGTCAGCTCGCCGCCGCGCACCGCGTTCAGCACGGCGTTCCAGGCCACGTCGAGGGAGGGCGGGTTCAGGAGCTGGTCCACGCCCGCCTTCAGCGCGAGCACCGGCACCCGGTCGTCGCCGTACTTGGTGCGCACGCCCTCCATGCCGAGGGCGTCGGTCACCACCAGTCCGTCGTAACCGAGTTCGCCGCGCAGGATGCCGGACAGGATCGGGTGCGAGAGGGTGGCCGGGTCGCCGGAGTCGTCCAGCGCGGGGACCATGATGTGCGCGGTCATGATGGAGTCGATGCCGGCCCGGATCGCCGCCCGGAAGGGCACCGCGTCCAGCCGCTCCCACAGCTCGCGGCTGTGCGTGATGACGGGGAAGCCGAAGTGGCTGTCGACGGCCGTGTCGCCGTGCCCGGGGAAGTGCTTGGCCGTCGCGGCCACGCCCGCCCCCTGGTACCCCCGCACCTCGGCGGCGACCAGGCCCGCCACCGCGTCCGGGTCGGCGCCGAAGGACCGTACGCCGATGACCGGGTTGGCCGGGTTGACGTTCACGTCGGCCACCGGGGAGTAGTCCTGGCGGATGCCGATCGCGCGCAGTTCGGCGCCGGAGATCCGGCCGAGCGTGCGGGCGTCTGCGCGCGACCCGCCCGCGCCGACGGCCATCGCGCCCGGCAGGAGCGTGGCGGGCGCGCCGACCCGGCAGACGATGCCGTGCTCCTGGTCGGTGGAGATCAGCACCGGCAGACCGCGCGGCTGCGCGAGGGAGGCTGCCTGGATGCCGTTCGACAGGTCCGCGATCTGGTGCGGGTCGCGGGTGTTGTGCGCCCAGGTGAAGTAGATGATGCCGCCGACCCGGTACTTGGCGATCAGTTCGGCGGCGGTGCGGACGCCGATCTCCGCGAGGTTGGCGTCGATGTCCGCCTGGTCGGGCGCGGTGGCCGAGTGGCCGTAGACCCGCATCACGAACAGCTGGCCGACCTTCTCCTCCAGCGTCATGCGGGAGAGCAGGGCGTGGACGGTCCGGTCGTCGTGCCCGGCCGCGTACCCGGGGGCACCGGAGGCCAGGGCAGCGGTGGCGCCGGCCGTCGCGGCGGCGAGGACCGTGCGTCTGGACGGACGTGCGGTGTTTCCTGTGCTTGCCGTGCTGTTGTCGGGCACGTGCGCTCCCTCCGAAGGAGAACCGCTGAAGGAAACTTCCAGGGAATCACCAATATCCGGGAAGTTTCTTCCGGTCAAGGGAGTGCACAGTAGCGGCGGAGGGGCCGCCATCGGCGCTTTGGAGGGGGGCGCGCCGATGGCGGCGTGCTGCCGGCCGCGGTGCGGCTGAGAGGGTGGTCAGCGCTTCGCAGCCTGCGGCGAGGCCGACACCGCACCGCGGTGACTCGTCCGGCAGTTCGGCGCTTGGACGTGGGGCGCGCGGCCCGGGTTCCCGGCTTCCGCCCTCTTTCCGCAAGTCGGTGCGGGTGTGTTCAGCGGGGTGTGTGGGCCGACACGCGCGGCCAGTGGGCCTGGAGCACGCGCACCGTCTCCGCGATCGCCGGCCGCCGGGCCGCCCCCGCGCGCCACACCGCGTACAGCCGGCGCACCGGCATCGGCTCCAGCGGCACCTCCACGACCCCCTCCGGCAGCGGGCCGCGTCCGAGCCGGGGGATGAGCGCGACACCCAGCCCGGCCGCGACGAGCGCGATCAGGGTCGGGTTCTCCTCGGCCTGGTGCACGAGGTCCGGCTCGTGCCCGGCCGCGCGCAGCGTGCGGACCAGCCAGTCGTGACAGACCCGGCCGGGCGGCTGGCAGATCCACCGCTCACCGCCCAGCTCCTCCCGCCGCAGGGCGCCGCGCCCGGCGAACGGATGCCCCGAGGGCACGAGCAGATCGCACAGGTCGTCCCCGATGACCGCCTGCTCGACCCCGGCCGGCGCGGGCAGCGGCGCGATGTCCCAGTCGTGCGTCACCGCGAGGTCCACGGCGCCCTTGGCGACCAGGTCCACCGACAGATGCGGGTCGACCTCGGTGAGCCGGGCGTCCAGTGCCGGGTGCCGTCCGGCGAGGTCGGCGAGCACCGACGGCAGCAGACCGCGCGCCGCAGAGGCGAACGCGGCCACGGTCAGCCGCCCGGCCGGAGCCCCGCGGCGCTCCTCCAGCTCGGTCTCGGCCCGCTCCACGATGGCGAGCAACTCCCGTGCGGTGGCGGCGAGCTGGTGCGCCTCGGGGGTGAGCCGCACCCCCCGCCCCTCCCGCTCCAGCAGCACGGTCCTGGTCTCCCGCTCCAGCTTGGCGATCTGCTGGGAGACGGCCGACGGGGTGTACCCGAGCGCGGCGGCGGCCGCTCCGACGGTGCCGTGGACGGAGACGGCGTGCAGGGCGCGCAGGCGCTGGAGATCGAGCATGTCCCCCCGGCCCCTTCCTTCATTCATCAGCGTTGCTACATCCAACCGTGCAGCAATCATCGCTGGTGCTACACGGTCAGGGGAAGTGATCCTCGATTCCATGAAACCCGCGCACCTTGCCCTCGCCGTCCTCGTCGCCGCCGTCTGGGGCGTGAACTTCACGGTCGTCGAGATCGGCCTCGACCACTTCCCGCCCCTGTTCTTCTCGGCCCTGCGCTTCCTGGTCGCGGCCGTCCCGGCGGTCCTGTTCGTCGGCCGCCCGAAGGTCGCGTGGAAGTGGATCGTGGCCGTGGGCCTGGTGCTGGGGGTGGCCAAGTTCGGACTGCTGTTCGTCGGCATGGACGCGGGCATGCCCGCCGGACTGTCCTCCCTGGTCCTCCAGGTCCAGGCGGTGTTCACCGCGCTCATCGCCTTCGCGGTGCTCGGCGAGCGCCCGACCGCCGTCCGCGTTGCGGGCATGCTGGTGGCCCTCGCCGGGATCGGCGTCGCCGCCGCGGACGAGGGAACCTCCGGCCCGCTCGGCGCCTTCGCCCTGGTCGTCGCGGCCGCCGTCTGCTGGGGCGCCTCGAACGTCCTGACCCGCAGGGCCGCGCCCCCGGACGCCCTGAACTTCATGGTCTGGGTCAGCACGGTCCCGGTCCTGCCCCTGCTGGCCCTGTCCCTGCTGCTGGAGGGCCCCACCAGGGACTACGACGCCCTGCGCGCCCTCGACTGGCAGGGCGCCGGCACCCTCGGCTACGTCGCGTGGGTCAGCACCGTCCTCGGCTTCGGCGCCTGGGGGTGGCTGCTGCGCCGTCACCCGGCCTCCGCGGTCGCCCCCTTCTCGCTGCTCGTCCCCGTCTTCGGGATGACGTCCGCGGCCCTCTTCCTGGACGAGTCGGTGAGCCCGCTGGGCTGGTGCGCGGCGGCGCTTCTGGTCGGCGGGGTGGCGCTGACGTCCCTGGCGCCCGCGCGACACGCGGTCCATCCCGTGGACGTGACCGCCCCCGAGCCCACCCCGGCGGGATCATGAGTCCATGCCCCGTGTCGACATCCCCGGTTCCAAGTCCATCACCGCCCGTGCCCTCTTCCTGGCGGCGGCGGCCGACGGGGTCACGACCCTGCTGCGGCCGCTGCGCTCGGACGACACCGAGGGCTTCGCCGAAGGCCTGACCCGGCTCGGCTACCGCCTCGGCCGCACCCCCGGCGCCTGGCAGGTCGACGGCCGCCCGCAGGGTCCGGCCGCCGCGGAGGCCGAGGTCCACTGCCGCGACGGCGCCACCACGGCCCGCTTCCTGCCCACCCTGGCGGCCGCCGGCCGAGGCACCTACCGCTTCGACGCCTCGCCCCAGATGCGCCGCCGTCCGCTGCTGCCGCTCACCCGGGCGCTGCGCGACCTCGGCGTGGACCTGCGGCACGAGGAGGTGGAGGGGCACCACCCGCTGACGGTCACGGCGGCGGGCGTCGAGGGCGGCGAGGTGGTCCTGGACGCGGGCCAGTCGTCCCAGTACCTGACGGCCCTGCTGCTGCTCGGCCCGCTCACCCGCAAGGGCCTGCGCATCCGGGTCACCGACCTGGTCTCGGCGCCCTACGTGGAGATCACCATCGCGATGATGCGGGCGTTCGGCGTCGAGGTGGCCCGGGAGGGGGACGTGTTCGTGGTCCCGCCGGGCAGCTACCGCGCCACGACGTACGCGATCGAGCCCGACGCCTCGACCGCGAGCTACTTCTTCGCCGCGGCGGCCGTCACCGGCGGCGAGGTGACCGTCCCGGGCCTCGGGACGGGCGCGCTCCAGGGGGACCTGGGCTTCGTGGAGGTGCTGCGGCGGATGGGCGCCGACGTGGCCACCGGACCGGACGGCACCCGGGTGCGGGGCACCGGCGAACTGCGCGGTGTCACGGTGAACATGCGGGACATCTCCGACACCATGCCGACGCTCGCGGCGATCGCGCCGTTCGCCTCGGGACCGGTGCGCATCGAGGACGTGGCGAACACCCGGATCAAGGAGTGCGACCGGCTGGAGGCGTGCGCGCACAACCTGCGGCAGCTCGGCGTCGACGTCGCCACGGGACCGGACTGGATCGAGATCCGGCCGGGGGCGGACGGGCCGAAGGGCGCGCGGATCACGTCGTACGGCGACCACCGCATCGTGATGTCCTTCGCGGTCACCGGACTGCGGGTGCCCGGAATCTCGTTCGACGACCCCGGCTGCGTCCGCAAGACTTTCCCCGGTTTCCACGAGGCGTTCGCGGAGTTGAGAAGGGACATCGTGCGGTGAGCGGCAAGCTGGAGGGACCGGTTCTGGAGGGCGCGCTCATACGCCTGGAACCGCTGGGGCACGGGCACGCCGCGGATCTCGCGCGGGCGGCGGAGGAGAACCGGGAGACGTACTCCTTCACCTGGGTGCCCAGGGCCGACCAGGTGGAGGCCTACATCGACGCGCAGCTGGCCCGCGCGGCGACGGGCCGGCTCGCGCCCTACGCGCAGGTCTCCCTCGCCTCCGGGCGGGCGGTCGGGACGACCTCGTACTGGGAGCCGCGGTACTGGCGGGACGACGACCGCCTCGACGCCGTCGAGGTCGGCTTCACCTGGCTCGCCGCCTCGGCGCAGGGCACGGGCGTGAACGCCGAGGCCAAGCTGCTGCTGTTCCGGCACGCCTTCGAGGAGTGGGGCGTGTCCCGGGTGGACCTGAAGACGGACGCCCGCAACAGCCGTTCCCGCGCGGCCATCGAGAGCGTGGGCGCCCGCTTCGAGGGCGTGCTGCGCAACTGGTCCCGCTCCTGGGCGCCGGGCGAGGACGGCCGGCTGCGCGACTCCGCGATCTTCTCCGTCACGCACGGGGAGTGGCCGGAGTGCCGCGAGCGGCTGGAACGGCGGGTGGCGGGGTTCCTGTCCCGGCAGGGGTGACCGCCGGACACCAGCGGCCAGGGTCCGGACGGGTCACGACTCAGGGCCGGTCACGGCTCCGGGCGGGTCACGGGTCCGGACCGGTCACGGGTCCGGACCGTCCATGTGCCGGACCGCGGCTGGACCGTGGGGCCATGATCGGGAAACCATCGCGGGCATGACCCCGACGTCTTCCTTCCTCGTCCTCCACGGCTGGCAGAACCACCGCCCCGAGGGGCACTGGCAGCACTGGCTCGCCGACCGGCTCGGCGAACGCGGCCACCACGTCACCTACCCCCAGCTGCCCGATCCCGACGAGCCCGACCTGGAGGTGTGGCTGGCCGAGCTCGCCCGGCACCTGCGCGGCCTGCCGGCCGAGGGGGAGCGGGTCGTGCTCGCCCACAGCGCCTCCGCCGTGCTGTGGCTGCACGCCGTCGCGCGCGGGGTGCCGGGGCTCGGCGACGTCGACCGGGTCCTGCTGGTGGCCCCGCCCTCCGCCTCGGTGCTCGCCCGGTACCCGGAGATCGAGGGCTTCGCCCCGCCGCCGTTGGACGGCCTGACCCTGCCGGGCCCCACCCGTCTCGTCGCCGGCGACGACGACCCGTACTGTCCCGAGGGCGCCCGGACCGTCTTCGCCGACCCCCTCGGCATCCCGGCCGAGATCCTCCCGGGCGCCGCCCACCTCGACCTCGACGCCGGCTACGGCTCCTGGCCCTCCGTACTGGAGTGGTGCCTGGACGGCTCCAGCGCGTTCAGTCCCCGTCCCCGGCCGTAGCCCCGCCCCGGAGCTGCGGGGTCGAGGCCGCCACCGCGGCCACCGCCGCCAGGCACAGCAGGCCCCCGCTGATCAGCGCCGTCGCCCCGGAGGTCCAGCCCGCGACCAGACCGCCGCGCAGATTGCCCAGGTTGGGTCCCGCCTGACCGACGATCTGTTCGGCGGCCGTGACCCGGCCGAGCAGGGCGTCGGGGGTGCGGGTCTGCACGATGGTGCTGCGGGACACCACGGCCAGGGTGTCGGCGGCCCCGGCCAGCGTCAGCAGGCCGAGGCCCGTCCAGGGACCCGTGGTCAGGCCGAACAGGACCAGGGCGGCACCCCAGCCGGCCGAGGCGCACAGCATCACCGGGCCCGGGCGGCCCAGCCGGGTGACCGCGCCGGAGAACGCGGAGGCGATCAGGCCGCCCACGGCGAGCGCCGACAGGAACAGGCCGAGGGTGCGCGGGTCGCCGCCGAAGCGCTCCGCGTTGACCAGGGGGAAGAGGCTCACCGGGAACGACAGGACGGTGGCGGCCAGATCGGTGAGCAGCGCTCCGCGCACCACCCGGTGGCCGGTCAGGAACCGCAGCCCGTCCAGCACCCCGCGCAGGCCCGGCCGGGAGTGCTCACCCTCGGGCGGCAGCGCGGGCAGCCCGAACGCGCCGTAGAAGGAGAGCCCGAAGCTCAGGGCGTCCAGGAGGTAGCAGGTGCCGATGCCCAGCCGGCCGAGCAGCACGCCCGCGACCGCCGGGCCGAGCAGCATCATCGCCTGGCCGCTGATCTGGTTGAGCGCGAGACCGGCCGCCACCTGCTCCTTCGGCAGCAGTCGCGGTACGAAGACACCCGCCGCCGGAGCCCCGATCGCGCCGAACGACGACTGGGCGGCGACCAGCACGAGGAGCACGGCCACCGGCACGTGCCCGGTGAAGCCCTGCACGGCGAGCAGCAGGGAACAGACCGCCTGGCCGACGGTGGCGAGCAGGTACACGCGACGGCGGTCGGCCCGGTCCACCCAGGCCCCCGCGAACAGCCCGAACGCCGCCATCGGCAGTGCCTGCGCCAGGCCGACCGCACCGCTCCAGACCGTGCTGTGGGTCGTGTCCCAGACCTGGAACACGACGGTCACCATGGTCATGAAGCTGCCGAGGAGGGACACCGTCCGGCCTATCAGCAGCCGTCGGAAGACGGGGGAGGAGCGCAGCGGACGTACGTCGAGAAGGACGTGCGTCAGACTCACGAGAGGGCGGCGGGGCCGGGCGGATTCACGGCGGGGAGGCTAACCCGCGACCCCCTGTTCCCGCGAGCCGATAACCGCGGGCGGCCCTACGCCGACTCGTTCAGCAACCGCCGCAGATGATTCCGTCCCTCGTCCAGCAGTCCGGGCAGCGGCGGGACCGCCTCGTACCACCGCTTCTCGTACTCCCAGCACAGCCAGCCGTCCCACTCGTGCCGGGAGAGCACCTCCACGCACTCGGCCAGCGGCAGCGCCCCGGCGCCCAGCGCCAGCGGGGTCGTGTCGTCGGTCGACGCGATGTCCTTGACCTGGACGTAGCCGAGGTACGGGGAGAGCGCCGCGTAGCTGTCCAGCGGCTGCTCGCCGCCCAGCCAGGTGTGCATCACGTCCCACAGCGCCCCCACCTGCCGGTGGCCCACCAGACCCAGGATCCGGATCGCGTCGGCCCCGGTGCGGTGCGAGTCGTGGGTCTCCAGCAGGATCCGTACGCCGACGTCGCCCGCGTACTCGGCGGCCGTGCCCAGTCTGCGCGCGGCCGTGGCGTCGGCCTCCTCGGAGGAGTCCTCGGCGCCGCCGGGGAAGACCCGGACGAACGGCGCGCCCAGGTCCCGGGCCAGGGTGAGGAGGTCGCGGAGCTCTTCGATCACGGCGTCGTCGTCGCCGGGCGCGGCCACGCGCGCGTACCCCGCCAGAGCGAGGACCTCGACTCCCGCCGCCTTGAACCCGTCGGCCACCTCGGCCCGTTCGGCGGGGGTGAGGCCCGGATGCACGGGCTCCTCAGGGTGGGTGCGCAGCTCCACCCCGTGATAGCCGTGCGCGGAGGCGAGCCGCCGGACTTCGGCGAGCGGCAGGCCGGGGACACCGAGGGTGGAGAAGGCCAGCTTCATGTCCACCGACCGTACCCGTCATCGCCGCCGACCGCGTCCGCTCCCGCCCATGTTCGTCCGCTCCGGCTCTCATTCGACCGGCTCTCATTCGACCGCCTCGCGCAGGTCCAGCCGCCAGTCCTGGCCCACGAGGTCCTTGCCGAACGAGCGGTGGGGCGTCTCGGCGGCGAGGACGAAGCCGTGCCGCAGGTAGATGCGCCGGGCGGCGGAGAGGACGTCGTTGGTCCACAGGACGAGGTCCCGGTAACCGACCCCGCGCGCGAACGCGACGACCGCCGTGACCAGGCGGTCGCCCAGCCCCAGCCCGCGCGCGTCCGGCTCGACGAGCAGCAGCCGCAGCCGGGCGGTGCCGGGTGCCTCGTCCCGTACGCACATCACGCAGCCCACCGGCCGCCCGTCGAGCTCGGCGATCCACACCCGCTCCAGGTGCGGATCGTGGTCCTCGGCGAAGTCGGCCACGATCCTCGCCACGAGCCCCTCGTAGTCGGTGTTCCAGCCGTACTCGGCGGTGTACAGGGCGGCGTTGCGCTGCACGATCCAGCCGAGGTCGCCGGGGCCCGGCTCGCGCAGGACGACGTCCTCGGCGCGGGGCGCGCCGCGGTCGCCCAGGATCGTACGGATCGTGCGCATGGCCTCCGCCAGGCGCGGCCGGTCGGCGGGCGGCACGTCCGCCAGCAGGGCGCCGACCGTCTCCCGGGCCCGCTCCTCCAGCAGTTCGGCGGCCTCCCGGCCGCGGGCGGTGAGGGTGACCCGGCGCCGGCGCAGATCGTCCCGCGCGGCGGCGCGCTCGACGAGTCCGTCCTGCTCGAACCTGTTCAGGATCCGGCTCAGATACCCGGAGTCCAGGGCGAGCCCGGTGCGCAGACCGGCCGCGTCCGCGGTGGGGGAGTGGGCGAGTTCGTACAGGACGCGGGACTCGGTGAGGGTGTACGGGGCGTAGAGGTGGCGGCCGTAGTCGAGGGCGCCGATGACGTTCGTGTAGAAGCGGTTGAACGAGCGGATGTCCTGGACGGTCATGGTCGATCCCGGTGATCCGATGGCTGACTCAGTCAGAGAAACGGTCTCCCCGAGCGTAGAACCTCCCCCCACGCCCCGACCAGCCCCCGGCTCGCGGTCGGGGCGCGGCGGGTCCTGGGGGTCACTGCCGAGTCGCGGTCGTCTCCCGGATTCGGCGCCGCGCCACGGCCGCCGGGCTCCCGCCGGGCTCCCGCCGGGCCATGGTCGGCTCTCGGGCTCACCGCCGCGTGCCCCCTCGGGCTCACTGCTCCGGGTCCGACGTACGAACGTTCCGCACGTGTCGCGCCGGACCCGGCCGCCGCACGAGTCCGCCGGACGGCACCCGTCGGAAGGCATCTCCGCGGTCGGTACCCGCCGGGACGGCCGATCGCCGGTCGGTACCCGCCGGGACGGCCGATCGCCGGTCGGTACCCGCCGGGACGGCCGATCGCCGGTCGGTACCCGCCGGGACGGCCGCCGCCCCGACGGCGAGGTCACCTCCGGGGCACCCCGGAGGATCCCCGCACCATCAGTTCCCCCCGGACCGTCGCGATCTCCCCGGGCGGCGGCTCCTCCCGGCCCATCGCGATGCGCCCGGCGCGCGCCCCCGCCTCGGCCAGCGGCAGCCGCACGGTCGTCAGGGAGGGCACCGCGTCGATGCTGAAGGGGAGGTCGTCGAAGCCGGCCACCGACACGTCCTCGGGGATCCGCAGCCCGGACTCGCGCAGCGCGGCGCAGGCGCCCAGGGCGACGGAGTCGTTGGCCGCGACGACGGCCGTCAGGGACGGGTCGCGGCGCAGCAGTTCCAGCGTCGCCTCGTACCCGGAGCGCCGGTCGTAGCGGCCGTGCACCGTCCAGCGCGGGTCCTCCTCGATGCCCGCCGCCGCCAGCGCCGCCCGGTGACCCTCCAGCCGGTGCCGGGTGGTCGTGCGCTCCTCGGGGCCCGCGATGTAGCCGAGCCTGCGGTGCCCGAGCCCGATGAGGTGCTCGGTCAACTGCCGTCCGCCGCCGCGGTTGTCGAAGGTCAGCGCGACCGCCCGGGTGTCCGGCGCGGGCGGCCGCCCGCACAGCACCACCCTGGTCCCGGCCTCGGTCAGTTTGCGCAGCTTGGCCGCCACGGCCGCCGCGTGCGGCTGGTCCTCCACGGCGCCCCCGGTCAGCACCACGGCAGCGGCCCGCTGCCGCTGGAGCAGGGTGAGGTAGGTCAGTTCGCGTTCCGGGGAGCCGCCGGTGTTGCAGACGACGGCGAGCCGTTCCCCGCCTGCCCGCCCGCCGGGACCGCCGATCTCCGCCTGGATGGCGCTGGCCATGATCCCGAAGAACGGGTCGGCGATGTCGTTGACCAGGATCCCCACCAGGTCGGAGGTGGCGGCGGCCAGTGCGCTGGCGGGACCGTTGAGCACGTAGTCCAGCTCGTCGACGGCGCGCAGCACCCGCTCGCGGGTGGAGGCCGCCACCGGGTAGTTGCCGTTCAGCACGCGCGACACCGTCGCGGGGGAGACCTGGGCGCGGGCCGCCACGTCCGCCAGGGTCACCGTCATCTCGTCGTCCTCCGGTCGCGCATCTTGTCGTACCTCGCCGTACGTGGTCGTACGTCGCCGTGGGCACAGGCCATGCGCAGGTCGTACGCAGTGCATGTACAGGGGATACACAGGCCCACGAGCCACGGCCGCGGTTTCGTGCAGTTCGGGCAGACCTTACGGCCTCACCCCCCTGTTGTTCGCCCCCTCGAACAACTCGAAGTGGACACGGCCTTGTCCGGACCACTGGTCAGAGGCTAGCTTCTTCTTGCATAGAAAGCGCTTGCTGTGCGGCTTACCAGTACGACCAGGGCAACCGGGCGCTCGGCGCCTACGAAGGGACCGACGTGACACGCAAGACGGTGCGTATCGCCATGAACGGCGTGACCGGACGCATGGGTTACCGCCAGCACCTCGTCCGCTCCATCCTGGCCATCCGCGACCAGGGCGGGCTCGACCTCGGCGACGGCACCGTGCTGTGGCCGGAACCGGTCCTGCTCGGGCGCCGGGAGCACGCGCTGCGCGCGCTCGCCGAGCGGCACGGCCTGGAACACCTCTCGACCGACGTGGACGCCGTCCTCGCCGACCCGACCGTGGAGATCTACTTCGACGCCCAGGTCACCTCGGCCCGCGAGGAGGCGATCCGGAAAGCCGTCGTCGCCGGGAAGCACGTCTACACCGAGAAGCCGACCGCCACCGGACTGGACGGCGCCCTCGAACTGGCCCGCCTGGCCGACGCGAAGGGCATCCGGCACGGCGTCGTCCAGGACAAGATCTTCCTGCCGGGCCTGCGCAAGCTGAAGCGCCTCGTCGACGGCGGCTTCTTCGGCCGGATCCTCTCCGTCCGGGGCGAGTTCGGCTACTGGGTCTTCGAGGGCGACTGGCAGTCCGCGCAGCGCCCGTCCTGGAACTACCGCGCCGAGGACGGCGGCGGCATCGTCGTCGACATGTTCCCGCACTGGGAGTACGTCCTGCACGAGCTGTTCGGCCGGGTGAAGTCCGTCCAGGCCCTCACCGCCACCCACCTTCCGCAGCGCTGGGACGAGCAGGGCAAGCCCTACGACGCCACCGCCGACGACGCCGCCTACGGCATCTTCGAGCTGGAGGGCGGCGCGATCGCCCAGATCAACTCCTCCTGGGCGGTCCGCGTCAACCGCGACGAACTCGTCGAGTTCCAGGTGGACGGCACCGAGGGCTCAGCGGTCGCCGGCCTGCGCAACTGCCGTGTCCAGCACCGCAGCTCGACCCCCATGCCGGTCTGGAACCCGGACGTCCCCGCCACCTACGCCTTCCGCGAGCAGTGGCAGGAGGTCCCGGACAACGCCGAGTTCGACAACGGCTTCAAGGCCCAGTGGGAGCTGTTCCTGCGGCACGTCTACGCCGACGCCCCCTACCACTGGGACCTGCTGGCCGGCGCCCGCGGCGTCCAGCTCGCCGAACTCGGCCTGAGGTCCTCGGCGGAGGGCCGCCGTCTCGACGTACCGGAGATCGGGCTGTGACCCTCCGGCTCCCCGGCCCCGGGGGCACGCTGCGCTCGTACGAACCGCGCGCGGAACCCCGCGCCCTCACCCCCGGCGCCCCCTTCACCTCCCGCACGGTCTTCTCGGCGGCGCACGTCGTCGCCGACCCGTTCGCCGACGCGGACCCCGACTCCCCGGCCGCCGTCGACTGGGACGCCACCCTCGCCTTCCGCCGCCACCTCTGGTCGCACGGCCTGGGCGTCGCCGAGGCCATGGACACCGCCCAGCGGGGCATGGGCCTGGACTGGGCGGGCGCGGCCGAGCTGATCCGCCGCAGCGCCGCCGAGGCGAAGGCGGTCGGCGGCGAGATCGCCTGCGGCGTCGGCACCGACCAGATCACCGCCGGGTCGCTGCCCGAGATCCGGCGGGCCTACGAGGAACAGCTCGCCCTCGTCGAGGGGTCGGGCTCCCGGGCGATCCTGATGGCGTCCCGCGCGCTGGCCGCAAGCGCTTGCGGTCCCGAGGACTACCTGGAGGTCTACGGCCACCTCCTGCGCCAGGCCGCCGAACCGGTCGTCCTGCACTGGCTCGGCCCCATGTTCGACCCGGCGCTGGAGGGCTACTGGGGCTCGGCCGACCTCGACGCGGCCACCGAGGTGTTCCTGGAGGTGATCGCCGCCCACCCGGACAAGGTCGACGGCGTCAAGGTGTCGCTGCTGGACGCCGGACGCGAGATCGCCCTGCGCCGCCGTCTGCCCGACGGCGTCCGCTGCTACACCGGCGACGACTTCAACTACCCCGAGCTGATCGCGGGCGACGAGCGGGGCTTCAGCCACGCCCTGCTCGGCGTCTTCGACCCGCTGGGCCCACTGGCCGCCGAGGCCGTCCGGGTCCTGGACACCGGGGACACGGCGGGCTTCCGCGCCCTCCTCGACCCCACCGTCGAGCTGTCCCGGCACCTCTTCCAGGCGCCCACCCGCTTCTACAAGACGGGTGTGGTCCTGCTGGCCTGGCTGGCCGGCCACCAGAGCCACTTCACGATGGTCGGCGGCCTGCAGTCGGCCCGCTCCCTGCCGCACCTCGCCCGCGCCTACGAACTCGCCGACGGACTGGGCCTGTTCCCGGACCCGAAGCTGGCGGAGGAGCGGATGAAGACCCTGCTCACCCTGTACGGAGTGTCCCAGTGACCGGACTTGAGCGTTTCTCGATCAACCAGATGACGGTGAAGCAGCTGTCGATGCCCGAACTGGTCGACGCCTGCCTGGAACTGGACGTGCCCGGTGTCGGCCTGTGGCGCGAACCGGTCGCGGCGTACGGGCTGGAGGCGACGGCGAAACTGGTCCGGGACGCGGGCCTCGGCGTCACCACCCTGTGCCGGGGCGGCTTCCTCACGGCGACGGATCCGGACGGGCGCGCCGCCGCCCTCGACGACAACCGCCGCGCCGTCGACGAGGCGGCCACGCTCGGCACGGACACCCTGGTCCTGGTCTGCGGCGGTCTGCCGGCCGGCTCCCGGGATCTGCGCGGAGCCCGGGAGCGGATCGCCGACGCCCTGGCGGAACTGGGGCCCTACGCCGAGTCCCATGGCGTCCGGCTCGCGATCGAGGCCCTGCACCCGATGTACGCCGCCGACCGCTGTGTGGTCTCCACCCTCGCCCAGGCCCTGGACCTCGCGGAACGCTTCCCCGCGCACCAGGTGGGCGTCACGGTCGACACGTACCACGTCTGGTGGGACGACTCCGCGCCCCGGCAGATCGCCCGCGCGGGCGCCGGCGGCCGGATCCACGCCTTCCAGCTCGCCGACTGGACCACCCCGCTGCCGGCGGGCGTCCTCGACGGGCGGGGCCAGATCGGCGACGGCGCGATCGACATGCGGGAGTGGAAGGGGTACGTGGACGCGGCCGGCTACACCGGGCCCATCGAGGTCGAACTCTTCAACGAGGGGCTGTGGGCGCGCGACGGCAGGCAGGTGCTGGCGCAGACCGCGGCCCGGTTCGCCGAGCACGTCGGCCCGCACGGAACCGTGGCGGACCGCCCGGCCGGCGCCCGCTGAGCGGGGCGGGAACCGGCCGGAAAAAAACCGCGGGGACCGTACAACCCTTTCCGCGTCCGCCGTGTCGTACGTGGCATCAGGACTTCTGGAGGGGATCCGGGGGGATCGCGGGGTTCTGATGGGGAGGGAATCCGAGGGGGCCGGGTCGACGGACCGGGCCCCCTCGACGTATCCCCGGGCGCCGGTGAGAACCGGTGGCCGTCCGCGCGAGAACCGATGACCGCCCCCCTGGGAACCGGTGGCCGCCCGGCTTGAGAACCGGTGGCCGCCCGCGTTGTCGGACCGCGCCGGTACCGTCGGACCCATGTCCAATCAGGCGGAGGCCTCTCCTCGGTCGGAAGAGCGGCGTACGGCCGTACTCGAAGGCGTGCTCGAACGCGTGACCTACGCCAACGAGGACAACGGCTACACGGTCGCCCGCGTCGACACCGGCCGCGGCGCCGGTGACCTGCTGACGGTGGTGGGCGCGCTGCTCGGCGCCCAGGTCGGCGAGTTCCTGCGGATGGAGGGCCGCTGGGGCTCCCACCCGCAGTACGGCAAGCAGTTCACCGTCGAGAACTACACGACCGTCCTGCCCGCCACCGTCCAGGGCATCCGCCGCTATCTCGGCTCGGGCCTGGTCAAGGGCATCGGACCCGTCTTCGCGGACCGCATCACCCAGCACTTCGGCCTGGACACGCTCAGGATCATCGAGGAGGAGCCCGAGCGGCTCATCGAGGTCCCGGGCCTCGGTCCCAAGCGCACCAGGAAGATCACCGAGGCCTGGGAGGAACAGAAGGCGATCAAGGAGGTCATGCTCTTCCTCCAGACCGTCGAGGTCTCGACGTCGATCGCCGTGCGCATCTACAAGAAGTACGGGGACGCCTCGATCTCCGTGGTGAAGAACCAGCCCTACCGGCTGGCCTCCGACGTCTGGGGCATCGGCTTCCTGACCGCGGACAAGATCGCCCAGTCCGTCGGCATCCCGCACGACAGCCCGGACCGCGTCAAGGCAGGCCTGCAGTACGCGCTTTCCCAGTCCGCCGACCAGGGCCACTGCTATCTGCCCGAGGAGCGGCTGATCGCCGACGCGGTCAAACTCCTCCAGGTCGACACCGGCCTGGTCATCGACTGCCTGGGCGAACTCGCCGCGCCGCCCGAGGAGGGCGAGGACCCCGGCGTCGTAAGGGAGAAGGTGCCGGCAGCGGACGGCGGCGAGAGCGTCACCGCCGTCTACCTCGTCCCCTTCCACCGCGCCGAACTCTCCCTCTCCGCCCAGCTGCTGCGCCTGCTGCGCACGGAAGCCGACCGGATGCCCGCCTTCCACGACGTGGCCTGGGACAAGGCGCTCGGCTGGCTGAAGGGGCGCACGGGCGCGGAGCTCGCCCCCGAGCAGGAGGCCGCCGTCCGGCTCGCGCTCACCGAGAAGGTCGCCGTGCTCACCGGCGGCCCCGGTTGCGGCAAGTCCTTCACCGTCCGCTCGATCGTGGAGCTGGCCCGCGCCAAGAAGGCCAAGGTGGTGCTGGCCGCGCCCACCGGCCGGGCCGCCAAGCGGCTGGCCGAGCTCACCGGCGCCGAGGCCCGCACCGTCCACCGTCTGCTGGAGCTGAAGCCGGGCGGGGACGCGGCCTACGACCGGGACCGCCCGCTGGACGCCGACCTGGTGGTGGTCGACGAGGCGTCCATGCTGGACCTGCTGCTGGCCAACAAGCTGGTCAAGGCGGTGCCGCCGGGTGCCCACCTGCTGTTCGTCGGGGACGTCGACCAACTCCCCAGCGTCGGTGCGGGGGAGGTGCTCAGGGATCTGCTGGCCGACGGCAGCCCGGTCCCCGCCGTGCGCCTGACCCGGGTCTTCCGCCAGGCCCAGCAGTCGGGCGTGGTGACCAACGCGCACCGCATCAACTCCGGGCAGCATCCGCTCACCGACGGGCTGAAGGACTTCTTCCTCTTCGTCGAGGACGACACGGAGGAGGCCGGCCGGCTCACGGTGGACGTGGCGGCCCGCCGTATCCCGGCCAGGTTCGGGCTCGACCCGCGGCGGGACGTCCAGGTGCTCGCCCCCATGCACCGCGGCCCGGCCGGCGCCGGCACGCTCAACGGTCTGCTCCAGCAGGCCGTCACCCCGGGCCGTCCCGATGTGCCGGAGAAGCGGTTCGGCGGCCGGGTCTTCCGGGTCGGCGACAAGGTCACCCAGATCCGCAACAACTACGAGAAGGGCGAGAACGGGGTCTTCAACGGCACCGTGGGCGTGGTCACCTCGCTCGACCTCGTCGACCAGCGCCTGACGGTCGTGACGGACGAGGACGAGGAGGTGCCGTACGAGTTCGACGAACTGGACGAACTGGCACACGCGTACGCCGTGACCATCCACCGTTCACAGGGGAGTGAATATCCCGCCGTCGTGATCCCCGTCACCACCGGTGCATGGATGATGCTCCAGCGGAACCTGCTGTACACGGCGGTCACCCGGGCCAAGAAGCTGGTCGTCCTGGTGGGTTCGCGCAAGGCGATCGGTCAGGCGGTGCGCACCGTGTCGGCGGGAAGGCGCTGCACAGCACTGGATTTCCGGCTCGCGGGCGCCTGATCCGGGCCCCGACGGCAGGGCTCACAAAAAATGATCGATCAAATGAGTCGCGAAGGTCACAGAGCTCTTCCGGTTACGGGTGCAAGGGGGCAGGATGAGCAAGTTGACGGCACTGAGTGCCGCCGATAAGCCCAATGGTCGACCCCGAGTGCACTCTCCTGCGCCAAATGGGGGATGGTAGAGACAGTCAGGGCAACCTCGAAGATGAGGCACAGAGTCGGTGAGGGAAGACGTGAGCGACAACTCTGTAGTAGTGCGGTACGGCGACGGCGAGTACACCTACCCGGTGATCGACAGCACCGTCGGTGACAAGGGCTTCGACATCGGGAAGCTCCGGGCCCAGACCGGCCTCGTGACCCTGGACAGCGGCTACGGCAACACCGCCGCCTATAAATCCGCGATCACCTACCTCGACGGCGAAGCGGGCATCCTCCGCTACCGCGGCTATCCCATCGAGCAGCTGGCCGAGCGCTCCACCTTCCTGGAGGTCGCCTACCTGCTCATCAACGGTGAGCTGCCGACCGTCGACGAGCTCACCTCGTTCAAGAACGAGATCACGCAGCACACGCTGCTGCACGAGGACGTCAAGAACTTCTACAAGGGCTTCCCGCGCGACGCCCACCCGATGGCCATGCTGTCCTCGGTGGTCTCGGCGCTGTCCACGTTCTACCAGGACAGCCACAACCCGTTCGACGAGAAGCAGCGCAACCTCTCCACGATCCGGCTGCTCGCCAAGCTCCCGACGATCGCGGCGTACGCGTACAAGAAGTCGGTCGGTCACCCGTTCGTCTACCCGCGCAACGACCTCAGCTACGTCGAGAACTTCCTGCGCATGACGTTCTCGGTGCCGGCGCAGGACTACGAGCTCGACCCGGTCGTGGTCTCCGCGCTCGACAAGCTGCTGATCCTGCACGCGGACCACGAGCAGAACTGCTCGACGTCCACGGTCCGCCTGGTCGGTTCCTCGCAGGCGAACATGTTCGCGTCGATCTCGGCCGGCATCAACGCCCTCTGGGGCCCGCTGCACGGCGGCGCCAACCAGTCCGTCCTGGAGATGCTGGAGGGCATCCAGGCCAACGGCGGCGATGTCGACTCCTTCATCCGCAAGGTGAAGAACAAGGAGGACGGCGTCCGCCTGATGGGCTTCGGCCACCGGGTGTACAAGTCCTTCGACCCGCGCGCCAAGATCATCAAGGCCGCCGCGCACGACGTCCTCTCGGCCCTCGGCAAGTCCGACGAGCTGCTGGACATCGCGCTGAAGCTGGAGGAGCACGCGCTCTCCGACGAGTACTTCGTCGCGCGCAACCTCTACCCGAACGTCGACTTCTACACCGGCCTGATCTACCGCGCCATGGGCTTCCCGACCGAGATGTTCACGGTCCTGTTCGCCCTGGGCCGTCTGCCGGGCTGGATCGCCCAGTGGCATGAGATGATCAAGGAGCCGGGTTCCCGCATCGGCCGTCCGCGGCAGATCTACACCGGCGTGGTCGAGCGCGACTTCGTGCCGGTCGAGGAGCGCTGAACCCCACCAGGGGTTGACACCGCGGGTCTGAGACAGCGGGTCTGAAACAGCAGAAGGCGCCCTGCCGCCGGTCCCCCCACGGGCCGGCGTACAGGGCGCCTTCCCATGTCCCGGTGCGGATTCCCCCCACGGGATCCGGCCGGGCGTCTGAGGCAGCGCCTGAATCGCTGTATTGCTGTGTGCGGTTGTTGAACAGAACGAGCACGTCGTACGTACTGGTCGGTACCTGCGATCTGCCGGGACACCGCACGCTGGGAGGGCCGCTCAAAGCTCCCCGGTGTGTGTGCCCCGGCGACGCATCTCTGAGGAAGTCCCCCAAGACATCCCCAGATGCCAGGAGGCGCCCCCCAAGACGCTTCCTGACATCGCCAAACTTAGACCTTCGAATCCCTTCGATGGTTACGTTCACAGCACTGTGATCTGCGTCTCTTGCGGATGTCCGTTAGGTGCGCAAGAGTCCTGATACGCCGATCGGGGCTCAAGCGTAAGGATGATGCGCGAGCCTTGTGAAGAGCTTATGTGAGGCTCGCGCCGGACTCTAGGGGGACTCTTACTTCCGATGCGGTGACGTGATGTTGATCCTCGGTAACGCCGGGTGCGTCAGCGGAAGGCCCGCAGCCGCAGACTGTTGCTCACCACGAACACGGACGAGAAGGCCATCGCCGCCCCCGCGATCATCGGGTTCAGCAGTCCCGCGGCGGCCAGCGGCAGCGCGGCCACGTTGTAGCCGAACGCCCACACCAGGTTGCCCTTGATCGTGGCCAGCGTCCGCCGGGACAGCCGGATGGCGTCCGCGGCCGCCCGCAGGTCCCCGCGCACCAGCGTCAGATCGCTCGCCTCGATCGCCGCGTCGGTCCCCGTGCCCATCGCAAGGCCCAGGTCCGCGGTGGCCAGCGCGGCCGCGTCGTTGACCCCGTCACCGACCATGGCCACGGTCCGCCCCTCGCCCTGGAGCCGCCGCACCACCTGGACCTTGTCCTCGGGCAGCACCTCCGCGATCACCTCGTCGATACCGACCGTCCGGGCCACGGCCTCGGCCACCGCCCGGTTGTCCCCGGTCAGCAGCACCGGCGTGAGTCCCAGCGCGCGCAGCTCCCGTACGGCCTCGGCGCTGGTCTGCTTGACCGCGTCCGCGACCGCGAGGACCCCGTGGACCGCTCCGTCCCAGCCGACCGCGACGGCGGTACGGCCGCCCCGCTCGGCCTCCTCCTTGGCGCGGGCCAGCTCCGAGGGCAGCGCGGCGGACAGCTCGGCGAGCCGCCCCACGGCCACCTCGTGACCCTCCACCCGCCCGTGGACGCCCCGCCCCGGGACGTTCTCGAAGCGCTGTACCGCGGGCAGCGTCCCGATCCGCTCCTCGGCGCCGGCCGCGATCGCGCGCGCGACGGGGTGCTCGGAGGCGTGCTCCAGGGCGCCCGCGAGCCGCAGCACCTGCTTCTCGTCGGCGCCGTCGGCGACGTACACCTCCTGGAGGGTCATCCGGCCCGTGGTGACCGTGCCGGTCTTGTCCAGGACGACCGTGTCGACCCGGCGCGTGGACTCCAGCACCTCGGGGCCCTTGATCAGGATGCCGAGCTGCGCCCCGCGACCGGTGCCGACCATCAGCGCGGTCGGGGTGGCCAGCCCCAGCGCGCACGGGCAGGCGATGATCAGCACGGCGACGGCCGCGGTGAAGGCGGCGGCCGGGTCGCCGGTGGCGAGGAACCAGCCGCCGAAGGTGGCGGCCGCCAGCAGCAGCACCACGGGCACGAAGATCCCGGAGATCCGGTCGGCGAGCCGCTGCACCTGCGCCTTGCCGTTCTGCGCGTCCTCGACCAGCCGGGCCATCCGCGCGAGCTGGGTGTCGGCGCCGACCCGGGCGGCCTCGACGACGAGCCGTCCCCCGGCGTTGACGGTCGCGCCGGTCACCGCGTCCCCCGCCGTCACGTCCACCGGTACCGACTCGCCGGTCAGCATGGACGCGTCCACCGCCGAGGTCCCCTCGACGACCGTGCCGTCGGTCGCGATCTTCTCCCCGGGCCGTACGACGAACCGGTCGCCGACCGCCAGCCGGGCCACCGGGACCCGTACCTCGCGCCCGTCCCGCAGCACCGCGACGTCCTTGGCGCCGAGCTCCAGCAGCGCCCGC
This sequence comes from Streptomyces sp. NPDC104096, assembly GCF_055584385.1. Taxonomy (NCBI): domain Bacteria; kingdom Bacillati; phylum Actinomycetota; class Actinomycetes; order Kitasatosporales; family Streptomycetaceae; genus Streptomyces; species Streptomyces sp. NPDC104096. The sequence goes on from NZ_JBVJMD010000034.1 coordinate 89,642, forward strand.
AGGGCCGCGCCGGCCCGCCGCTTGGAGCGGGCCTCCAGCCAGCGGCCCAGCAGGATGAAGACGGTGACCCCGGCGGCGACCTCCAGATAGAGCGTCGAGGAGGGGTCCGTACGGGAGAGGGTGAGGTCGAAGCCGTGCCGCATCCCCGGCATGCCCGCGTCGCCGAAGAACAGCGCCCACGCCGACCAGCCGAACGCCGCCAGCGTGCCGACCGACACCAGCGTGTCCATGGTGGCCGCGCCGTGCCGCAGGTTCGTCCAGGCGGCCCGGTGGAAGGGCCATCCGCCCCAGACCGCCACGGGGGCGGCCAGGGTGAGCGAGAGCCACTGCCAGTTGTCGAACTGCCAGGCGGGGACCATCGCGAGCAGTACGACGGGCAGCGCGAGCGCGGCGGACACGAGCAGGCGGTGACGCAGGGACGCGAGTTCGGGATCCGGCGCCGCAGGCTCCGGCGCCGCCTCGTCCTGCCGTAGCGGCTCCGGGGGCGCGGGCTCCGCGGCCGTGTACCCGGTCCTCACGACGGTCGCGATCAGGTCGGCGACCTGGATCCCGGCGGGGTAGGTGACCTTGGCCCGCTCCGTCGCGAAGTTGACCGTGGCGGTGACGCCGTCCATGCGGTTGAGCTTCTTCTCGACGCGGGCCGCGCAGGAGGCGCAGGTCATCCCGCCGACGAGCAGTTCGACCTCGGCGATCGCGGTGGTGCCCGCCGCGTCGCCGGGGGCCTCTATCGGGGTGTCCGTGGCGGTGCTGGTCATGTGTCCGTGCTCCAGGAGACGGAACGGGCCGTGCGCCACCAGTGTCGGCTGGTCGGCACGGCCCGGTCGGGAAGCGGGTACGGGAAGGGGGCTCTCAGACCCTGCCGGCCAGCTCGAAACCGGCCTCGTCGACGGCGGCGCGCAGCGCCTCCTCGTCCAGCGGGCCGGTCGAGACGACGGTGACGTCGCCGTCGGCGGCGACGGCCGTCACCGAGGTGACGCCGGGGATCTGGGAGATCTCGGCGCTGACGGAGCCCTCGCAGTGTCCGCAGCTCATCCCGCTCACCTTGTAGACGGCGGTCACGGTACCCGGGGTGTCGGTCTGGGCGGTCATGTCGTTGCTCCTCGCAGAGGCGGGTGGGGCCGGCGGGGCCCACGGGGGGTCCACTGTCTCCAGACTATACCCCTAGGGGG
>NZ_JBVJMD010000035.1:0-90676 GCF_055584385.1 Streptomyces sp. NPDC104096
CAGACCGACCTCGTGCCCCTCGTCGACCATGCGCTGGACCAGGTCCGGGTAGCGGGAGGCCATGGTGCCGGTGACGAAGAACACGGCGTGCGCGTCGTGCTTCTTGAGGATGTCGAGGACCCTCGGCGTCCACTTCGGGTCGGGGCCGTCGTCGAAGGTGAGGACGATGCGGTGGTCGGGCAGGTGCAGGCTGGTCTCCTTGCCGCCGCGGGTGTCGATCACCGGCCCGCCGTCGAGGATCTTCTGCGGCACCTTGTCGGTGGACGCCTCGGGCCGTACCCGGAAGTCGGCGAGGATCTCGCTGTGCACATAGCCGCGCAGCATCAGCATGGCGAGCATCGCGCACAGGAACAGGAGCGGGAGCAGGCTGCGCAGCGGCAGCCGTCGCCGGCCGGCCGCCCGTTTCGCGGAGCGGCGGTTGGAACGGGATGCCATCAGAGGACGTTCTCCGTGTGCGAGGACGGGTGCGAGGAGGCGCCGGCGGCGCCCGACCGGACCGGGACCGGCTCCGGGGCCGCTTCCGCCACCGGGTGCGACCCGCTGTCCGGGCTCGCCGGAGGCGTGGGCGTGGGCGAGCCGTCGCCCGGCGAGGACGGGGACGGGGACGAGGCGACCGGCGCCGACGACTCCGCCACCGGGCCCTTGGAACTCGCGCTGGGGCTGGGCTTCGCGGAGGCGCTGGCCGACGGCCGGGGATCGGCGGAGGCGCTCGGGCTGCCGCTGCGGCCGGACGCGCTGGGCTTCGGGCTGGTGCCCGAGGTGGCGGTCGCACCGCCGGGCGAGGTCACGCCCGGTACCGGGGCGCCGGGGCCGGCGTGCGTCGGGCGGGACGTGGCGCTGGGCGCCGGGGAGGTGTCGACCTGGCCGGCGGGCTTGTCGTCGTCCTGGCCCGGGACCGGGACCGGGAGCCAGGGCGCGGTGGAATTGCCCGACAGCAGGGTGACGACGATGACGGCGGCGTAGGCCGCGCAGGCGAGCCCCGCGGCGATGCCGATCCGTCGGAAGGTGCGGCTGCGCCGCCCCGACTCGTCCACGAACACCGGCGCCTCGGAGGGCTCCGGTCCGCTGTCCTTGGCGGCCCGCGCGAGCCTCTCGCCGAACTGGACGGCGTCCATCTGGACCGTCACCTCGTCCGGATCGTGCTCGTTCCCGTGCTCCGCCGCCGTCGCCCCGGACTCGCTCCAGGGGTCGCGGACGGCGGGCGGCGTGGCGCCGCCCGCCGACAGGATCTCGGCCCCGGACCGTGAGCCGGGGCCCGGTCCGGTGTCGGGTCCGGTCGCGGCTGTCGCGATCCGGGCACGGCCGCCGTGACGGCCGGCCCGCCGGGCACCGGGCGCCTGGCCGGTTCCTTCCGAGGACGGGCCGGTTCGTTCCGGAGTCGCCCTGGTTCTGCCGGTTCCTGAAAGGCTCTGAGCGTTCTCCCCCGTCGACTGATGGTCCTGGCTCAGCGATGCGCCGGCAGGCCATTCCGGTTGGGCGTCTTTTCGCCACTTCTTCACGTGCGCACTTCCCCCCACGGGACAGTTCCGGAAGCGCGTACGAAGCCGAGCACCCGCCGCCGAACCGGGCCCCCACCCGATTCGAACGCGCCCCATTACCACACCGTGCTCAGACCCTCGAATGTAGCGCACAGGCGTGATCCATGTGCGCAGCGTGTCAGGTGTGGGCCCCAATCGTATCTTCGTCAATGGCCGGAACCCATCCGTCAGTTGGTCGGCTCAGCCAGCTCTCCCGGGCCGCGAGCTCGTCCGCGGCCCGCCGAAGAGCGTCAAATCCCGGATGGACCAGCCCCTTTCGCCATACGAGCGACACGGGCGACAAGGGGACCGGATCGACGAGCGGCCGCAGCACCGTCCCAGGCATGGCCGGAAAGCCCACTACGGCGAGAATGGGGTTTCGCAACTTCGCCATGATCCGCTGGAACTCCTCGTCCCCCACCGCGAGGGGTACGGGAGCCGCGATCGCGACGCCCCGGCATTCGAACAGACGGTGTGCGAGGTCCGTCCACTCCGTCGTCCGCGGGTTGCCCGCACCGGCGTACACCGTCTCGCCCGCCAGCTCGGCCAGCGGCACCTCCGCCAGCGCCGCCAGCCGGTGGTCCTCGGGCAGCACGACCGCCATCGGCTCGTACCGCACGAGTCGGTGTTCCAGCCGGGACCGCAGCGCCGGGTCGAGGCCGGCGAACCGCCCGAACGAGACATCGAGCCGTCCGGCCACCATCTCCCCGGCCGCCCCGGCGAGACCGCTCTCGTAGCGGGCCATCAACTCCAGTTCGGGGGCGAGTTCACGGGCTCGGTACAGCACCCGGCGCGCGGTGGGCTGGTCCGGGAAGTTGAGGTCCACCAGCAGCGGCCGGGCCTGCCCGAAGACGCCGAACAGGTCGTCCTGCGCCTGGAGCACCCGGCGCGCCAGCGGCACCAGCCGCTCGCCGTCGCCGGTCAGCGTCACCTGCCGGGTGGTGCGCACCAGCAGCTCGGCCCCCAACTCCCGCTCCAGCCTGCGCACGTCGCGGCTGAGCGCCTGCTGGGCGACGTAGAGTCGGGCCGCGGCACGGGTGAAGTGCAGTTCCTCGGCGACGGCGAGGAACGCGCGCAGGAGCCTGGGGTCGAGGTGTCGGGGAGCGGGCATCCGGTGAACTTACAACAGGAGTGCGTGAATCGGCCCACGGAAGGTGTTGGACCCGTCGGCGGGGTCGGCGCCACCGTTGATCCATGCCGCAGCCCAGCCCCCGCGACACCCCCGGCGGGGTTCCGCTCTGGACCGTCACCGCCGACGCCGTCGTCGCCGTCGACTTCGCCTCCCGCCGCCGCGTCCGCCCGCCCGGCCCCTACCGCAGGCTCTTCGCCCGTCCCGGCACCCGCGCGTTCACCGCCGGGAACCTGATCGCCCGGCTGCCGATGGGCATGTTCAGCGTGAGCGCGGTCGTGATGATCGCGGGCACCCGGGGCTCGTACGCCCTCGCCGGCGCCGTCACCGCGACCGGGCTCGCCGCGACCGCGCTGGTCGCCCCCTGGATCGCCCGGCTCGTGGACCGGCACGGCCAGGCCCGGGTCGCCGTGCCAGCCGCGCTGTTCGCGGCCCTGGGTTCCCTGGCGCTGGTGCTGTGCGTACGCCGCGGCGCCCCGGACTGGACCCTGTTCGCCGCCTACGCGGCCACCGCGACGACCCCCAACACCGGCGGCATGTCGCGCGCCCGCTGGGCGCATCTGCTGGCGGACGCGCCCGAGGCGCTGCACACCGCGAACTCCTTCGAGCAGGCCGCGGACGAGCTGTGCTTCATGCTCGGCCCGGTCCTCGCGGCCTTCCTGTGCGGGACCCTCTTCCCGGAGGCGGGGACGCTGACCGGGGCGGCGCTGCTGGTGACCGGGGTGCTCGCCTTCGCCGCCCAGCGTTCCACCCAGCCGCCGCCGCAGCGCACCCCCACGGCCCGGTCCCCGCTGCGCGCCGCCGGTATGCCCCCGCTGCTGGCGGTGTGCCTGGCCACGGGCGCGGTGTTCGGCGCGACGGAGGTCGTCACGATCGCGTTCGCGGACGCGCACGGGCACCGCGCGGCGGCGGGCGTGGTGCTCGCCCTCCAGGCGGCCGGTTCGTGCGTGGCGGGGCTGGTGTACGGGGCGCTGGAGCCGTCCGGGCCCGCCGAGTGGCGGCACCCCTGGTGCCTGGCCGCCATGACGGCGATGCTGACGCTCCCGCTGCTCGCGGCGACCCTGACCGGATCGCCCGCGCTGCTGGCGCTGGCGCTGTTCGCCGCCGGGACGGCCACCGCCCCCACGATGATCACCACGATGGCGCTGGTGCAGGAACGCACCCCCGAGGGCCGCCTCAACGAGGGCATGACGCTCGCGGTGACCGGTCTGCTCGGCGGTATCGCCTGCGGCAGCGCGGCCGGCGGCTGGATGTCCGAACACGCCGCCCCGGCCGCCGGGTTCGGGGTTCCGGTCACCGCGGCCGCGGTGGCCCTGCTGATCTCCCTCGCGCACCAGACCTTCGGCGAGTGACACCCGGGACCCGCCGCGGACCCGCACCGGGTCCGCGGCGGATCCGCGGCGGGCAATTCCCGCGCACCCCATTGACGTGTCCACAGCCGCCACCTACCTTCCCCCGTCGAAGCGCTTCGACGTCACGCATCGAATCGATTCGACGGTTCCTCGCGTGACACCCCCGATTTCCATCCGACTCCCCAGGAGACACGGGATGTTGACGACACGAAGGCGTGTGGTGGCGAGTGCGGTGATCCTGGCCGGATCGCTGCTCCTGACCTCCTGCGGCAGCTCCGACGACGGCTCGTCGGGCGACGGCAAGACCCTGAAGCTGTGGCACTACGAGGCCCCGAACAGCGCGATGGGCGCCGCCTGGAACGAGGCCGTCAAGGAGTTCGAGGCCTCGCATCCGGGCGTGAAGGTGAAGTACGAGGAGAAGAGCTTCGAACAGATCCAGAAGACCGCCCAGATGGTCCTGAACTCCTCCGACGCACCCGACCTCATGGAGTACAACAAGGGCAACGCGACGGCGGGCCTGCTGTCCAAGCAGGGCCTGCTCACCGACCTGAGCACCGAAGTGGCGAAGCACGGCTGGGACAAGAAGCTCAGCGCGGGCGTCGCCACCACCAGCCGGTACGACGCCCAGGGCGTCATGGGCTCCGGCAAGTGGTACGGCGTGCCCAACTACGCCGAGTACACGATGGTGTTCTACAACAAGGACCTGTTCGCCAAGTACAAGCTCGCCGAGCCCAAGTCGGTCGACGAACTGACCGCCGCGATGGACGTGTTCGTCAAGAACAAGGTGACCCCGCTCGCGAACGCCGGCGCCGAGTACCTCGCCCAGCAGTACCTGTACCAGCTCGCCCTGTCCCAGGCCGACCGCTCCTGGGTCGACTCCTACGAGCTGTACAAGGGCGAGACCGACTTCCACGACCAGGCCTGGACCTACGCGGCGACCACCTTCGCCGACTGGGTGAAGAAGGGCTACATCGCCAAGACGTCCAGCGGCACCAAGGCCGAGGAGGCGGGCGTCTCCTTCATCCAGGGCAGGGCGCCGATCCTGTTCTCCGGGAGCTGGTGGTACGGCCGGTTCCAGGACGAGGCCAAGTTCGACTGGGGCAGTTTCCTGTGGCCCGGTTCGAACCTGACCCTCGGCTCCGGCGGAAACCTGTGGGTGGTCCCCAAGAACGCCAAGAACAAGGAGCTCGCCTACGACTTCATCGACATCACCATGTCGAAGAAGATCCAGAACCTGCTCGGCAACAAGGGCGGCGTCCCGGTGGCCGCCGACGCGAGCGCGGTGACCGACCCGAAGTCGCAGCAGCTCATCACCAACTTCAACACCCTGTCGGGGCGGGACGGCCTGGCCTTCTACCCGGACTGGCCGGTGCCCGGGTTCTACGACGTGCTGGTCTCCGAGACCCAGAAGCTGATCACGGGCAGCGAGGCGCCGGACGCCTACCTCGACGCCCTCCAGAAGGCGTACGACAACGGCGTGCCGAAGAAATGACGGTCACCGTCGAACGGAGCGCGCGGGTGGCCGGTCCGGGCGGACGCCCCCGGCCCCCGCGCCGCCCCCGTGACTCCTACGCGCTGTTCCTCGTCCCGGGCGCGCTCGCCTTCCTCGCGGTCGTCGTCGTGCCGTTCCTGATGAACACCGGGGTCAGCTTCACCGACTGGCAGGGGGTGGGCGGCCCCACCTGGTCCGGGCTCGCCAACTACCGCGAACTGCTGGACGACACCGAGTTCTGGGCGTCGTTCCGGCACAGCCTGTTCATGGTCCTCGCCATGGCGGTCCTGCCGACCGGGCTCGGACTCGTCCTGGCCGCCGCCCTGTTCGACTACGTCGGCAAGCATTTCGGCAGCCGGGTCGCCGCGGTGCTGCGCGCCTGCTTCTACCTGCCGCAGGTGCTGCCGATCGCGGTCGCGGGCATCGTCTGGAGCTGGATCCTCGCCCCCGACAACGGCTCGCTCAACGCCCTGCTGAAGGCCGTCGGCCTCGGCTCCTGGCAGCAGGACTGGCTCGGCGACCCCGACCTCGCGCTCTACAGCGTGATGGGGGTCATGGTGTGGGTGCAGCTCGGCTTCCCGCTGGTGGTCTTCATGGCCGGGCTGCAACGCGTCGACCCGGAGCTGTACGAGGCCGCCGAGCTGGACGGCGCCGGCTGGTGGCGCCGCTTCCGGCACATCACGCTGCCGCAGATCCGCCCCGAGACGTACATCGTGCTGACCTGGTGCTCGATCGCCGCGCTCAAGGTGTTCGGCGCGGTGTACGTGCTCACCAAGGGCGGTCCTGGCGGCGCGACCGACGTCCCGTCGTACTTCTCCTTCACCACGTTCTTCGAGAAGACCCAGGTGGGCTACGGCGCCGCGATCTCCACCGTGCTCACCGTGATCATCCTCGCCCTCTCGCTGGTCGGGCTGAAGCTCCAGACCCGTGCGGAGGACGCGGAGGAAGGGGTGCGGACATGACCGCCCTGCGCCGTTACCCGGTCCTCGTGGCCCTGTGCCTGGCCGCCCTGTTCATGGTCGTGCCGTTCCTCGTCGTCGCGCTCAACGCCGTGAAGTCGCCGACGGAGTACTCCCAGAACGGCCCCCTGAGCCTGCCCGACGGCCTCTACCTGGACGGCCTGAAGGACTTCTGGGAACGCGTCGACTACAGCCAGAAACTCGTCAACTCGGTGCTGATCAGCGGGTCCGTGGCCGTGGGAGCGGCCGCTCTGTCGGTGCTGAACGCGTACGCGATCGGCATCGGCCGGATCAAGGGCCGCACCTGGGTGCTGGCCTTCTTCGTCCTGGCCAACATGCTGCCGCAGGAGGCGCTGGTCTACCCGGTGTACTACCTCAGCAAGCAGGCCGGCCTGTACGACACCCGGCTGAGCGTGATCATCGTCTTCACGGTGATCCAGGCGGCGTTCGGCACCTATCTGCTCTCGTCCGTCCTCGGCCGGTTCCCGCGCGAGATCATCGAGGCGGCCCGGATCGACGGCGCGAGCAGGTGGCAGGTGCTGTGGCGGATCGTCGTCCCGGTCAGCCGCCCCACCATCGGCGTGCTCCTGGTCTTCTTCTTCATCTGGACCTGGAACGAGTTCCTGCTCCCCCTGGTGATGCTGATCTCCAACGACAACCAGACCGTCTCGGTGGCCCTCGGCGTCCTCCAGGGCCAGCGTCTGATGGACGCCACCATGACCAACGCGGCGGCGCTGCTGGGCGTGCTGCCCGCGATCGTGTTCTTCCTCGTCTTCCAGCGGACCCTCACCCGCGGCATCGCCGTGGGTGCCGTCAAGTAAGGACCCCCACGTGAAGTTCACCGACGGTTACTGGCTGCTGCGCGAGGGCGTCACCGCGGCCCACCCGGTCGAGGTCCTCGATGTCACCGCCACCGCGGGCACCCCCTCCGGGGACGGCACCCTGGAGATCCACGCGCCCACCCAGCCCATCCGCCACCGCGGCGACCTGCTGAAGGGACCGGTCGTGACGATCAGCGCGCACGCGCCGCTGCCCGACGTCATCGGCGTCACCCTCACCCACTTCGAGGGCGAGCAGCCGCGCGGACCGCGGTTCGAGGTGAGCAGGGAGGAGTTCAGCCCCCAGATCACCCACGACGACGAGCACGCGGCCCTGACCTCCGGCGCGCTCACCCTGCGGGTGGCCCGCACCGGCCCCTGGCGCGTCGACTTCCTCGCCCACGGCCGGGCGCTCACCGGCAGCGGCCCCAAGGGCATGGGCATCATGCGGGACGCGACGGGCGCCCACTACCTGCGCGAACAGCTCGGACTCGGGGTCGGCACCAGCGTCTACGGCCTCGGCGAACGGTTCGGCCCGCTCGTCAAGAACGGCCAGGTCGTCGACATCTGGAACGCCGACGGCGGCACCGCCACCGAACAGGCCTACAAGAACGTCCCGTTCTACCTGACGAACGCGGGCTACGGCGTCTTCGTCGACCACCCGGGCAAGGTGTCCTTCGAGGTCGGCTCGGAGTCGGTGTCCCGGGTCCAGTTCAGCGTGGAGTCCCAGCAGTTGACGTACTACGTCATCTACGGTCCGACCCCGAAGGACATCCTGCGCAAGTACACCGCCCTGACCGGGCGCCCGGCCCTGCCGCCGGCCTGGTCGTTCGGGCTGTGGCTGTCGACGTCGTTCACCACCTCCTACGACGAGGAGACGGTGACCAAGTTCATCGAGGGCATGCGGGACCGCGAACTGCCCCTGTCCGTCTTCCACTTCGACTGCTTCTGGATGCGCGAGTTCAACTGGTGCGACTTCCGGTGGGATCCCCGGGTGTTCCCCGACCCGGAGGGCATGCTGGCCCGGCTGAAGGAACGCGGACTGCGCATCAGCGCCTGGATCAACCCCTACATCGCCCAGCGCTCACCGCTGTTCGCCGAGGGCAGGGCGCTCGGGCACCTGCTGCGACGGCCCGACGGCAGCGTGTGGCAGTGGGACCTGTGGCAGCCGGGCATGGCGCTGGTCGACTTCACCAGCCCGGCGGCCCGCGACTGGTACGCGCAGAAGCTGAGGGCACTGCTCGACCAGGGCGTCGACTGCTTCAAGACCGACTTCGGCGAACGCGTCCCGGTCGACGTGGCCTGGTCCGACGGCTCCGACCCGGAGCGGATGCACAACTACTACCCGTACCTCTACAACCGGACCGTGTTCGACGTGCTGCGCGAGCACCGCGGCGAGGGCGAGGCGGTCGTCTTCGCCCGCTCGGCCACGGCGGGCGGCCAGCAGTTCCCGGTGCACTGGGGCGGCGACTGCGAGGCGTCGTACGAGTCGATGGCCGAGTCGCTGCGCGGCGGGCTGTCGCTCGGGCTGTCCGGGTTCGGGTACTGGAGCCACGACATCGGCGGCTTCGAGGGGACGCCGTCCCCCGCGCTGTTCAAACGGTGGATCGCCTTCGGTCTGCTGTCCTCGCACAGCCGGCTGCACGGCAGTTCCTCCTACCGGGTGCCGTGGCTGTTCGACGAGGAGTCGGTGGACGTGCTGCGCCGGTTCACCCGGCTCAAGCTCGCCCTCATGCCCTACCTGTACGACGCGGCCCGCACCGCGCACACCGAGGGCACGCCGGTGATGCGGGCGATGGCGCTGGAGTTCCCGGACGACCCCGGGTGCGCCCATCTGGAGCGGCAGTACATGCTCGGCCCGGACCTCCTGGTCGCGCCCGTCTTCAGCGACGAGGGCGACGTCACCTACTACGTCCCCGAGGGCGACTGGACCGACTTCCTCACCGGGCGGACGGTGACCGGGCCGCGCTGGGTGCGCGAGCGGCACGGCTTCGACAGCGTCCCGCTGCTGGTGCGGCCGGGGGCGGTGATCCCGGTGGGCGCGGTGGCCGACCGGCCCGACTACGACTTCGCCGACGGGGTCACCCTGCGGGCGTACGGGCTGCGGCGCGGCGCCCGGGTGACGGTACGGGCCGGGGACGCGACCTTCACGGTCGTACGGGAGGGCGACACCCTGCGGGCGTCCTGCGAGGACCCCTCGGCGCCGTGGGGCCTGGCGGCCGGCGAGCGGGAGGTACGGGCACCGGCCGGGGCCGGGTTCCTGACGGTGGAGCTGGACTGATGGCATCCGGACTGATGACATCTGGTCCGATGGCGGCCGGGCCGACGGTGACCGGACCGATGACGGCTGGACCGACGCGGGAGCTGGGTCGATGGTGAAGATCACTGATGTGGCCCGGCACGCCGGAGTCTCCCCCAGCACCGTCTCGTACGCGCTCAGCGGCAAGCGGCCGATCTCCGAGGAGACCCGGCAGCGGGTGGAGGCGTCCATCCGCGAACTCGGCTACCGCCCGCACGCCGGCGCCCGCGCGCTGGCCAGCAGCCGGTCGAACGTCCTGGCGCTGGTGGTCCCGCTGCGCACCGGCATGCATGTGCCGGTGGTCATGCAGTTCGCGGTGTCGGTGGTGACCACCGCCCGCCGGCACGACCACGACGTCCTGCTGCTGACCCAGGAGGAGGGCGAGGAGGGGCTGCGCAGGGTCGCGGACACGGCGCTGGTGGACGCGCTGATCCTGATGGACGTCCAGCTCGACGACCCCCGGCTGCCGCTGCTGCGCTCCCTGGACCGCCCCTCGGTCATGATCGGCTTCCCGGCCGAGGCCGACGGGCTGACCTGCATAGACCTCGACTTCAAGGCGGCCGGCGAGCTGTGCGTGGAACATCTGGCGCAGCTCGGGCACCGGGTGGTGGCGCTGGTCGGGTCGCCGCCGGAGGTGTACGTGCGGCAGACGGCGTTCGCGCAGCGCGTGGTCCAGGGGTTCACCGCGGCCGCCGACCGGAACGGGCTCGCCTCGGCCGTCCACCCGTGCGAGGCCGCGCCCGCCGCGGCCCGCCGGGTCGCGGAACAGCTGCTGCGCGAGCAGCCCGCACTGACGGGGGTCGTCGTCCACAACGAGGCGGTCCTCGAACCGCTGGTCGACGCCTTCGAGCAGCTCGGACTGCGGGTCCCGGGTGATCTGTCCGTCACCGCGATCTGCCCCGACGAGCTCGCGGAGTCCCTGCGGGTGCCCGTCACCTCCATCGCCCTGCCGTCGGCGGAGGTGGGCGAGCGGGCGGTGGAACTGCTGATGCGCAAGCTGGCCGGGGACGCCGTACCCGAGGCCACGCTGCTGCCGCCCCGGCTGACCCGGCGGGCGAGCACGGCGCCGCGCGACACCCCCTGATCCCACCCCCCGTTGCCACCCCCTTGTGCAAGGCCCTGATCGAACCTTCGAAGGAGCCGCGACATGAAAGGCACGAAGAGAAGACGCAGGACCACGCTGGTGGTCGCCCTGGCCCTGGTCGCGGGCCTCGGCGCCACCGTCCCCGGCCACGCGGCCGACGACCCGGCGTACCCGTTCCGCGACCCCGGCCGCTCGGTGGACGCCCGGGTCACCGACCTGCTGTCCCGGCTGACGCTCGACGAGAAGATCTCCCTGCTGCACCAGTACGAGCCCGCGATCCCCCGGCTGGGCATCCAGTCCTTCCGCACCGGCACCGAGGCCCTGCACGGCGTCGCCTGGCTGGGCAGAGCCACCGTCTTCCCGCAGGCGATCGGACTGGCCTCGACCTGGGACCCCGCGCTGATGGAGCGGGTCGGCTCGGCGGTCGGCGACGAGGCGCGCGGCTTCCAGCAGCAGCGCCCGGCCGGCTGGGGCCTGAACCTGTGGGCGCCCGTGGTCAACCTGCTGCGCGACCCGCGCTGGGGCCGCAACGAGGAGGGCTACAGCGAGGACCCGTACCTCACCGGCTCGATCTCCACGGCGTACGGCACCGGGCTGACCGGCGGCGATCCGGACCATCTCAAGACGGCGCCCACGCTGAAGCACTTCCTCGCGAACAACAACGAGTACCGGCGCGACACCACGTCCTCCGAGCTGCGCCCACGGGTGCTGAAGGAGTACGACGAGCAGGCGTTCGAGCCCGCGATCGCGGCGGACGCGGCCACCGGTGTGATGTCCTCGTACAACCTCGTCAACGGCCGCCCGGACACGGTGAGTCCGCTGCTCGACGACACCGTGCGCGGCTGGACCTCGCGGGACCTGCTGAACGTGACCGACGCCTTCGCGCCCGGCAACCTCACCGGCAGCCAGCAGTACTTCGCCACCCAGGCCGAGGCGGACGCGGCGGCGCTGACCGCGGGCATCGACAGCTTCACCGACAACGACACCGACTCCGCGCCGACCACGAACGCGATCAAGTCGGCGCTGTCCACAGGCCTGTTGAAGGAGTCGGACGTCGACACCGCCGCCCGGCACGTGCTCGCCGTCCGGGTCCGGCTCGGCGAGTTCGACCCCGGCGGCGGCCGGTACGGCGCCATCGACGCCTCCGTCATCGACAGCCCGGCCCACCGCGCGCTGGCCCGCGAGGCCGCCACCGAGTCCGCGGTGCTGCTGAAGAACGACGGCACGCTGCCCCTGCGCAGGTCCGCGAGCGCCGCCGTGGTCGGCCCGCTCGCCGACACCGTCTACACCGACTGGTACTCCGGCACACCGCCGTACACGGTCACCCCGAAGCAGGGCATCGCGGCGAAGCTCGGCACGCCGGTCGCGAGCAGCGAGGGCGTGGACCGGATCGCGCTGAAGGACACGGCGACCGGGAAGTACGTCACGGCGGGCACGGACGATGCGGGCGCGCCCCTGAAGGAGACCGCGGACTCCGGCACCTCCGCCCAGTTCGACGTGTTCGACTGGGGCTCGGGCGTCGTCACCCTGCGCTCGGCCGCCAACGGCAAGTACGTCGGCTACAACTGGTCGAACTTCGTCAACGACCAGGCACAGCCCAACGGCTGGTTCGTACAGCAGCAGTTCAGGCTGGAGCAGCAGGACGACGGCACGTACCTGCTGCGCTACGCGGGCTACGAGACCGGCGAGTCCTGGTGGTCGAACCCGGTCTACCTCGGCCCGACGGACGCGGCCGGCACCCTCGGCCTGGTGACGAAGGAGGCGGCCGCGCACTACACCAAGGACGTCGTCCGCAGCGGTGTGGACGAGGCCGTGGCCGCGGTCAGGGGCAAGGACACGGCCGTGGTGGTGGTCGGCTCCATGCCCGCGATCAACGGGCGCGAGGCCCACGACCGCACCGACCTGGGCCTGGCCCCCGCCCAGGAGGCCCTGGTCAAGGCGGTACGCGCGGCCAACCCGAGGACGGTGGTCGTGGTCGAGAACAGCTATCCGACCACGCTGGGCGCGTTGCAGAAGCAGGTCCCGGCCCTGTTGTGGACCTCCCACGCGGGCCAGGAGACCGGCAACGCCCTCGCCGACCTGCTCTACGGCGACGCGAACCCGGCCGGCCGGCTGACCCAGACCTGGTACGGGTCGGCGGCCGACCTCCCGTCGATCCTCGACTACGACATCATCAAGTCCGGCCGCACCTACCAGTACTTCAAGGGACAGGCCCTCTACCCCTTCGGCTACGGCCTCTCCTACACCACGTTCCGCTACGGCGCCCTGAAGCAGGTGCCCGGCGGCTACGAGGTGAGCGTCACCAACACCGGCAGCCGGACGGGCGCCGAGGTGGTCCAGCTCTACGTCCACCAGCGCACGTCCCGCGACGAGCAGCCGTTGAGGCAACTGAAGTCGTTCGGCCGGGTGACGCTGAAGCCGGGCGAGACGAGGACCGTGCGGCTGAAGCTACGGACCTCGGACCTGGCCCACTGGGACGTCACCCGCTCCAAGTGGGTCACGGAGACGGGCACGTACGACGTCATGGCCGGATCCTCCTCGACGGACATCCGCGCCCGGGCCGCCTGGCGGGTGAAGGGCGAGACGATCCCGCCCCGGAACCTCTCCTCGCCGACCAGGGCGGAGAACTTCGACGACTACAGCGACCACGGCGCGATCAGCCTGGTCGACGAGTCGAAGGCGACCGGTACGGCGGTGTCGGCGACGGCGGACGGCGCCTGGCTGAAGTTCGCGGACACCCGACTGAGCGCGGGCGTCAAGCAGTTCAGCGCCCGACTCGCCGGTTCCCCCGGCACGGTGGAGATCCGCCTGGGCTCCCCGACGGGCCGCCTGGCCGGCACGGCCCGCTTCACCGGCACGTCGTCGCCGTACGACTACACGACGGTCACGGCGGACCTCGCGGCGACGGCGAAGGGTCGTACCGACGTGTACCTGGTGCTGTCGCAGGGGGTGCGGACGTCCACGTTCAGCCTGCGCTGAGCAGGAGAACAGCGCGGCCGGTGGAGCGGAGGCCGGTGATCACCGTCCCCTCTCCACCGGCCGCGCCCGGCATCCGCCTACAGCTGCCGGTCCCCCTGCCAGGTGACCGGGACCGGTCCGGCCGCAGCGGCGTTCGCCAGGCCGTTGTAGGTCACCCGGCGGTCCGGGCCGACCTCGTGGGCGACGCGTCGCGCCAGTTCCCTCCCCTCGCGGAAGAGCCGGTCCCATTCGGGGTCGTACTTGCCGTCCTCCCGGTCCCTCAGTTCCAGGTTCAGCGTGGTGTCGATGCCCTTCGCCCACGCGTACAGATCGGCGACGAGTTCGTCGGACAGGTCCAGCGCGGCAGCGGGGTCGTCGGGGAAGAAGTCCCCGAATCCTGCGGAGCGCAGCGGACCGTACTGGAACTCGCCCTCGACCGTGAGGTCGACCGGGTGCGGCGGGGTGCCGTGGCCGTCGCGCTCCCAGTGCAGGCGGTCGCAGCCCCAGCACAGCCACTTCACCGTCCGGTGCTGTTCGTCCCAGTAGCGCACCGACCACGACGGTCCGAGCCGCCTGGCCAGGCGCTGGGCGAGCTCCAGCCCCCGCTCGACGTGCTTGCGCAGGTCCGGGCGGGCGGTGAAGCCCTCCGCCGGGCGGGACAGCGACCAGGCGCGCAGCGCGTCCGCCAGATCCGCGGGGAGAGCCGTCCTGTCGTCGTCCAGCGGGATGCCACGGGTGAAGGCGCCGAGGTCGTCGTGGGCCCAGGAATCCTCCGGCTCGTACAACGGCGACGGCTCGCCTCCGGCCTGCACGAGCACATGCCGCGGTTCTGCGACGGTCATACGATATTTGCTCCGATCACGAATCCGTTGTCACCCACGCTAATGGCCACGCGCTGGACCTTGCCGTTGAAGACGACCTCGTAGATCGGCCTTCCGGCGCCCTGGGTGCCGACCCGTGTGCCCTCGGTCAGGGCCTTGCTCACGAAAGTCGGGATGTCCTCGATCCGGATCCCGGCGTTCGCGAACTCTCCCGCGTGCCGGAAGATGATGTGGATCAACCCCGCGTTGACGTTGCCCATCTCCAGCCAGGCGAGGTTCACGCCGGGCTTGGCGTACTCGATCACCCAGATCGTGTTCGCCTTGTCGAATTTCACGCCGGCGTTCTGGAGCTTCTCCAGCAGCTTGGGGTCGAGCGCACCACGGGCGATCTTGGCCCGGTCCGCCACGGCCTTCGCGATGCGCAGCCCCATGCCCGCCGCGCTCGTGGATTCGGCGATCGCCTGGGCGGCGCCTGCCTCACCGTAGATCTTCTTCAGGTCCGCGAGCACCTCCGCGGCCTTCTCGCCCGTCTTGATGGCGTCTTCCACCCGCACCGCGAGCTTGGCCGCCTCGGCGAGCTTGGTGGCCATCGACGGCGGGACGAACATCGCCGCGGCCCAGGCGCAACGGGACCCGTCGCCGTGGTAGCAGTCGCGGACATCCCCCAGCACGACCTCGTACAGGACCGCGCCGAGCTTCTCCCCGAAGAGGGCCTGCCAGCCGAGCCGGGTGATGTCACCCATGCTGAAGTGGTGGGTCCAGTTGTTCGTCTGGTCCTTGAGCGTCTCCGTCTTGAGGAAGACCGAGTCCGACTTCGGACAGCCGGCCTCGGTCGCGGGGACGTCCGGGTTGACGCAGTAGTAGTAGCTGACCGTGAGGTCGACGTGCAGCTCGTACGTCACCGTGCAGCCCTGGGGCACGTAGTCGCAGGGGTTGAGCTGCTTGGCGGGTGCCGTCTCGGTGACCTTGTCGACGATGTAGAAGACGCCGTCGATGCCGGTTCCGGAGCCCGACGAGACCTCCTTGTTCGCGTCCTTCCGTTCCGCCTCGTCCGCCGCCTGCTGGGCCGACTCGGCGTACTTCTGGGCGTCCTTGGCCGCCTCCTCCGCCGCGGTGGCCTCGGCGTCGGCGCGGTCGGCCGCCGCTCGGGCGTCCTTCGCCGACTGCTCCGCCTGCGCGGCTGCCGCGCGGGCGGCCGAGGCGTCCTGGGCCGCCTGGTCGGCGGAGGAACGGGCGTCCTTGGCGTAGCCCTCGGCGCGTCCGGCCGCCTTGTCGGCGGCGGCCGCGTCCTCGCCGGCCTGCTGGTCGTAGTCGATGGCACGGGCCAGCGAGAGCTGGGCGTCCGCCGCGGCCTTCGCCGCCTCGGACGCGTAACCCAGCGCCTCCTTCGCCGACTTACGGGCGTCCGCCGCGTGTCCGGCTGCCTCGGCCGCGAGTGTGTACGCCGCCTTCGCGTCGCCGGTCGCCGCGTCGGCGAGGGTCTGCGCCTGCTCGGCGTTCTTCTTCGCGTTGGCCGCGTGCGCCTCCGCGACCGCCTGCTGCTGCTCGGCGATCGTCTTCGACGACTGGCCCGTCAGGACGACGAGACCGGCGGCCGAGTCGGTGGTGACATAGGGCGAGCCGAGCTGGATCGCGTCGTTCGCCGGTGCGGCGACCTGCCGGGCGGAAGCGCCCGCGTCCTCCGCGGCCTGCGCGGTGGTGTAGGCGTGACCGGCGGCGTCGGCCGCACCCGCGACCGCCTTGGCGGCCTCCGCCTTCGACGCGTCGGCCTGCTTCTTGGCGTCGGCGGCGCTCTTCTCGGCGTCGTCGGCCAGCTTCACGGCCGTACGGGCGGCACCGGCGGCGGCCTCGGAGGCCACGATGGCGTCCGCGGCAGCGCTGGTCGCCGTGCGCACGGCGGCGTCCGCCTTCGCCTTGGCGGCCTGCGCCGCGTCCGAGTCGGAGCGGGCCCGCTTGGCCGCGGCCTCCGCGCGCGTCGCCGCGGCGTCCGCGTCGGCGGCCGCCTTGGTCGCCGCGTCCGCCTCGGAGCGGGCCGAACCCGCCGCCGCCTCCGCGTCGTCGGCGGCCTTGTCGGCGTCGTTCGCCGCCGCCCGTGACTCGGTGGCGTCGTCGGCCGAGTCGTGCGCCTCGGCGTAGGCGTCCTTGGCGTCGGCCTTGGCGCGGGCCGCGTTCGCCTTGCTCTCCGCGTCCCAGGCGTCGTCCCGCTTGTCCTTCGCCCGGTCCCGCGCGGCCTCGGCGTCCTGCCGCTTGGTGCGGGCAGTGCCCTCGGCGCCTTCCGCCCGGTCCTTGGCGTCGGCGGCGGTCTTCGCGTAGCCCTCGGCGTTGGACTTGTGCTGCGCGGCCTCCGCCTGCTTGGCCGCGGCGGTCTCCTTCTCCGCCTTCGCGGTGGCCTCCTCGGCCTCCGCCGCGAGCCGCTTGGCGTGCGCGGTGGCGGCCGCCGCCTTCGCGTCCGCCTCGGCCTTCAGCGTCTCGGCGAGCTTGGCCCGTGCGGTGTCCCGCGCGTCCTTGGCCGTCTTCGCCTGTACGACGGCCGCGTCGGCGGCGGCCTTTGCCTGGGCGTCGGCCTCCTGCGCGGCGGCCGTACGGAACGCGGCCTTCGACTGCGCGGCCTGCGTCAGCGCCCGCGCGGCGATCGTCTCGCTGTCCCCGGCTGCGGCACGGGTCGCCGCGTACGCGGTGTCACCGGCCTTCGACAGCGCGTCCAGGGCGGCCGCCGACGCCTTCGTCACCTGGGCCTTCTGCTGTCCGACCAGCAGACCGCGGCCCCGGGGGGCACCGGCCCGGTCGGCGATCGCGTAGGCGGCCTTCGTGGCGGTGTCCGTGTCGGTGGCGGACTTCTTCGCGGCAGCGGCCTGCGCCTTGATCAGGTCGAGCTGCTTCTTCGACTCGGCCTGCGCGTCGGCGACGCCCTTCTTCGCCCTGTCGAACTGCGCCTTGGTCGGGTAGTCCAGCCTGTCGGTGCCGTTGTGGCCCGACGGGACGATGTCGAACTTCTGCGGGTCGGTGCCCTTGCAGTCCCACATCCGCCCGTCATGGCTGTTGTCGTAGGTCGCGAGGTCGACGCAGTTGGCGGTGCCGGGGTTGTACAGCCGCGTGGTCGCGTGGGTGTTGTACGCCCACTTCTGGGAGGCGCTGCTGTTGCAGGTGTAGATCTGCAGCACCGTGCCGTTCGCGGTGCCGGAGCCCTTCACGTCCAGGCACTTGCCGGAGTTGACGTTGACCAGCGTGTCACCGCTGATCTGCCACTTCTGGCCGGCCGAGCCGTTGCAGGTGTAGATCTGCACCGGGGTTCCGTTGTCCTTCTTGCCGCCGCCGACCTCGAGGCACTTGTCGGTGGCGCCGTGCGCGTGGATCACCATCGGGCTGTCGCCGATCCAGCCGGCACCGCCCGCGGACCAGTAGTCCTGCCAGCGGGTCAGATGGTCGGCGATCCAGGACTGGCCCAGCATCTCGCCCAGCGCCGAGGCTCCGGCGGCCAGGGACTTGGTGGAGTCACGGTTGGCGTTGAGGATCTGGTTGCGCTGGGCGGTCTGGGCGGCGATCTCCTGCTGCCACTCGCCGGACGCGGCCGCGACCTCCTTGCCGAGGACCTTGTTCGGGTCGGCCGGAGTACGCCAGGCGCACGAGGCGAACCGGGTCTTCAGGTCCTCCACGGCCATGCGGTACTCGACGCTGCCCGGCTCGGGAGCCGTACGCGGGAAGCCGCCGGAGGAGAGGAAGACACGGGCGTTGTCGGCTCCGGTCGGCTCCAGGGACCAGTTCACCAGGCTGTCCCACGCCCGGTGTTCCTCGTAGTCCCGGCTCCACGTCGGGAGCGTCGCGTCCGGGTCCTTGCCGTAGAGCGGGGTGCCGAGGTCCTTGACCGCCTTGAGGGTCGCGTCGTCGGCGAGCGGGGTCGGGTCCTCGTAGTAGTCGCTCTCGCTCTTCCACCACCGCGCGCCCAGCCACGGGGTGATGCCCACCTGCGCGAAGAAGTCCTGGCCCCGGCCGGCCGTGCCCGGCGGATCGTTGAAGTCCGCGACGGTCTTGAAACCGCCGGGTGTGGGAAGCCCGGACAGCGGCTTCTGCCACTCCTTGAGCCGGCCATAGAGGTCGATCTTGTCGATGTCGTCGCGGTCCTTCTGGAACGCCGTGCTCAGCGGGGTGGTGTTCCAGTACTGCCGGTCGGCCGCCGTGTGGAGCTTGTCCGGGGTCTGGTTGAGGCCGTCCTGCGCGACGGAGTACATCGCGGGGCCGCCCATGCGCAGCACGTCGCTCATCAGGCACTCGTCCTGACGGAGCTGTTCGGCGGCCTTGGCGTCGAAGCCGTCGTAGCTGTCGGCCACCGGGCTGAAGTCGTCGTCCCGGTTGTGGGTCAGCTCCGGCTGCCCGGCGACCGTGGCCAGCACGGCGAGGGCGAGGACGGAGGGCACAAGTCGCGTGAGATACCCGGATTTTCGTGCCGGAGACATGACGAACCATGGTCTGGAGCGCAAAAGAGCATCCGTTCTTCGTGAAGGAAATGTTCTTCGTGAAGGAAGAGGGCAGGCCAGGGCGCCCGCTCGAAGAGGTGGAAGTGCCGTGCGCGGGTCAGGCGCAGGCGCGGCTCGATTGCTTCAGGAATCGCGGCATGACGACGTACCCCTCCCCGTGGCGACGGTGTTCCCCCGGTCGCCGATCGACGTACGCGACAGCGGAGTGGTCAGCTCCACCGAGCGCGCGGCGGCCAACTGGCCGAAGGCCAGCGGCATCTACCGAACGGTAACCACATGTGTGGCGTCTGTGAAGAGCGGGAAAACGGAGGCCCGGTTGCCCCGGATGTCCGACGACTTCGGACGGGCCGGGGAGCGCGGGGCGAACCCATGACGCGCTCGGGCGGCATATTGCCGATCAGTCGGCGCCGGACGAAGGCGCGCGGCGACATGACGAAGGCCCCGCCGCTCGAGAGCGGCAGGGCCTTCGTCCACATGGGATGAGTGGAGATGGCGGGAATCGAACCCGCGTCCAACGGTGCAAAATCAGGGCTTCTCCGTGTGCAGTTCGCTGCGCTTTTCTCGGCCCCGGCAATCACGCGAACAAGTCGCCGACGGGCCCAGTCACTGTTTGATTTCCCGCCCGACCCCGTGACCGGGCCGGACGGTTTAGTTCCCTAGATTATGCCAGGGTCCGGGTCGGGAACACCCCCGGGCTGACACCCATTAAGGGTCCTTCACTCACTACCTAATTAGGCAGCGAGGGCGAAGGACTGGGAATCGCTCTTAGAATTGGCGATTATTGGTTGCGACATATGGTTAACGAGATCATTGCCGCTTCCTCGACACGCTTCCCCTGCTTCAACAGCCGCTGTCGAAACCGATCATCCCCATGTTGTTTTTTCAATACCCTCGTGCGAGGGCCCCTCCGGGGAGGGTGCGCACCCGCTGTGAGGTGCAGTGCCATCGTACGTGACCAACGCGCACCGATGCCACTGTATTCCCCGCCGACGCATTGCCCGGCGGTTACGCGCCCCGCTGCCTGCGCTTCGCGGCCGCGATCGCGCGGTCGCTCTCCCGGCGGTCCTGCTGCTCGCGCAGCGTCTGCCGCTTGTCGTACTCCTTCTTGCCGCGCGCGAGCGCGATCTCGGCCTTGGCCCGGCCGTCCTTGAAGTACAGGGCGAGGGGCACGATGGTGTGTCCCGTCTCCTGGGCCTTCGACTCCAGCTTGTCGATCTCCTCGCGGTGCAGCAGCAGCTTGCGCTTGCGGCGCACCGAGTGGTTGGTCCAGGTCCCCTGGCTGTACTCGGGGATGTGGGCGTTGTGCAGCCACGCCTCGTGCCCGTCGATCTGCACGAAGCCGTCGACGAGCGAGGCCCGCCCCTGCCGCAGCGACTTCACCTCGGTGCCGGACAGGACGAGACCGGCCTCGTAGGTGTCGACGATCGCGTAGTCGTGCCGCGCCTTCTTGTTCTGCGCGACGATCTTGCGCTTGCCGCCCTTCTCGCCGTCCCTGGACTTGGCGGCCGTCCCCTGCTGCTTCTGCTGGGACTCTTTCGGTACGTACATTCCCTTGGACATAGTGCTTGCCATTTTCGCACTACACAGGGGTCGGAGGGAAAGCCGATTCCCGAGGGGTCACGTGGTGTCGCCCAGGCCGCTCAGCACGGTCCGCGCCCGCGCCAGCGCCGCGCCGTCGGCCTCCACGTCGGGTGAGATCCCCGTGCCGTCCACGCCCCGGCCCGACGGGGTGCGGTAGTGCCCGACGGTCAGCTCGGCGACGGAACCGTCCGGCAGCCTGCTCGGCATCTGCACCGAGCCCTTGCCGAAGGTCCGGGAGCCCACCACGACCGCCCGGCCCCGGTCCTTGAGCGCCCCGGTGAGCAGCTCGGCCGCGCTCATCGTGCCGCCGTCGACGAGCGCGACCAGCGGTCTGGTGGTGTCACCGCCGGGGTCGGCGTGCAGGGCCCGCTGGGCGCCGTCCACGTCGTACGTGGCGACGAGGCCGCCGTCGAGGAAGGCGGAGGCGGCGGTGACGGCCTCGGTGACCAGCCCGCCGGAGTTGCCGCGCAGATCGAGGATGACCCCGGTGCCGGCCGGGGCCTGCCGCACGGCGGCCCGTACGTCGTCGCCGACGCCCTTGGTGAACGCGGCGACCGTGATGACGGTGACCCCGCCCACGGCCTTCTGCACGGTCACGGAGTCGGTGGACAGCGTGGCCCGGCGCAGGGTCCGGGACCAGGTGTGCGTGCCGCGCTCCAGACCGAGGGTGACCTCGGTGCCGGCGGCCGCGTCCGTGGCGTCGCCGCGCAGTAACGAGACGACCTCGGTGACGGGCCGCCCGTCGACCTTCTCGCCGTCGACGCTGCGCAGCCGGTCGCCCTTGGCGATCCCGGCGGAGGACGCCGGGGACCCCGCGGCGACCTTGGTCACCTCGATCCGGCCGTCCCGCTCGCGCCGCGCCCACAGGCCGACGCCGGTGTACTGGCCGTCGAGGGCCTCCTCGAACTCCTGGTACTCCCCCTGCGAGTACACCGCGCCCCAGCGGTCCCCGCTCCGGCTGACGGCGCGCTCGGCCGCCTCCATGGGGGACTTGCCCGCGGCCATCGCCTCGGCGGCCGCCCTGGCGACGTCCTCGTGGCGGCCGGCGGTGTCGGCCGGTCCGGCCGGGCGGGCCTGGCCCGCGGCGCTCTTCGCGTCGGGGTCGGGGAAGGAGCCCGTCGCCGCACCGGCGGCGAGCACGCTCGCGAACACCAACGTCAGGGCGGCCCCGCGGCCGAAGCGGCGGGACTGACAGAACGGGTCACGACCTGACATGGCGGTGAGTCTAGGACAACGCAAAGGGCCGTACGGACGGTTGTCCGTACGGCCCTTTTGGCATGTGTCACACCTTCAGGTACTTGCGCAACGCGAAGAACGCGGCAAGCGCGGGCATCAGCAGGCTCGTGGCGAGGATCAGCGGGAGCTTCGTGAGGACCGCGTCCCAGCCGATGAAGTTGATCAGATTCAGCTTCTGCGACAGGGCCAGACCGTGGTCGATGATGAAGTACCGGGCGACCACCAGGAATCCGCAGGCGACCGTGCCGCCGATGAGTCCGGCGACGGCCGCCTCCATGATGAACGGCGCCTGGATGTAGAAGCCGGAGGCGCCGACGAGCCGCATGATCCCCGTCTCGCGCCGGCGGCTGAACGCCGAGACGCGCACGGTGTTGACGATCAGCATCAGCGCGACGACGAGCATCAGCGCCATCACCGCCCGCGCGGCCCAGTTCATGCCGTTGAGCAGCCCGAACAGGTTGTCCAGGATGCCCTTCTGGTCCTGCACCGACTGCACGCCGTCACGCCCGTCGAAGGCGGTCGCGATGACCTGGTACTTCTCCGGGTCCTTCAGCTTGATCCGGTACGACTCCTGCATCTGGTCCGGCGTGAGGGAGCTGGCCAGCGGGGAGTCGCCGAACTGCTCCTTGTAGTGCTTGTACGCCTCGTCCTGCGACTCGTAGGTGACCTTCTGCACGACCGAGGTCATCTTGTCGAGGTCGGCGAGGATCTGCTTCTTCTGGTCCGAGGTCACCGCGCCCTTGGCGCAGTTCGGGTCGGACTCGGCGTCGCTCTTGTTGCAGAGGAAGACCGAGACGTTGACCTTGTCGTACCAGTAGCCCTTCATGGTGCTCACCTGGTCGCTCATGAGGAGCGAGCCGCCGAACAGGGCGAGCGAGAGGGCGACGGAGACGACGACCGCGAAGGTCATCGTCAGATTGCGGCGGAGACCTACACCGATCTCCGACAGAACGAACTGGGCGCGCATGGCGTCTGGTTGGGCCTTTCGGGGTGGACGGTGCGGTCAGTGCTGGTAGCCGTAGACGCCGCGCGCCTGGTCGCGGACGAGGCGGCCCTGCTCCAGCTCGATGACGCGCTTGCGCATCTGGTCCACGATGTTCTGGTCGTGGGTCGCCATCAGCACCGTCGTGCCCGTCCGGTTGAT
This sequence comes from Streptomyces sp. NPDC104096, assembly GCF_055584385.1. NCBI lineage: Bacteria > Bacillati > Actinomycetota > Actinomycetes > Kitasatosporales > Streptomycetaceae > Streptomyces > Streptomyces sp. NPDC104096. The sequence continues at coordinate 22,863 of NZ_JBVJMD010000035.1, forward strand.
CCGGTCGAGCAGCTTCATGATGCCGACGGAGGTCTGCGGGTCGAGGTTGCCGGTGGGCTCGTCCGCGATCAGCAGCTTGGGCCGGTTCACGAAGGCCCGCGCGATGGCCACGCGCTGCTGCTCACCGCCGGACAGCTCGCCCGGCATGCGGTCCTCCTTGCCGCCGAGCCCGACCAGGTCGAGCACCTGCGGCACGGACTTGCGGATCTCGCCGGGCGACTTGCCGATGACCTCCTGCGCGAAGGCGACGTTCTCCGCCACCGTCTTGTTCGGCAGCAGCCGGAAGTCCTGGAAGACCGTCCCCAGCTGGCGGCGCATCTGCGGCACCTTCCAGTTGGAGAGGCGTGCGAGATCCTTGCCCAGGACGTGCACCTGCCCGTGGGTGGTCCGCTCCTCGCGGAGAACCAGCCGCAGGAAGGTGGACTTCCCGGAGCCGGAGGACCCCACGAGGAACACGAACTCGCCCTTCTCCACCTCGAGGGAGACATCCCTCAGTGCGGGGCGGGTCTGCTTGGGGTAGACCTTGGAGACATTGTCGAATCGGATCACGGATGCACCACGGGTCGCCGGGGGTAGATGAGCGTGACCATACGCGACCGGGGCGCGCAAGCGCAGGCTCCGGTCATGGTTGCGTGCTGGATGTATGCATTTGTGCGGGCGTTTTCCGCCCCGGCGGGAGGCCTGCGGGGCCGGGCGTCGGGGCAGCATAAAGGGGGCCGCGCCGAATTCCGCGGAACCTGGCACAGTGGAGGGGGAACGTTCTCGCTTCGGAGAGCGTTGTGTACGTGAACCGGTGCGAGGAGGGTGAGCGCATGACGTACGACCGGCTGGTGTGCGCGAACTGCGCGGCGCCCGTGAACGAGGGCCGATGCCCCGTGTGCCGCGCGAACCGTGAGCGGCTGCAACAGGAGAACTTCCTCGCAGGCATGAACCCGATGACGCTGATCGCGCTGCTGGCGGTGCTGATCGCGGCGGTGGCGCTGCTCGCGCACCAGACCGTGTAGGCCGGGCACGCGGCAGCGTTCGTACGAAGGGCCCGGAACGATGGTTTCGTTCCAGGCCCTTGTCTATGTCCGGGTACGGGCGCGCACGTTCCGTACGGATCCGGTCACCGTCAGGCGGCGGCGCCGCCACGGCCGCCCGCGACGCGCGGCAGCACGCGGAAGGCGACACCACCAGCGATCATCGTGGCGGCACCGATCAGCAGGAACGCGGTCTGTCCGGCACCGGTCTCGGCGAGCTGCTCACCGTTGCTCTGGGCCGAGGTGTTGGACGCCTCCGAGGTGTCGGTGAGGGCCGAGGAGCCCTCCTCCTGCGCGGAGTTGTCGTTGCCGTTGGGGCCGGTGTTCTCATTGCCGCCGGTGACGGAGCCGCCACCGTTCGCGTTGGACCCGCCGTCGGTGTTCGAGCCACCGTCCGTGTTGGTCCCGCCGTCGGCGTTCGAGCCACCGTCGGCGTTACCGCCATCGGCATTGCCACCGTCAGCGTTGCCACCATCGGCGTTACCGCCATCGGCATTGCCACCGTCAGCGTTGCCACCGTCGGCGTTACCGCCGTCAGCATTGCCGCCGTCAGCGTTGCCACCATCGGCGTTACCGCCATCGGCATTGCCACCGTCGGCGTTACCGCCATCGGCATTGCCGCCGTCAGCGTTGCCACCATCGGCGTTACCACCATCGGCATTGCCACCGTCAGCGTTGCCACCGTCGGCGCCGCCGCCCGTGCAGCTCGGGTCGACGACGATGTCGCAGGGATCGTCGCCGACGGCGGTGACGCCGAGGTCGAGGGCCGAGGCGGCGCCCGCCACCGTCAGCGAGGCACCGGCGGCGATCACGGCGCCGGCGGCTATCCGCGCGACGCGGATGCGCGTCTTCTTGGTCATCTGGTTGCTACCCCCAGTAGCCGATCGTCAGTGAGGGCCGCGTACGGGGGGCGGTGATCAACGGGGACAGCTGAGAAGTTTGCCGCGCCCCCGGTTCACATGCGCCCCAGAGATACGCATGCCGCGCTTTACCCTTCCCACTTTTCAAAGCAACGTCAAGGCCGTTGCGTGCGCGATGTCCTCGTACGGGGCCTATGCCGGACCCCGCGGCCGAGAGTGTGACGAAAAGCCCAGTCCCTGGCGCAGAAAAAAGGCAACTGCCGCCTGTTCGGCGGCAGTTGCCTTGTCGACAAATCGTTCCGTCGGGTTACTTCTCCTGCTGCTTGCGCCAGCGAATCCCGGCTTCGAGGAAGCCGTCGATCTCACCGTTGAACACGGCCTCGGGGTTGCCGACTTCGTATTCGGTGCGCAGGTCCTTGACCATCTGGTACGGGTGCAGCACGTACGAACGCATCTGGTTGCCCCAGGAGCTGCCGCCGTCCTTGAGGGCGTCCATCTTGGCCCGCTCCTCCTGACGCTGCCGCTCCAGCAGCTTCGCCTGGAGAACGTTCATGGCGGTCGCCTTGTTCTGGATCTGCGACCGCTCGTTCTGGCAGGAGACAACGATGCCGGTGGGGAGGTGGGTCAGCCGGACCGCGGAGTCGGTCGTGTTGACGCCCTGGCCGCCGGGGCCGGACGACCGGTAGACGTCCACCCGCAGCTCGGACTCGTCGATCTCGATGTGGTCGGTCTGCTCCACGACGGGCAGGATCTCCACGCCCGCGAAGGAGGTCTGCCGACGCCCCTGGTTGTCGAAGGGGGAGATCCGCACCAGACGGTGGGTGCCCTGCTCGACCGAGAGGGTGCCGTAGGCGTACGGCACCTGCACGGCGAAGGTGGTCGACTTGATGCCGGCCTCTTCGGCGTACGACGTCTCGATGAGCTCCGTCTTGTAGCCCTTCTGCTCCGCCCACCGCAGGTACATCCGCTGGAGCTTCTCCGCGAAGTCGGCGGCGTCGACGCCACCGGCCTCGGCGCGGATGTTGACCAGGGCCTCACGGGAGTCGTACTCGCCGGACAGGAGCGTACGGACCTCCATCTCGTCCAGCGCCTTGCGGACGGCGGCGAGCTCGGACTCGGCCTCGGCACGGGTGTCCGGGTCGTCCTCCTCCTCGGCCATCTCGAAGAGCACGACGAGATCGTCGATCCGTCCGCGCAGCGCCTCCGCCTTCCTGACCTCGGCCTGGAGGTGGGACAGCTTGCTGGTGATCTTCTGCGCCTCGTCCGGGTTGTCCCACAGGGACGGCGCGGCCGCCTGCTCCTCGAGCACGGCGACATCTGCCCTCAGCTTGTCGAGGTCCAGAACGGCCTCGATCGACTCCATGGTCGAGGAGAGGGACTTGAGCTCTTCGGATACATCGACGACTGCCACGCATCCAGCGTAACGGCTCCGCCGGGCGACGAGCGCCGGGGCGGGAGTGACCTCGCACCCGGCCGGGACGGGCCGGGCGGCGGGCGCGGCCGGGGCGCCCCGGCCCCGGGTCGGTCCGGGGCGGCCGCGGGTGGATCCCCGCGGGCGGGTCCGGCCCGCGCGTGCAGGTCGGGTCGGACCGGGTCGGGGTCAGGTCGGGCCGAGCCGGGTCACGGCGACTGGGGGGCCGAGTGCTTGGTGTCCTGCGGGGGCGTTCCCGCGTCGTCCCCCGACGTCGCCCACCAGGTCCCGAACCCGACCGCGGCCACGAGGACCACCGCGGCCGTCCCCAGCGTCACCCGGCGTCTGCGCGCCGAGGCCCGGTGGCGCGCGGATCCGGGCCGGGGCGCCCCCGCGGCCCGCGGCGCGCGCGCCGTGCCCCGGGCGCCGCCCGCGAGTTCGTCCGGGCCCGGCACCCTCATCGAGGTGTGCGTGTCCCGGTTGGAGTCCGGCTTCGCGCCCGGCACCAGGGGTACGGCCCCGCGTCGGCGCACCGCGCGCTCACCGACGGGCGCGGCCGGCTCGCTCGCCTCGTCCATCGGGGTCTCGCCCGGCTCCGCGTCCGGCTCGTCCACGTCGAGCGGCGGCATCCCGGCCAGCGTCGGCAGTTGCTCCCGGAGCCGGGCCGCCAGCTCCGAGGCGCGCAGCCGCGAGGCCGGCGCCTTCGCCAGGCACTGGACCATCAGCTGCCACAGCTCGTCGGGGATGCCCGGCAGCGGCACCACGGTCTCGGTCACGTGCCGGCGCAGCACGGCGCCCGGATGGCCGCCCCCGAAGGGCGTGAACCCGGCCAGCAGCTCGTACAGCACGGTCGCGAGCGCGTAGATGTCCACCGCCGCCCGCGGCGGCAGCCCCTCCACGATCTCCGGCGCCAGATAGTCCGGCGTTCCGATGATCTTCGTGGCGCGGGTGCGCTTGGGCGAGTCGATCAGCTTGGCGACGCCGAAGTCCGTCAGCAGCGCCGGATGCGCGCCGCCCGGCCCCAGCGGGCCCTGCATGTCCAGCAGGACGTTCTCCGGCTTGACGTCCCGGTGGACGACCCCGGCGGCGTGCGCGGCCGCCAGTCCCTCCGCCACGTCCGCCACGATGGCCACCGCCGCCTCGGGCGCCAGTCTGCGCTCCCGGTCCAGCCGGGTGCGCAGGTCGGTGCCGCGGACGAGATCCATGACCAGCGCCAGGTCGTTCCCGTCGACGACGAGGTCACGCACGGACACCACATGGGGATGTTCGAGTCCCAGCAGCGCCGTGCGCTCCTGGACGAAGCGGCCCACGAGTTCCTCGTCGGACGCGAGGTCCTCGCGCAGCAGCTTGATGGCGACGGGCCCCTCGGGCCCCTCGCCCAGCCACACCGTGCCGGCGCTGCCGCGCCCCAGGATCTGGTGGGCGGCGTACCGGCTGCCGATCTTCCGTGCCAAGGCTGCTCCTACGGACGCGTGTTGTCGCTAAAACTACGCGTCCGGCGAGCCAACCTTCACCGCCGAGGCGGAAATCACCTGCTGGATGTCGATAAATCCCCAGACAGACGTCCGAGCGGCGTCCGCCCCGCCGGTCCGTCAGTTGTTGCCGGCTCCGGTCGGCGTGTCACTGTTGCCGAGATCCCCGATCCAGCCGGACACCTGGTCGTACCAGTGCTCGATCTGGCCCCAGAAGCTCCGGGTCGTGCCGATCCAATCCTGGAGCGGGGTCAGCTCCCAGATCAGCCATCCGGCGACGAACAGGATGACGATCGTGAACAGGCACCCCTTCAGGCAGCCCAGACCCGGGATCTTCATCGGGTTGGCACCGCGCTGGCGGGGCTCGCGCGGCTCCCGGGCGGGCCGCTGAGGCTGCTGCGGCTGGCGGGGCTGCCGAGGCGGCGCGTACTGCTGCGGCTGCCGGGGCTGCTGCTGCGGCTGCGGCTGCGGCTGCGGGTACCCGTACCCCTGCTGGTACCCCTGCTGACCGCGCTGCTGCGGCTGCTGCGGCTGCCGGGCCGGGCGCGGGGCGGGCTGCTGCGGGCGCGCGACCTGGCGCTGCGGGCGGCGCCGCAGCGGGTCCTCGCCGGGGTCGAGGTACTGGACCTGCGTCTGCTCGTTGCGGTCGCGGGCGGCCCGCAGCTGGGACTGCCAGGGGTGCGGCTCCGCCGGGCCGCCCGGCTGCTGTCCGGGCTGGTTCGGCGGCACCGGCGGCATGACGGCCGTCGGGTCCGCCGCGCCCCGGTTGGGCAGTACGGCTGTGGGGTCGGCGGCGCCCGCCGGGCCCCCGGTGTGCGGCAGGAAGCTGGTCGCGGCGTTCGGGTCGTACATCCCGGGCGCCTGGCCGGTGGGCAGCACCTGGGTGGCGTCCGCGGACCCGGGCACCGCGGACGGCGCCTGCGCGGGCGCCAGCAGGGACCCGACGGCCTCCGCGGCGGCGATCTGCGCGGAGTTCGCGTGCACGCCGATGCCCTCGGCGACGACCCGCAGGGCGTGCGCGAGGTTCACGGCGCTCGGGCGTTCGTCCGGGTTCTTGCGCAGGCAGCGCTCGATGACCGTCCACAGCGGGTCCGGCACGGTGGAGGGCCTGCGGGGCTCGGCGCTCAGGTGCTGGTGCAGCACCTCCAGCGCGGATCCGCCACCGAACGGCGGACGCCCGGTGACCAGCTCGTACAGCAGGATCCCGGCGCCGTAGATGTCGACGGCGGCGGTCTGCGGGCGGCCCTCGGCGGACTCCGGGGCGACGTACGCGGGCGTGCCGACGAACTCGTGGGTGCGGGTGAGGCCGGGTGAGTCGGCCAGGCGCGCGATGCCGAAGTCGGTCAGCATCGGGTGCATCTGGCCGCCGTTCTGCCGCAGCAGGACGTTGGCCGGTTTCAGGTCGCGGTGCACCACGCCGTCGGCATGACTGGCGGCGAGGGCGTCCGAGATCTGGGCGGTGAGCAGGGCGGCGGCGACGGGTGAGAAGGGCCCGTTCTCGCGCAGGTAGCGGTGCAGGTCGGGGCCGTCGACGAGGTCCATGACCAGCGCCAGCAGATCGCCCTCGACGACCAGGTCGCGGACCTGGACGATGTTCGGGTGGGTCAGCCTGAGCAGGACCGACCGCTCCCGCAGGAACCGCGTCACGATGTCCTGGTCGTTGGCGAGCTCCTCCTTGAGGACCTTGATCGCGACGGTCTCGCCGGGCTGGCCGGGCACGGCCGCCTCGGCGCCCGCGGTCTCACGCTGGCGGGCTCGCCAGACGGTGCCCGTGGCGCCGCGTCCGAGCGGCTCCTCGAGCAGATACTTGCTGCCTACCGGCCGCACGTCATGTGCTCCCTGCTGCTTGCCTGGTGTTCCGGCCCAACTGTCGGATGTTCCGACCCACTCTAGTGCCGCCCCGTCCGGCACCGGGATGTCGTCATTCTGTGGGTCTTACGTCCCCGAGCCCGTACATGTTCGAAGGAAAGACGCTCGCCGGGGCCATCGTGGTTGCCGTAAGCGAACGTGACCGATCTCAAGCGGTCGCCCGCACGGTCCGGGTCAGGCACTTTTGCGGGCAGAGCCGACCATTCAAGATCACTTGGCGGTGGGCGGCGGGCGCGTTGTCGGTGGCAAGTGCGAGGATGCCCCCAGTACTGGCCGACGTGCTCGTGCGGGGTGGGAGAAGTCCGCGGTGGGGGACCGCGGCACGGTCTCGTCCTCGCCCGGCGGGCGCCCGCGCAGAAGGGACCGCTGACGGCGATGCAGATCCGGCTGACCGTCGTAGACCCCCTGGGTCCGCCCTCCGATTCGCGGGGGCGCGCCACCGCCCGCGACGTGCTGGTCACCGCGCCCGCGGGGACGGCCCTGGCGGCGGTGGCGGCGGCACTGTCCTCGACGGTCTCCGGCGAGGCGGGCGGCTCCGCGCACGACCGCCCCCGGGAGTCCGCGGGCGGTCCCGTGGTGCTGTACGTCGGCGCGGAGCGGCTGGACTCCCAGCGCTGCACGCTGGGCGAGCCCCCGCTGATCGACGGCGCGGTGCTGTCCCTGGGCGCCCCCGCCGAACCCGAGCCGCACCCCGAGATGGACGACGCCCCGGCCCAGCTCCACGTGGTGGCGGGTCCGGACGCGGGCGGGGTCCATCTGCTGCACGGCGGCCCGGTGAACATCGGCCGCTCCGCCGACGCCGACGTCCCGCTCGACGACCCGGACGTCTCCCGGCTGCACTGCGCGGTCACCCTCGACCCCGACGGCCGCGTCTCGGTCGCCGACCTCGGCTCCACCAACGGCACCGCCCTGGACGGCACCCGGGTGCACGCCCGCCCGGTGCGCTTCACGCCGGGCGCCCTGCTGCGCATAGGGGAGTCGGCGCTGCGGCTCGCGCCCGCCGGGGGCCCCGGGGCGAGGGTGGCGACGACGCCCGACGGCGAGGGGCACGTGCGGGTGGCCTGCGGGACCGGGAGCGAGCCCTTCGCCGGAGGCGGCCAGGACCGGGCCGCGCACCGCGCCGCGGCCCCGGACGCGAACGGCGCCGACCCGTCCGGCCCGGCCGCGCGGGCTCCGGGAGCGCCGGACGCCGCGGCAGGCGCCGACACCCCCGAGCCGGGCACCGGCCACGCCTACGGCTCGGTGAGCTGGGGCGCCTCCGGCACCGCGCCGGGCGCCCGCGCCCACGGCCCGGCGGAACCCCCCGTCGTGCCGGTCCAGGGCGGGGCCCCGCTGATCGAGAACCACGGCGCCGTGCCGGGCGGCGGCACGACGTACGGCAGGGGCGACGCCGACACCCACGGCGGACGGACCGGGGCGGACGGCTCCGGCGGCACAGACCCCGGCCGGTCCGGGAACGACCGCTCCGGCAGCGACGGTACGGCGGACGTCGACCCCGCGCCCCCGCACCCCTTCCACACGTCCGCATCCCCCGCCCCGCACCCGGGCGGACCGTCGGCCGCGCGCAGACGCTCCGGCGGCCTGACCGGGTGGGCCCGGCGGCTGGCCGGTGGCCGCGGCGCGCCGGACCCGGCCGCTCCCGACGGGTACGAAGCGCAGCCGCGGGGCGGGTCCGCCGTCCCGTCGGCGCTGTCGCCCCGCAGGCCGGACACCTGGCCGGACCCGGCCGCCCTGCTGCTGACGGCGCTGGGCCCCGGCCCCCGGCTGTGGGAGCGCGGCCCGGGACACCCGGAGACGCTCACGGTGCGGCTCGGCACCAGCGACCGGCCCGCACCCGACGGCTCGGGCCCGCTGCCCGCGGTGCCGGTGACCGCCGATCTGCGCGAGGCCGGGGCGCTGGGCCTCGCGGGCCCGCGCCCCCGGCTGTCCGGGCTGGCGCGCGCGGTCGTGGCGCAGCTCACCGCGCTGCACTCCCCGGACACCCTGGAGATCGTCCTGCTCAGCGCGGACCGCTCCCGCCCGGTGGAGGAGCGCGCCGCGGAGTGGGCCTGGCTGGGCTGGCTGCCCCATGTGCGCCCGGCGCACGGCCAGGACTGCCGACTGCTGCTCGCCTACGACCGTGAGCAGGCCGCGGCCCGTACCGAGGAACTGCTGCGCCGGCTGGCGGACCACCCGGAGGAGCCGGCCCCCGCGGCCCGTCCGTCGGAGTCGTACGGCCGGTCGGCCGTGCCCTCCCCCCGGCGCCCCTCCTGGGCCCGGGACGACGCCGCGGCGGACTCGGCCGAGGGCTTCCCGGGGCCGTACACCGTGGTCGTCGTCGACGGCGACCCCGGGGGTGCGGACCTGCGCGAGGCGGTGGCCCGGCTGGTGGTGGAGGGCCCGCGGGCGGGCATCCACGTGGTGTGCCTGGCCGAGACGGCCCCGGCCTCGCCCGCCTCCCCGGTGACACAGACGTACGACGCGGCCTGCGCGGTGACGCCGGTGTTCCGCGAGTGCGGCGCGGTGGCGCTGCTCAGCGGGGACGTGGCGACGGCGGTGCAGCTGATGCGGGTCGGCCGGGTCGCCGCGGATCCGGCCGGGCACGGCCCGGTCGGCCATGGCACGGTCGCGGCCGTGGACGCCGTCTCGCTCGCCTGGGCCGAGCGGTTCGGGCGGGCGCTGGCGCCGCTGCGCCCGGACGGCGCGCCGGGCCAGCGCCAGCCGCGCGTGTCGGTGCCGCTGCCCCAGGCGGCGCGGCTGCTGGACGAGCTGGGTCTGGCGCGGGCGACCCCCGCGTCCCTGATGGCCCGCTGGGCCGACGCCGGCGACGACGCCGAGGCGCTCGGCGGCCGGGCGGCGGCCGTCCTGGGCGCCGGACCGCGCGGTCCGGTCGGCGTGGACCTCGTCGCCGAGGGCCCGCATCTGCTGGTCGAGGGACCGGCGGGCAGCGGGCGTACGGAGCTGCTGCGGGCCCTGGTCGCCTCGCTCGCCGCCGCCGAGCGCCCCGACCGGCTGGGCATCGTCCTGGTGGACGGCCGGGACGGCTCGGGCAACCCGGGCGGCGGTCACGGCGAGGGCCTGCGGGTCTGTACGGACGTACCGCATGTCACCACGCATCTCACCGCCAACGACCCCGTGCGCATGCGTGAGTTCGCGCAGTCGCTGAGCGCCGAGCTGAAGCGCCGGGCCGAGCTGCTCGGCCGCTCCGACTTCGCCTCCTGGCACGCCCACCGCGAGGTCTCGGGCCGGATCGTCGCCCAGCGCACCGCGTCGGCACGCGGCACGTCCCGGCCCGGGGCCGGGCTCGGGTCCGGAACCGGTCTCGCGCCGGGAGCAGGCCCCGGGTCCGACGGCTCGGGCGATCTCGACTCCCCGCCCAGCGCGACGATCCGGCTGCGGCCGGGAGCGGCCGGGCGACGGACCGAGGCGCCGCCGCTGCCCCGGCTGGTGGTGGTCGTGGACGACCTGGACGCGCTGGTCTCCCCCGCGCTGGGTTCACCCGGGCGGCCCGCCGCGGGTTCCGTGATGCGCGCGCTGGAGGCCGTGGCCCGCGAGGGCGAGCGGCTCGGCGTCCACCTGGTGGCGGCCACCGGCCCCGACGGCCGTACGGCGGAGACGGAACCGGCCCGCCGGGCCGCGCTGCGGGTGACGCTGGAGGCGCCGGAGTCCGGAGCGGACGAGCCGGCGCCCGGCCGCGGACAGCTCGGCGTCGCGGGCGGGCGCACGGTCCCCTTCCAGGGCGGCCGGGTCACCGGCCGCATCCCCCGCACGGCGACCCTGCGCCCCACGGTCGTCCCGCTGGACTGGTCCCGCATGGGCGACCCGCCGGCCCGCCGCCCGGTGCGGGAACTGGGCAACGGCCCGACGGACCTGGCCCTGCTGGCCAGCGCGCTGGAGCGGGCAGCCCGGGAGGTGTCGGCGGCACAGGTGCCGTCCCTGCTCTGACGCGTCCCGGGGTCTGTCCGGCGGACAGCCCCGTCCGGTCTGTCCCGATCGCACCCGATCACGACGTGGTCACGATCGCCCACTTGACACCGTATGCGCTCTTGCCGACCCCAGGGACCCGGCGTAGACCGGAGCGCACGGGGCAAGCGGTCGACGTTCGACGACGAACGAAGAACGGGGCAGTGATGCTGAGGACGAGCAGAACACACCGGACACGCACGGCCGCGAAAGCGGCGGCAGCCGTCGCCGCGGGCGCACTGACACTCTCGCTCACCGCGTGCGGAGGCGGCGGCGACAAGAAGAGCGACGGCGGGAGCACCGCGAGCGCGGCCGGCACCGTCGCCCTTCCGAAGCTGGACGGCACCACCCTGTCGGTCGCCGCCGTCTGGACCGGGGCCGAACAGGCGAACTTCAAGAAGGTGCTGGCGGAGTTCGAGAAGCGCACGGGCGCCAAGGTCACCTTCGTGCCCGCCCAGGACCCGATCATCAACTTCCTCGGATCGAAGATCGCGGGCGGCCAGCCGCCGGACGTGGCGATGCTGCCCCAGCCGGGCGCGATCAAGCAGGCAGTGGAGAAGCAGTGGGCCAAGCCGCTCGGCGCCGAGGCGCAGGCCCAGCTCGCCAAGAACTACTCGCAGGGCTGGCAGGACATCGGCAAGGTCGACGGCAAGCAGTACGGCGTCTACTACAAGGCCGCCAACAAGTCCCTGATCTGGTACAACGCCAAGGTCTTCGAGAACGCGGGGGCGAGCGAGCCGAAGACCTGGCCGGAGCTGCTGACCACCGCGCAGACGGTCTACGACTCCGGGGTGGCCCCGTTCTCCGTCGGCGGCGCCGACGGCTGGACCCTCACCGACTGGTTCGAGAACGTCTACCTCTCCCAGGCGGGCCCGGAGAAGTACGACCAGTTGGCCCAGCACAAGATCAAGTGGACGGACCCCTCGGTGAAGGAGGCGCTGACCACCCTCGCGCAGGTCTGGGGCAAGAAGGGCTTCGTGGCGGGCGGCGCGGACGGCGCGCTCCAGACGGAGTTCCCGGCGTCCGTGACGCAGACCTTCACCGGCGGCGACCAGCCGAAGGCGGGCATGGTCTTCGAGGGCGACTTCGTGCAGGTCAACATCGCCGAGACGAAGGCGAAGGTGGGCACGGACGCGAAGGTGTTCCCGTTCCCGAAGGTCGGCGCCACCGCGCCCGTGGTCAGCGGCGGCGACGCGGCCGTCGTGCTGAAGGACTCCAAGGGCGCGCAGGCACTGGCCACCTTCCTGGCCTCGCCGGACGCCGCGACCGTGCAGGCCGAGCTGGGCGGTTACCTCTCCCCGAACAAGAACGTCGACCCGTCGGTGTACCCGAACGCGGTGCAGCAGAAGATGGCCAAGGCGCTGATCGCGGCCGGCGACGACTTCCGCTTCGACATGTCCGACCAGGCCCCGCAGGCCTTCGGCGGCACCCCGGGCAAGGGCGAGTGGAAGGACCTCCAGGACTTCCTGAAGAACCCGTCGGACGTGGCGGGCACCCAGGCGAAGCTGGAGAAGGACGCCGCGGCGGCGTACGGGAACGGGAGCTGATCCGGCGATGACGTCGGACACCCCGGCAGGGGCGGGGGCCGTCTCCCCGGCCCCCGCCGGGCCGAGGAACCGCAAGAGCGTGACCGGCACCCGCAAGGCCGTGGCGGCGCTGTTCCTGCTGCCCGCCCTGGTGCTGCTCGGCGCGCTCGTGGTCTACCCGATCGGGTACTCCGTCGTACGCAGTTTCTACGACCGCTCCGGTGACGGCTTCGCCGGATTCGACAACTACCGGGCCCTGTTCACCGACGACGGCATCCGAACCGCGTTGAAGAACAACATCGTCTGGGTGGTGTTCGCGCCCACGGTCGCCACCGCGCTCGGACTGATCTTCGCGGTGCTGACCGAACGGGTGCGCTGGGGTACGGCGTTCAAGCTGGTCGTCTTCATGCCGATGGCGATCTCGATGCTGGCGGCCGGCATCATCTTCCGGCTGGTCTACGACCAGGACCCGGACAAGGGCGTGGCGAACGCGGTGTGGGTCGGCGTCCACGACACGTTCGCGCAGTCGTCGGCGTTCCCGAACGCGCACCCGGGCCGCGAGTCACCGCTCGTCGCCCAGGGCGGCGGGTTCGTCACCAAGGCCCCGGTGCGCGCCGGCGAGGCCGTCGCCCTGCCGCTCGTCGGTGTCGCCCCCGACCAGATGCCCGACGGCGCCGCGCCGGCCGCGAAGCCGAAGGCCGAGCCGGGGAAGGTCACCGGCACCACCTGGCAGGACTTCACCCGCGGCAAGGGGGTGGGCACGCCCGGCGCCCCCGACCCGTCCGAACAGGGCTACTCCGGCATGCGGATCGAGGCGGTGAAGGACGGCCGGGTCGTGGCGTCGGCGACGGCCGCGGCCGACGGCGGCTTCACGCTCCCGGCGGCCGCGGACGGGGCCCTGCTGCGGCTGCCCGCGAGCAACTTCAAGGCGCCGTACAACGGCCTGGACTGGCTGGGTCCTTCGCTGGTCACCCCGGCCATCATCGGCTCGTACGTCTGGATGTGGGCGGGCTTCGCGATGGTGCTGATCGCGGCCGGGCTCGCGGGCGTGCCCCGGGAACTCCTGGAGGCCGCCCGGGTCGACGGCGCCAACGAGTGGCAGGTGTTCCGCCGGGTCACGGTGCCGCTGCTCGCCCCCGTCCTCGCGGTGGTCGCGGTCACGCTGATGATCAATGTGCTGAAGGTCTTCGACCTGGTCTTCATCATCGCCCCGGGGTCCTCCCAGGACGACGCGAACGTGCTCGCCCTGGAGCTGTACCGCAAGGGCTTCTCCGAGGACCAGCCGGGCGTCGCCAGCGCGATCGCGGTGTTCCTGCTGCTGCTGGTCATCCCGGTGATGTGGTTCAACGTGCGTCGGCTCAGGCGGGAGGTGCGGCGATGACGGCATGGCTGCTCGCGAAGGTCAACAGCGGTCTGGTCCGGGTCTTCCTGCTGCTGGTCGGCCTGTTCTGGCTGGTGCCGACGATCGGTCTGCTGCTGTCGTCGCTGCGCTCCCCCACCGACATGAGCGCGAGCGGCTGGTGGGAGGTCTTCTCCCAACCGTCCCAACTCACCTGGGAGAACTACCGGAACCTGCTGGAGAACGGCGACATCACCGGCTCCCTGGTCAACACCGTGCTGATCACGGTCCCGGCGACCGTGCTGGTCGTGGCGATCGGCTCGCTCGCGGGCTACGCGTTCGCGTGGATGGAGTTCCCCGGCCGGGACTGGTGGTTCCTGGGCGTGGTGGGGCTGCTGGTCGTGCCCGTCCAGGTGGCGCTGATCCCGATCGCCGAACTGTTCGGGAAACTAGGCCTGTTCGGGTCCATCCTCGGAGTGATCCTGTTCCACGTCGGGTTCGGCCTGCCGTTCGCGGTGTTCCTGCTGCGGAACTTCTTCGCGGAGATCCCGCGTGAACTGCTGGAGGCGGCCCGCCTCGACGGAGCGGGCGAACTGCGGCTGTTCGCACGGGTCGTGCTGCCGCTGGGCGGTCCGGCGATCGCGAGCCTGGCCATCTTCCAGTTCCTGTGGGTGTGGAACGACATGCTGGTCGCGCTGGTGTTCACCGACGCGGACAGCCAGCCGATCACGGTCGCGCTCCAGACGCAGGTACGGCAGTTCGGCAACAACATCGACGTGCTGGCACCCGGCGCGTTCATCTCCATGGTGATCCCGCTGGCCGTCTTCTTCGTGTTCCAACGGCAGTTCGTCACCGGCGTGATGGCGGGCGCTGTCAAGTAACGCGCGTTCCGGGGCGGGTCGAGGTCATCGGCCCGCCCCTCGCCGTTCACCCGGCATCCCCCGTATGCCGCACACACCGTAACCAAGTCACTCCATCGGACGTTCCCGGGCAGAACGCCCCGCGCCGACCCATGGATGTCCCGTGCCCAGGTTCAGTGTCATCGTCCCCGCGTACAAGGTTCAGGCGTACCTGCACGAATGCCTGCAATCGGTGCTCTCGCAGTCGTACGCCGATCTGGAACTGATCGCGGTCGACGACTGCTCCCCGGACGCCTGCGGCGAGATCATCGACGAGTTCGCGGCGCGCGATCCCCGCGTACGGGCGCTGCATCTGCCGGAGAACCGGGGGCTGGGCCTGGCCCGCAACGCCGGCATGGACCAGGCGACGGGCGACTACCTGGTCTTCCTCGACTCCGACGACACGCTCACCCCGGGCGCGCTCGACGCGATCGCCGACCGGCTCAAGGCGGCGGGTGAACCGGACGTGCTGGTCTACGACTACGCCCGCACGTTCTGGACCGGCGAGGTCGTCCGCAACCGGTTCGCCGGCCGGCTCGCCGAGGAGGGCCCGGCGCCGTTCCGGCTCGTGGACCGGCCGGATCTGCTGCGGGTGCTGATGGTGGCCTGGAACAAGGCGTGCCGCCGGGACTTCGTGGAACGCGAGGGGCTGCGGTTCCCGCCCGGCTACTACGAGGACACGCCCTGGACCTATCCGGTCCTGATGGCCGCCGGGTCCCTCGCGACCCTCGACCGGGTGTGCGTGCACTACCGGCAGCGCCGCCAGGGGAACATCCTGGGCACCACCAGCCGTCGGCACTTCGACGTCTTCGAGCAGTACGACCGGGTCTTCGCGTTCCTCGAAGGGCGCCCCGAACTCGCCTTCTGGAAGCCGGTGCTGTTCCGCCGCATGGTCGACCACCTCTCGACGGTGTTCACCCGGCCGGGCCGTCTGCCGCGCGCCGCCCGCGCCGAGTTCCTGCGCAGGGCCCGCGCCCAGTGCCGCCTTCACCGCGTCCCCGGCGCCCCCGTCCCCCCGCGCACCCGGCTGCGGCACGGCCTGGTCCGCCTGGGCCTGCACCGCACCTACCGCGTGCTGCAACGGGCGACGGGCCTGTACCGCCGGGCCGGGCGGCTCGCCGGCGGGCTGCGCAGGGCGCTGCGGGCCGGGGCGTTGCAGCTCCACTACCGCGTCCAGCTCCGGCTCCCGCTGCGTGCCGACCACGCGGTCTTCGCGGCCTACTGGGGGCGCGGCCACAGTTGCAACCCGGGCGCGCTGGAGACCGCCTTCCGCACGCACGCCCCGCACATCCGCACGGCGTGGATCGCCCGGCCCGAGTACCACGACACGATCCCGCCCGGCACCCGCCGGCTGACCCCGGGCACGGCCGCCTACTGGACGGCGCTGGCCCGCTCCAAGTACCTGGTCAACAACGTCAACTTCGACCGGCGTCTGGTCAAGCGCCGCGGCCAGGTCTTCGTGCAGACCCAGCACGGCACCCCGCTCAAGCGCATGGGCCTCGATCTCCAGGACCGTCCGGCGGCGGCACGCGGCATGGACTTCGCGGAGCTCCTCAGCAGCGTCGACAAGTGGGACTACGTGCTGTCCGCCAACCGCCACACCACGCTGACCTGGGAGCGCGTCTACCCCGGCGGCTACACCACGCTGGACTACGGCTACCCCCGCAACGACGTCCTCCACCGGGCGGGCGCGGCGGACACGGCGCTGCTGCGGGCGTCCCTGGGCATCCCCGAGGGCACGGTGGCGATCCTGTACGCGCCCACCCACCGCGACTACCGCACCACCCGGCACGCCCCCCTGGACCTGGAGCGCGTCCTGCGCCGCCTGGGCCCGCGCTTCATGATCCTGGCCCGCTCCCACCAGGGGCAGGCGGGCCCCCCGGCCCGGGGCGCCCGCGTCGTCGACGTCACCGGCCACCCGAGCGTGGAGTCGCTGTGCCTGGCCGCGGACGCGCTGGTCACCGACTACTCGTCGATCATGTTCGACTACGCCAACCTGGACCGGCCGATCGTGATCCACGACGCCGACCGGGAGGCGTACGAGGCGACCCGCGGCACCTACTTCGACCTGCGCGCCTTCCCACCGGGCCCGGTCGTGCGCACCGAGGACGAGCTGATCGGCGTCTTCGCGAGCGGCCACTGGCGCGGAGCGCGCTCGGACCGGCTGCGCGCCGCCTTCCGGGAGCGCTTCTGCCCGTACGACGACGGACACGCCGCCGAACGGGTCGTACGCCATGTGGTGCTGGGCGAGACCCCGGGGCTGCCCGCGGTCGTGCCGCTCGAACGGCGGCGCCCGGTGCCGTCGGCGGCCGAGGCGCCCACGGGCTCCCCGCTCGCCACGGTGGCGCAACCTTCCGGACCGCACCCCGTCACCGACAGCCACTGAACGCCGTTTGCCCTATCGGGAGTTCCCATGCCCCTCAGCACCTCGCGGCCCACCCCGACCCGGCCGCCCACCTGGCGGCCGACCGGGCGGCCGGGCCGTGTCCGTACGTCCTGAGCACCAGGACCCGGACCGGACGCCGGCCGGGAAGGCCGGCCGGCACCCCGGTCGGGGTCCGTGCCGCGCCCCCGGCCGGCACCCCGGCCGGGACCTCGACAGAGAAAGAGCAGAATGCCCCGCTTCAGCATCATCGTCCCGTCTCCGGGGATCGGGGGCCGGCTGTCCCTGGCGCTGGACTCCGTCCTCGCCCAGTCCTTCGGCGACTTCGAGCTGATCCCGGTCTGTGACGCGCCCGACGCCCCGGCGGCGGAGGTCGCCGCCGGGTACGCGGGGCGGGACGCGCGGGTGAGGCCGGTGCACTCACCGCCGTCCGCCGGGCCGGGCGCGGCGCGCAACGCCGGGATGCGGGCGGCGTCCGGCGTGTATCTGCTGTTCCTCGACGGCGACGACGTGCTGGCCCCGGGCGCGCTGGCCGCGCTGGCCGACCGGCTGGACGTCACCGGTGACGTCGACGTCCTGTACTTCGAACACGAGCGGACGCCGTGGTGGGAGGGCGAGCCGACCCGCCCGGCGGCCTCGCTGCTGGCGCAGGCCCCGGCGGGCGCCTTCGCCCCCGACCGGGCGCCCGAGGTGACCTGTGTGCGGCTGCCCGTGTGGAGCGCCGCCCACCGCAGGGCGTTCCTCGCCGAGCGACGGCTCGCCTTCCCCGACGGCCACTTCGCGGAGCTGGGCTTCGGCGGCCTGGTCACGATCGCGGCCGAACGGGTCGCCGTACTGGGCTCGGTGGTCGTACGGCACCGGCTGCGCCGCCAGGGCAGCCGGCTCGACCGGCCGGGCGCGCACCACTTCGAGCTGCTCGAACAGACGGACCTGGTGCTCTCGCGGGCCGCCGGGCAGGGGCTGTCCGGCGAACGGGCGGGCGCCCTGTTCGAGCAGCTGTTCGCGCAGGTGCTGAGGACGGCGGCCCACCCCCGGCGGCTGCCGTCGGGCAGGCGCGCCTTCTTCCGGCGGGCCGGCCGCCTGTACCGCCGCCACCGCCCGGCCGGTTTCCGCGGGCCGGGCGGCAGTCTGGGCGTGCAGCACCTGCTGCTGGCGACCGGGGCGTACACCGCGTTTCGTGCCCTGCGCGGCGCCAACCAGGCCGCGGCGCGAACCGCCCGGAGCGTCCCGCGCTTCCGGATGCTGCGCACCCGGCTGCTGTACCGCTGGCAGCTGCGCCGCCCCCTCGATCCCCGACTGGCCGTGTACTGCGCCTACTGGGGCCGCGGTTACGCGTGCAGCCCGGCCGCCATCCACGCCAAGGCCCGTGAACTCGCCCCGCACATCCGGTCGGTGTTCCTGGTGGAGCCCGAACACGCGCACACCGTGCCGAAGGACGTCGAGCACGTGGTGATCGGCAGCCGCCGCTACTGGGAGGTCCTGGCCCGCGCCACGTACCTGTTCAACAACGCCAACTTCGCGGAGGACGTGGTCAAGCGCGCCGGCAGCGTGCACGTGCAGACCCAGCACGGCACGCCGCTGAAGAAGATGGGCGTCGACCAGTCGACGTACCCCGTGGTGGCCGCGGCGACCGGCAGCTTCACCAGACTGCTGGGCCGCGTCGACCGCTGGGACTACAACCTCTCCTCCAACCGCCACTCCACCCAGATGTGGGAGCGCGCCTTCCCCGGCTCGTACGAGGCCCTGGAGTACGGCTATCCCCGCAACGACGTCTACCTCACCGCGACCGCCGAGGACGTCGCCCGGGTCCGCCGTGAGCTGGGCGTCCCGGTGGGCGCGACGGCCGTCCTGTACGCGCCGACGCACCGCGACCACCAGAGCGGCTTCGAGGCGGGCCTGGACCTGGAGAGGTTCTGCGCGGAGGCCGGCGAGGACGTCGTGGTCCTGCTGCGCGCCCACTACTTCTACGA
Organism: Streptomyces sp. NPDC104096; assembly: GCF_055584385.1. Taxonomy (NCBI): domain Bacteria; kingdom Bacillati; phylum Actinomycetota; class Actinomycetes; order Kitasatosporales; family Streptomycetaceae; genus Streptomyces; species Streptomyces sp. NPDC104096. The sequence goes on from NZ_JBVJMD010000035.1 coordinate 41,556, forward strand.
CCGGGGCCGCGGCGCCGGCAGCGGCCGGATCATCGACGTGACCTCGCACCGCTCCTCCGAGGACGTCTGCCTGGCCGCCGACGCGCTGATCACCGACTACTCGTCGATCATGTTCGACTACGCCAACCTGGACCGGCCGATCGTCGTGTACGCCGACGACTGGGAGGTCTACCGGGAGACCCGGGGCGTCTACTTCGACCTCCTCCGGGAGCCGCCCGGCCCGGTGGCGCGCACCCCGCGGGAACTGGCCCGGGTCTTCGCCGACGGCTCGTACGCGGGGCCGCGCTCCCGCGCCCTGCGGGCCGCCTTCCGGGAGCGGTTCTGCCAGTTCGACGACGGCCGGGCCGCCGAGCGGGTGGTGCGCCGGGTGCTGCTCGGCGAGCCGCCGGAGGCGATCCCGCCGGTGCTGCCGCTCGACCGGCGCGTCCCGGCGCCCGCCGCCGCCACTCTCGTGAGGAGCTGACCCCGCAGTGCCCCGCTTCAGCGTCATCATCCCCTGCTTCAAGGTGCAGGGCTTCCTGCGCGAGTGCCTCGACTCGGTCCTGGAGCAGTCGTACCGGGACATCGAGGTGATCGCCGTCGACGACCGTTCCCCGGACGGCTGCGGAGCGATCCTCGACGAGTACGCGGCCCGCGACCCGCGCGTCACGGTGCTGCACCTGCCGGAGAACGTCGGCCTGGGCCGCGCCCGCAACGCCGGGATGCCCCACGCCACCGGCGACTTCCTCTTCTTCCTCGACAGCGACGACACCCTCACCCCGGGCGCGCTGCACGCGATGGCCGACCGGCTCGACGAGACCGGCGACCCGGACGTCCTGGTCTTCGACTACGCCCGCACCTACTGGTGGGGCGGCACCCGGCGCAACGCCCTCGCCCATCTGCTCGCGCCGGACGGCGGCGCGGGCGCGGGGCCCGACGGCGGTGGCGGCGGCGAGACGTTCACGGCCGCCGGACGCCCGGAGATCCTCGATCTGCTGATGGTGGTCTGGAACAAGGTCTACCGGCGGGAGTTCGTGACGGAGAACGGCTTCGAGTTCCCGCCCGGGTACTACGAGGACACGCCCTGGACGTTCCCGGTGCTGCTCAGCGCCGGGCGGATCGCCACGCTGGACCGGATCTGTCTGAACTACCGCCAGCGCCGCCAGGGCAACATCCTGTCCACCACCAGCCGCAAGCACTTCGACATCCACGACCAGTACGAGCGGGTCTTCGCGTTCGTCGGCGCCCGCCCCGAACTGGCCGTCTGGCGGCCCTGGCTGCACCGCAAGATGGGCGAGCACTGCCTCGACATCCTCGCCAAACCGGACCGGCTGCCGCCCGCGGACCGGGCCGAGTTCTTCCGGCTCACCGCGGAGATGTTCCGCAGGCACCGGCCGCAGGGCACGTCGGTGTCCGGGGAACTGCGGCTGCTGGAGGGCGGCTACCCGGCCTATCTGCTGAAGCGCGGGACCGGCCTGGCGGCCCGGGAGGCCGGCCGGCGGGCCCTGCCGGTGGCCAGGGCGGCGGCCGGACGTCTCGGGCAGGGCTGGTCCGCGCTGCACGCCCGCCGTCCGCTCGACCCGCACCTCGTCGTGTACTCGGCGTTCTCCCACCGGGGGGTGCTCGGCGACCCGGCCGCCGTCTACCGCAAGGCCCGCGAGATCGCCCCGCACCTGCGCGGGGTGTGGGTGGTGGCCGGCGAGGAAGAAGCGGCCGACCCGGCGCTGCTGCCGGAGGGGGTGGAGCACGTCCTGCTCGGCTCCCTGCGCTACCGCGAGATCACCGCGCGGGCGACGTACTTCGTCAACAACGTCAACTGGCCCGGCAGCCTGGTCAAACGCCCCGGCAGTGTGCACATCCACACCCATCAGGGCACCCCGCTGAAGTACATGGGGGCCGATCTGCGGGACAAGCCCGGCGCCCGGCACGGCCTCGACGTGCCGCAGATGCTGCGCCGCGCCGACCGCTGGGACCACAGCCTGGTCGCCAACCGGCACTCCGAGCTGGTGTGGGAGCGGGCGTACCCGTGCCACTTCGCGTCCGCCCGCACCGGCAGCCCCCGCAACGACGTCCTCGTCGGCGCCGGACCGGCCGAGTGCGCGGCCGCCCGGGACCGGCTGGGCATCCCACCGGGGAACACCGTCGTGCTGTACGCGCCGACCCGCCGCGAGTACCGGCGCGGCGGCCATGTCGACCGCCTCGACCTGGCCCGGTGGGCCGCGGACCTGGGTCCGGACCACACCCTCGTCGTACGGCTGCACCCCTCGCTCGCCACCGGTCCGGCGCGCGGGCTCGGCCTGGCGGACCTGCACCGGCGCGGGGTGCTGCTCGACGCGACGGACGAGCCGCACGTGGAGACGGTGCTGCTCGCCTCCGACGTGCTGGTCACCGACTACTCGGCCCTGATGTTCGACTACGCCGTCCTGGACCGGCCGATCATCGTGCACGCCGACGACCAGGCCGCGTACACGGCGAGCCGGGGCATGTACTTCGACATCACCGCCGAACCGCCCGGACACGTCTCCCGCTCCTACCGGGAACTGGCCGGGCTGCTGGCGGCCGGCGGCCGGCGGGACGAGGAGTCGGCGCGGCTGCGGGCGCGTTTCCGGGAGCGGTTCTGCACGTACGACGACGGACGCGCCGCCGAGCGCGTCGTACGGACGCTGCTGCTGGGCGAGTCCATGCCGTCCGCGGCCGGCCGGGCGCGGGTGCCCGGACCGGCCGCCGGGCACGACCTGCTCGCGTCCTCGTGAGGCCGCGCACCTGGGTCCTGGTGCTGGGCGCGGTCTTCGCCCTGCTCCAGCTCACGAACGTGACCGGCCGGGACACCCCCGACAGCAAGAACTACCTGGCGTACGCGCTGAGCCTGCGCGGCGAGAGCAAGCAGGCGACGGCGGCCGCCACCGTCGACTACATCTGTTCGAGCCGGGCGGCGCTGGCCGCCCGCGACCAGAGCGTGGACGTGGTGCACTTCCACCGGGCGGACCCCGCTCCGCGGGTCCTGGCGGAGTGCCGGGTCCGGGAGCTCCGGGTCGTCGAGGCGCGGCTGGCGGCCGGACAGACCGGCGGGCACACGCTGCCGTACCTCTCCGAGCGGTTCATGCGGATCTTCGAGGTGCGGCCCGGCTATCCCGTGTTCCTGCTGCCGTTCATCACGGTGTTCGGGGTGACGTGGGGGATGTGGGCGGCGAGCGTGGTGGTCACGGTGGCGGGCGGCGTCCTCGTCTTCCTGGTCCTGCGCACGCTGCGGGTGCCGACCTCCCTGTGTCTGACCGGGCAGGCGCTGTACTACGTCCTGCCGTGCGGCACCACCGCCATGCGCCCGATGGCCGAGGGGCTGATGCTGGCGCTGACCCTGACGGCGGTGTGGGGCTGCGCGCTGGCCCTGGACCGCCGGGTCCGCGCGGGCACGCTGCTCGTCTGCGGGGCGCTGGCCGCGCTGTTCACCGTGAAGCACTCCCAGGCGCTGTTCCTGGCGGGGTGCCTGGCGGCGGCCGGTGCGGTGATCGCCGTACGGCGGTGGCGGGCGGGCGCGAGATACCGGCGCGCCCCGGCGGCGGCCGCGGCAGCGGTCGCGGTGGCGGGCTGCTGCGGCGCGCTCGGCACGGTGCTGCTGGCGAACGCGCTGCACTACCCGTCCGGTTCGGAGAGCGTGCAGGATCTGCTGACGGACCACTTCGCGCGGCCCGACCGGATCCGCCCGTGGGCGGAGTTCCGCCAGCTCCAGGGCAACTTCTGGGTGGAGTGGCTCAGACGGGAACTGCGGGAGCCGCTGTTCCTGGCGGCGCTGGCCGCCGGGGCGTGCGGGGCGCTGCGCCGACGGCGGGCGTTCGGCGGGTTTCTGCTCGCGGCCGCGTTCACCGGGTTCCTCACCCAGGCCGCGCATCCCGACATCACCGTCTGGGGCGACCGGCTGATCGTCCTGGCCTGGCTGCTGCCCGTGGTGGGGGTGCCGCTGCTGCTGGAACCGCTCGTACGGGGCCGGCCCGTCGTCCCCGCGCAGGACCGGGGCGGGGCCGAGGCCGGGTCCAGGTCCGGGGCCGAGTCCGGTACCGGATCCGGGGCCGAGGTCGGGTCCGGGGCCGGGACGGCCGGGCTCACCCGATGAGGTGACAGTCGGGTGGGCCTGTGATCACGGCGGGAAGGTACGGCCAATGCCCCTGAAGTCCTTCCACGTCCTCGCGCCGGTCCGGTGAGCGCCGGCGCCCTCGTCCGACGGCCGACCCGCGGAGCCACCGCGCTGCGCGGCGGCGGCCGTCTCCGGCGTCCCACGCCGTACCAGGTCTTCGGCTTCCTGTTCTGGCTGGTGATGTCGCTGGCGTACTGGCGGGTCCCGCTGTGCTGCGACGCGGGGCAGCACGCGGCGGTCGTCGAACGCCTCGAGGCGCACCTGCTGCACCCGCGCCACCCGATGGCGGACCTGCCGGGCGCGGGCAGCCCGTACTACTCGCCGTACGCGCTCGCGCAGGGTGTCTTCGCCCGGCTGACGGGGCTGTCCGGCTGGGAGGTGGTCAGGCTCGCCGGTCCGCTGAACCTGCTGGTGCTGCTGACCGGCGTCGGCCGCTTCGTGAAGGTGCTGTCGCCCCGGCCGTGGGCGCCGGTGCTGGCGCTGGCGTCGATGACCCTGCTGTGGGGCACCGAGCGGGCCTGGTGGAGCGGTTATCTCGGCCTGATGTCGATGACCGGGACGCTCGCCTACCCGTCCGCGTTCGCGGCGGGGCTCGCCTTCTGGGCCTGGTCGCTGACCGGCGCCCGGGTCCGCGACACCCGGCGGGTGCGGTACGTGGGGCCGAGCGGGCTGCGCGGTCTCGCCGGGTACGCGGCGGTCGGCGCGCTGTACGGGGTGATCCTGCTGGTCCATCCGATCACGTCGGTGGCGGCGGCGACGGGGGCGGTGGCCCTGGTCGCGGGGTGGCAGCGGGACCGGCGGCCGGCGGTGCTGGCGCGGTGGGCGCTGGCGGGCGCGGCGGCCGTGGCCGTCGGGGCCTGCTGGCCGTACTTCGACGTGTTCGCCCTGGCCGGCGACGGCAGCGTGGACGCGATGCACCGGCGACTGTACCTGGATCTCGGCGGCCACTTCTGGCTGGCCCTGCTCGGGCTGCCGGCGCTGTGGCTGCGGGTCCGCCGGTCCTCGTGGCGTGATCCGCTGGTGCTGATGGTCGCGCTGGACTGTCTGGTGGTGGCGTACGGCTGGTTCAGCGGGCACTACACCTACGGCCGGATCCTCGGGCTGACGCTCGTGGGGCCGCAGTTCGCGCTGGCCGTGGAGCTGGCGGCGGCCCGGCCGTGGCCGGTGTGGCGCAACGTGCTGGGCGTGCTGGCGGCGACCGGGGCCTGCGTCGGCTTCCTCACCGTGCAGGCCGGGGCCGTGATCCCGCGGGCGCTGGACCCGGTCGGGTTCGAGCAGCCGCCGGACTGGCCGGCGTACGCGTGGGCCGCGCAGCACATCGGGCCCGGCGAGGTGGTGATCGCCGACGGGTACTACGCCGTCCACGCGATCGCGGGCTACGGTCCGAACCTCGCCGCGCCCGCCTGGCCGGACGCGGCGCTGGACGAGCGGGTGCGGCGTCGGCGGCTCGCCGACGTACAGGCCTACCTCGCCCCGACCGCGACCCGCGCCGAGCGGGCCGCGATCGGCCGCCGGTACCACGTGCGCTGGCTGCTGCTGACGCGCTGGCGCACGGTGCCCCAGGAGGCGGTGGTGGTGGCGTGGAGCCGGCGGACGGGGGAGGTGCTGGCGCGGGTCGACTACGGCTCCCGCGGGGAGGCCGCGCGGGGACCTACTCGATGACGAGGTCGACGTCGATGTTGCCGCGGGTGGCGTTGGAGTAGGGGCAGACCTGGTGGGCCTGCTCGACCAGCTCGCGGCCGGTGCTCTCGTCCACGCCCTCGGGCAGCTCCACGCGCAGGGTGACCTTCAGGCCGAAGCCCACGCCCTGCTTGCCGATGCCGACCTCGCCGGTGACGGCGGCGTCGCTCACGTCCACCTTGGCGGCCCGGCCCACCACGCCCAGGGCACTGGCGAAGCAGGCGGCGTAACCGGCGGCGAAGAGCTGCTCCGGGTTGGTGCCCTGGCCGTTGCCGCCCAGCTCCACCGGCGGGGCGAGCTGGACGTCCAGCTTGCCGTCGGAGGAGACGGCACGGCCGTCGCGGCCGTGGGTGGCGGTGGCGACAGCGGTGTAGAGCGCGTCCATTGGAAGTCCATCCCTCTCGAAGTGACGTTCCGGCGGCCCGGTCCGGCCGCCCTCACGACCACAATTAGAGCACGCAATTCAGTTGTGCGCAATTAAATGTCTCGCAAGAGCTACCCTGGGGGCATGACGCCCACCCAGCCGCCCGGCACCGAGACCGGGGAGAACGAGACCGGGGAGGACTGGCTCCGCCTCGACCGCCAGATCTGCTTCTCCCTGCACGCAGCCTCGCGCGCCTTCAACGGGGTCTACCGCGTGCTCCTCAAGGACCTCGGACTCACCTACCCGCAGTACCTGGTGATGCTGGTCCTGTGGGAGCAGGGCGACCTGCCGGTGAAGAAGCTGGGCTCCTTCCTGCGTCTCGACTCCGGCACCCTGTCGCCGCTGCTCAAGCGGCTGGAGGCGGCGGGCCTGGTCACCCGGGAGCGCAGCACGCGCGACGAACGCTCGGTGGAGGTGCGGCTGACCGGGGCGGGCCTCGCACTGCGGGAGCAGGCGCTCCAGGTGCCGCGCCGGATCGCCGAGGCGACCGGCTTCGGCCTCGACGAGATCCGCGACCTGCACGAGCGCCTCGACCGGCTCACCACGGCGCTGGACGCGGCAGCGCTGGAGGAGACACCCGGCTGCCCGTAGCCGGTCGGCGCACATAGAGGCGCAGGACGGTTCCCCGCTGACGAACTCCCGCCGCGGCTCGCGGGGGACGAACTCCTCGTTCACCACGGTGAGCTTGAGCCGCTCGGCCGGGTCGCCCGGATACCAGGGCGAGCGCAGGGCGTACGGCTCGGCGACCACCCAGAGCCGGTCGACGGCGTCGAGCCTGCGGCGCAGCACCGCCGCGTCGACCTCGACGCCGTACAGCGTCCCGGACGCGGGTCCCGGCACCTTCAGGGCCACGTCGCGCGCCCGCCGGAACGCCCGCGGGTACGCCAGCGCCGGACGCCGCCCGATGGACGGCAGGAACACCACCGGGTCGCCCGGCGCCAGTTCGCGCGCGGCGAGCGCGGCGACCGCGGTGAGGTTGTCCGGGCGGCGGCCGGGGTCGCGGTCGAGGCGGTACAGCGGCAGTTGCCCGACGAACGCGAGGACGACGGCCGACCCGCCCGCGAGGGCGAGGGCGCGCGCACCGGCGGCCGTGCCGGTGCGCGGCAGGGCGCCGAGCAGCCGGTCGGCCCCGGCGGCCGCCAGCAGTGGCGCGCCCGCCAGCGCGAACAGCACGTACCGGTCGTCGTACATCGGCCGCACCTGCGACAGGGCCATCAGGACCAGGGGCGGCAGCACCGCCAGCGGCAGCGCCACCCGGACCAGCGCCGAGCGCCGCAGCGTCGTCGCGGCCACGACGACGAGGCCGAGATACACCCACAGCACCGCGTCCGTTCGGCCGGTGAACTGCCACACCAGCCGCTGCGCCGCCCCGGCGTCCGGCGGCGTCAGCCACGCCACCTGACCGGACTGCCGGCCCGAGACCAGCACCAGGGGCGACACCGGCAGCAGCGCGCCGCCGGCCGCGGCCGCCCAGCGGCCCCACTCCCGTCGGGCGACCCGCGCGAGCGCGAGGGTCACGGCGTGGGCGGGCAGCATCAGCACCGCCAGTTCGTGCAGCAGGCAGGTGACGGCGACGAGCGCCGCGTACGGCCACCACGGACGCCCCTCCAGGGCCTTCGCCAGCCACAGCGTCGCCCCGGCCGCCCCGGCCGCGACCAGGGCGTACGACCGGCCCTCCTGCGCGTAGTGACCGACCATCGGGGTGATGGCGTACAGCAGTCCGGCCCACAGGCCGACCCGTGGCCGGGCCAGCCGGCTGCCGAGCGCCGCGACCAGACCGGCCGCGGTGGACGCGGCGACGACGGACGGCAGCCGCAGCAGGACCTCGTCGGCGACCGCGCCGGACCCGGGGACGGCGAGGACGGCGTGCAGGAACAGGTAGTAGAGGCCGTGCACCGCGTCCACACCGTGCAGCAGCCGCCAGATCTGCGGTACCGAGCGCCGCGCGACCTGAAGGCTGACGGCCTCGTCACGCCAGGTGCCGCCGCGGTCCAGGCCCCACAGTCCGAGCCCGAGCATGACGGCGGCGGGGACGGCCACCGCCAGGACACCTGCGGCACCCGCCGCCCCTGGCGCACCCGCCGCACCGCCCCGCAGGCGCCTCGGCCTTCCGCTCACCACGACACCGATTTTGTACTATTAATCAGTGGTTCTTGCGCATTGACGGCGTATCACCTCAAGTGCGGCACTCACCCGTCCTACCATCCGCGGTGATGACACGTCACCACCGCCTCCTTCCGCTGGCCTCCGCCTGGCTCGTCACCCGGGCCCTGATGCTGTGGCTGCTCGCCCACGACTCCCTGCCGCTGCTGGGCGGACGCGTCGCGCGGGAGGTGTGGCGGCTGTACCACCACTGGTACGTGGTCCTCTCACACGGCGCCTTCCCGGCGCACGACCGGCTGTGGCAGTACCCGCCGGGCGCCGGGGCGGTACTGCTCGCCCCCGGTCTGCTGCCCGGGCTGACGTACCTCCAGGGGTTCGTCGCCATCACCCTCGCGGCGGACGCGACGGTCACGGCGGCGCTGGCCCGCACCGGCCTGCGGCCCGGCCGCAGCCTGCTCGGGGCCGGGCTGTGGGTGGGCGCCCTGCCGCTGCTGCTGCGGCTGCCGTTCGCCCGCTACGACGTCCAGGTCACGGTGCTCGCGATGCTCGCGCTGCTGGCGCTGTCGCGCTCCGCCCGGGCGTGCGGGGTGATCGCGGCGCTCGCGGCACTGGTGAAGGTGTGGCCGCTGCTGGTGCTGACGGGGGTGGCGAAGGGGCGGGCGACCCGGTCGGCGTGGACCTGGGCGGCGGCCGCCGGAGCGGTGGTCCTCGCCTCCTTCGCGCTCCTGTTCCGCAACCCTCTCGCGTTCCTGTGGCAGCAGGGCGGCCGGGGCGTGCAGATCGAGTCCCTCGGCGGCACGGCCCTCAACCTCGCGACCCGCGCGGGCTGGCCGGGCCGGGTGCACTACCGGTACGGCTCGAGGGAGTTCACCGGCCCGTACGTCACCGCCGTCGCGCACATCGCCCTCGCCCTCACCGCCGTCGCCTTCGGGCTGCTGGTGCTGTGGCGGCTGCGGGCCCGGCGGTGGACCGAGGCGACACCGCTCGACGCCGCCCTGAGCGCCGTGCTGCTGTTCACCGTCACCAGCCGGGTGATCAGCCCGCAGTACATGGTCTGGCTGCTGGGCCTGGCCGCCGTGTGCCTGACCTCGCGGCACACCACCCAGCGCCCGGTGGCCTGGCTGATCGTGGCGGCCACCGCGGTGAGCAGCGTCGTGTTCCCCCTCCACTACGGCGACGTCGTCGCCTCCACCTGGACCGGGTGCGCGCTGATGCTCGTGCGCAACGGGCTGCTGGCCGCGGCCGCCGTCCTGTCGTTCGTCCGGCTGTGGCGGTCCGCGTCCGCCGGCCGTACGGAACCCTCCGCGCGCACCGGCCGTCCGTGGGCCGGTCGCGCCGACCGTCCGTGGCGTGCCGGGCACGCCCGAAACCCCTCCTCCGACTCGGCCCCCTGGACCTCATGCCCCACCTCACCCCCCACCAGGTCTCCGTCGTCGTCATCGGCCACAACGACGCCGCGCAGGTGACCGAAGCGGTGCGCTCGGCGCTCGCGCAGGGCCCCGCCGTCCGCGAGGTCGTCGCCGTCGACGACTGCTCGACCGACGGCAGCGCCGAGCTGCTCGCCCGTCTCGCCGGGACGGAGCCGCGGCTGCGGGTGGTGCGGCACGCGGTCAACAGCGGCGGCTGCGGCACTCCGCGCAACACCGGGCTCGACACGGTCACCGCGCCGTACGTGATGTTCCTCGACAGCGACGACGTCCTGCCGCCGGGCGCGGTCGACGCGCTGCTCACCGCCGCGGTCGAGGAGGACGCCGAGGTGGCCGGCGGGCTGTGCGTGCGCCGCGAACTGCCCTCCGGGCGCGAGGTGCCCTGGCAGCCGCGTCTGTACACGGCGCGCGCCGTGGTCGCACGCCCGGCGCAGCGCCCGCTCCTGGTCCGCGACACGCTGTGCGTCAACAAGCTCTACCGCACCGCGTTCCTGGCCTCGCACGGCATCCGCTTCCCCGAGGGCCGCTTCCGCTACGAGGACTTCGTCTTCACCGCGCGCGTGCTCGCCGCGGACCCCCGTATCGTCCTCGTCCCGGACCGGGTGTACGTGTGGCACGTCCGCCGGTCCGCCGCGCGGCTGTCGATCTCGCTGGACCGCGCGGGCATCGACAACTGGCGGGCCCGCACCCGGGCGAGCTCGATCGCCCACGAGATCCTGCTGGGCGCCGGGCAGAAGGAGCTCGCGCGGGCGGCCCGCGCCAAGTTCCTCGACCACGAGCTGCGCCTGTACCTGCGCGAGCTGGGGCTGCGCGACGAGTCGTACCGGCGCGCCTGGTGGGCGCACACCCGGGAGCACCTCGCGACGTACGACGCCGCCGACCACGGTCCCCGGCCTGCCGCCCCCGGCCGTCTCCTCGCGCAGGTCGTCCTGGCCTCCCCCGAACCGCGCGACCTGCCCCGGCTCGGTGAGCTGGCCGCCCGCCCGGCGCGGCTGCTGCCGCCCTGCGCGCGTGCGGCCGACGGCACGCCCGTGTGGTCCGCCGACCTCCCCCAGGTCACCCTGGAGTCCCTGCTGACCTGCCCGGTCCGGCTCCTTCCGGTCGCCGTCGACGCCCGGCTGCGGCCCCGCGCGCGGGGCACCGTGCTGCGGCTGCGCCTGCACGAGCTGTACGGCCGGGTGGCGGCGGCGGGGCCCGAGGCGCTGGAGGTGGAGTGGCGGCCGCGCGACGGCGCGCCGGGCCGGGCCGGCTCCACGCGGACCGGGGACGCCCGGTGGCGCCGTACCGTCGCGCTCGCGCCCGCCCCGGACGGCACCTGGACGGCCGAGACGGCCGTGCACCTGGCCGCGCTGGCGGCGTACGGCACGGGCACCTGGGACCTGCGGCTGCGGGTGCTGTTCGCGGACGGCGCGAGCCGCGAGACGACGGCGCACGCCGTCGTCGGCCCGGGTCTGCTGCGCCGTCGCGCCGTGGTGAGCGCCCGGCACGCCGTCGTCCTCGTGCAGCCCTACGCCACCCACTCCGGGGCGCTGGCCCTGCGGCTGGCTCCGGGGGCGGGGGGAATCCTCTCGGTCGCCCACGCGAGGCTGCGCCGCCTGCTCGTCTGACAGCGGGCCGGGGGCGACGGCGGAGGGGCGCCCCCGGGGCGGATCACAGGGCCTTGAGTGCCGCCGTGGTCGCTCGCGCCAGGCCCCCCAGGTATCCCTTGGGGAGCTTCGGGCTGCGGATCACCACCGAGCGCCAGTACAGCGGGCCGGAGATCAGGTCGAGGGCGAGCTCCTCGTCGATGCCCGACCGGACCTCGCCGCGCCGCTTCGCCGCCGCGACGATCCCGCTGGCGACGCCCTCCTGCCCCTCGCGCAGCGTCTTCTGCACGGCTTCGGCGATCTCGGGGTTGCGGGCCGCCTCGGCCTGGAGGTCCGGGATGATCTGCGAGGCCACGGGGTGGCGCAGTGCCCGGGAGGTCATCTCGTACAGCAGCCGGAGGTCGCCCTCCAGGGACCCCGTGTCCGGGGTGGGCAGGCCCTGCACGGCGATCGCCGAGACGACGTCGAGGACCAGATGGAGCTTGGAGCGCCAGCGGCGGTACACCGCCGTCTTGCCGACCCCCGCCCGACGGGCGATGCCCTCGATCGACATCCGCGCGTAGCCGACGGCCGCGAGCTCCTCGAAGACGGCCGCACGAATGGCCTCCGTCACATCCTCGCGGAGTACGGCGGCTCCCGCCGGGGTGCGGCGGCGCGGACGCGTCTGGGACTCCTCGGCGTTCGTCGTCATGCCGAACAGCATAGGGCGTTACGACGATACGGTCCCGTCCCCACGCAAAGCGTGGCGCCGCAACGGTCCCGTCCTCGCGGCGTCCATCACATCACCCGCCGTCACCCGCCGTCCGCCACCCGTGAAATATCTCGGCCCGGCGTCGATACGGTCTCGTCCTCGCGTAGCTCGTCACGACGAAACGGTTGCGTTCCGACGCCAACTCGTCCTACGCTCCCGTTGCGACGATACGGTGCCGTCCCGACGTGAGTAAATGCACAGAAAAACGTCGGGAAACCACGGGCGACGGCCCCGGTTCCCGGCCGGACGCACCCACCCCCTCCCCCCGAACGAAAGCAGCGGATGTGAGCCAGGTCCTCCACACACCGCCCCCCAGCCCGGCCCCGGCCGACGACGACCTCTCGGCCCTGGCCGCCCGCCACGGCCTCTCGGTCAGTGGTGCCCGCCCGTCCCTGCCGGAGTACGTCCGTCAGCTCTGGGCACGGCGCCACTTCATCAGTGCTTTCGCCACCGCCAAGCTCACCGCACAGTACAGCCAGGCGAAGCTGGGGCAGCTCTGGCAAGTGATGAACCCGCTGCTGAACGCGGCGGTGTACTACTTCATCTTCGGCATGCTGCTGGGCACCTCGCACGGTGTCCCCGACTTCGTGCCGTTCCTTGTCACGGGTGTGTTCGTCTGGACGTTCACCCAGAGCTCGATCATGGCGGGCACGCGGGCGATCTCCAGCAACATCGGCCTCGTACGGGCCCTGCACTTCCCGCGGGCGGCCCTGCCGATCTCCTTCTGCCTCCAGCAGCTCCAGCAGCTGCTGTTCTCGATGCTCGCGCTGATCGTCATCCTGCTCTGCTTCGGTGTGCCCGTCAGCATGTCCTGGCTGCTGGTCCTGCCCGCCCTGGCGCTCCAGTTCACGTTCAACACCGGTGTGTCGATGGTCATGGCCCGGATGGGCGCGAAGACCCCGGACATCGCGCAGCTGATGCCGTTCATCCTGCGCACCTGGATGTACGTCTCCGGCGTGATGTGGAGCATCGACAAGGTGCTCAGCCACGACGATCTGCCCCACTGGGCGATGACGGCGCTCCAGTGCAACCCCGCCGCCGTCTACATCGACCTGATGCGCTTCGCCCTGATCGACAGCTTCCACGCCAGCCAGCTGCCGCCGCACGTGTGGCTGGTCTCGACGGGCTGGGCGCTGGTCGCGGGCGTCGGTGGCTTCATCTACTTCTGGAAGGCTGAGGAGACGTACGGCCGTGGCTGAGAACCCGACTTCCCCGACTTCCGCAGGCGAGCGGATCCCCACCGTCGTCGCCGACCACGTCAACATCGTCTACCGGATCAACGGCACCGGCGCCGGCCGCGGCACCGCGACCGCCGCGCTCAACCGCATCCTGCGCCGCGGCAAGGCCGAGAAGGCGGCGGGCGTGCGCAAGGTGCACGCGGTCAAGGACGTGTCCTTCGTCGCCTACCGCGGCGAGGCCATCGGCCTGGTCGGCACCAACGGTTCCGGCAAGTCGACCCTGCTGCGGGCCATCGCCGGTCTGCTGCCGCCCGAGAGCGGCCGGGTCTACACCGACGGCCAGCCCTCGCTGCTCGGCGTCAACGCGGCCCTGATGGGCGACCTCACCGGCGAGCGGAACGTCATCCTGGGCGGTCTCGCCATGGGCATGTCCCGTGAGGAGATCAAGGAGCGCTACCAGTCGATCGTCGACTTCTCCGGCATCAACGAGAAGGGCGACTTCATCAGCCTGCCGATGCGGACCTACTCCTCCGGCATGGGCGCCCGGCTGCGCTTCGCCATCGCCGCCGCCAAGGACCACGACGTCCTGATGATCGACGAGGCGCTGGCCACCGGCGACCGCAAGTTCCAGCGGCGTTCCGAGGAGCGCATCCGCGAGCTGCGCAAGGAGGCCGGCACGGTCTTCCTGGTCAGCCACGGCGCCAAGGCGATCCGCGACACCTGCGACCGCGTGCTGTGGCTGGAGCGCGGCGAGCTGCTCATGGACGGGCCCACGGAAGAGGTCATGGACCAGTACGAGGAGTTCACCAACGGCAACGGCAAGGCGCCGCGGCCGCTGCGGGAGACGCAGGCCGAACTGCGGCAGCAGAAGGTCGCCCTGCACACCTGATCCGGACCGGACCGGACGGCGACGGCCCGGCCGTGATCGTGACACCCGTCACGATCACGGCCGGGCCTCGGCGTTTCCGGCGCCCCGAGCATTCGGGCTAATCGCGCCGACCACAGCAACCACTTTCAACCTTTTCATCTGATCAGTGACAGTATGTCCGGAAAGGCGCGCCCGGCCGACCGGAGGCGGACGACGACGAGAGGTCCCCACGCGAAGGAGATCACCGCGATGCCCGAGCTCAGCGTCATCGTCCACGGCCCGAACACCCAGGGCCGGCTGGCCGCCCTCCTCGACGGTCTGGCCGCCCGTCCGCTCCCGGACGTCGAGGTGATCGTCGTCGCGGTGGGCGACTGGGCCCGCGAGACCGCCCAGGGGCACGCGTCCGAACTGACCGTCCTGCCCCTGCCGGCCGGCACCGGGGACGCCGAGGCCAGGGCCGCGGGAGCCGCGCGGGCGTCCGGTCGCTGGCTGCACTTCGTCCGGGCCGGCGACGGACTGCCGGCCGACGCCCCGCACACGGTCGCCGAGCGGGCCGCCGAACTGACCGCGTCGCCGGACCCGGTGGACGTACTGCTCTTCGACCACGTCCGTTCCACCTGGCAGACGACGGGAGCGCCCTCCTCGGACGGTCTGCTGCTGGCCCGCACCGGCCGGACCGCCGTCGTCCTGGACCAGGCACCGCAGTTGCTGCGGCTCGCCCCGCTGCTCGGCAACCGGGCCGTCCGCGCCGACTTCTGGCGGGCGCACGCGAAGGACCTCGGCACGGACGACGAACCGTTCGCCGCCCACGCCACCCTGCTGCACGCCGAGCGCGTCGCCTGCCTGCCCCACATCGCGTACGAGTACCGCGAGCCGCGCCCGGAGAGCCTCCCCCGGCTCACCCCGCAGGAACGCTTCGCCCTGATCGACCGCTACGAGTCGCTCCTCGCCCGGACCGCGCCGGACCGCCCCGGCCCGCACGCCGTGCTGTACGACCTGATGGTCCAGGACTGCCTGCGCACCTTCGCCCGCTCCTCGATGCCGGAACCGGTGGCACGGGAGTTCTTCCGGCGGGCCTCGCTCGCCGCGGTCCGCGGGCGCCCGGAGCGCCACCAACGCCCGGCCGGCTTCGAGGGCGTACGCCGTGCCCTGCTGGAGGAGGGCGCGTACACCAAGTACCGGGCCTTCCAGGCCGCCAACCGCACGCGCCGCGCGACCAGATCGGCCGTGCGCACCCAGAGCCGCCGGATCGGCGCGAAGTTCCGCGACCACCGGTACCGCAGCGCGCTCGGCCGCCCGGTCGACCCCGGTCTCGCGGTGTTCTCCGCCTACTGGAACCGCGGGATCGCCTGCAACCCGGCCGCCATCGCCGCCAAGCTCACCGAACTCGCCCCGCACATCCACCAGGTGTGGGTGGTGTCGGCGGCGAACGCCGCGCTGCTGCCGCCCGGCACGGACCACGTCGTCCCCAACACCCCCCGCTACTGGGACGTCCTGGCGAGCGCCAAGTACCTGGTCAACAACGTCAACTTCGCCGACGCGGTGATCAAACGCCCGGACGCGGTCCATCTCCAGACCCACCACGGCACGCCGCTCAAGCACATGGGTCTGGACCAGCTTCGCTTCCCGGCCGCCGCGCAGGGCATCGACTTCGCCGCGCTGCTGGCCCGCGTCGACAAGTGGGACTACAGCGTCTCCGCCAACAGCCACTCCACCCGCATGTGGGAGCGCGCCTACCCGTCCCGCTACGTCTCCCTGGACCACGGCTACCCGCGCAACGACGTCTACTGCACGGCCACCGCGGCGGACGTCCGCGCGGTCCGGGCCCGCCTGGGCATCGCGCCCGGCCGGCGGGCCGTCCTGTACGCCCCCACCCACCGCGACTACGAGGCCGGCTGGACCCCGCGCCTGGACCTCGCCGCCCTCGCCGACCGGCTCGGCGAGGACACCGTCCTGCTCGTCCGCGGCCACTACTTCTACGGCGGTTCGGCCTCGCCCCTGGCCGGTCTGCGCCGCACCGGGCGCATCATCGACGTCTCCTGCTACGACCCGGTCGAGGAACTCGCCCTGGCCGCCGACGCGCTGGTCACGGACTACTCGTCCATCATGTTCGACTACGCCAACCTCGACCGCCCGATCGTCATCTACGCCGACGACTGGGAGACGTACGCGACGACCCGGGGCGTCTACTTCGACCTGACCGCCGAGGCGCCGGGCCAGGTGGCCCGTACCCAGGAGGAACTGACCGAGATCCTCGTCTCGGACGCCTGGCGCGACGAACGCGCGGCGAAGGCGCGGGCCGCCTTCCGGCGCCGCTTCTGCGCGTACGACGACGGACGCGCCGCCGAGCGGGTCGTACGCCGGGTCTTCCTCGGCGAGAGCGAGCAGTCGCTGCCCCGGCCGGTCCCCGTCGACGAGCGGACCCCGGCCCCGACCCCGCAGGAGGCGGACGCCCGATGAGCACACCCGAGGCCGCCCCCGACGCCCCGCACCTCGCCGACGCCGTCGACACCCCCGACACCCCGGACACCCCCGACGTCACGGTCACGGTGATCGTCTACAACGACGCCGAGCGCCTTCCGCGCGCCGTCGCCTCGCTGCGCCGCCAGACGCACGCCGACATCGAGATCATCATCAGCGACGACCACTCCACCGACGCCACCCCGGAGGTGGCCCGCCGGCTGGCGGCCGAGGACCCGCGGATCCTGTACCTGCGGCTGCCCGAGAACAGCGGCGGGTGCAGCGCCCCGCGCAACCGCGCGCTGGAGGTCGCCCGTGCCCCGTACCTGATGTTCCTGGACAGCGACGACGAGCTTCCGGCCGACGCCGTCGAACTGCTGCTGGCTGCCCACCGCGAGCGCGAGGTCGACTTCACGATGGGCGCCGTGCAGCGGGTGCGCATCGACACCGGGCGCCGGTCCACCTGGATGCCCCACCTGGTCGACCGGCGCCGCACGGTGGAGGGCATCGAGGCCGACCCGCGGCTGCTGTTCGAGCACCTGTCGACGAGCAAGATGTACGCGCGCGCCTTCCTCGACCGGCACGGTCTGCGCTTCCCCGAGGGCATCCACTACGAGGACCAGCTGTTCACGGCGCAGGCGTACTGCCTCGCCAAGGAGTTCACGATCATCCCGGAGCCGGTCTACCGCTGGTACATCGAGCCGTACGCGGACGCGGGGTCGAGGTCGATCTCCAACCAGCGGCACAAGCTCGACAACGTCGCCGACCGCGTACGGGTGCAGCGGCTGATCGACGCCTTCCTGGCCGAGAGCGGGCACGAGTCGCTGCGCGAGGACAAGGACTACAAGTTCCTCAAGCACGACTTCCGGATGTACGCCGGGGACCTGCCCTACCGGGACGACGCGTGGCTGGAGTCGTTCGCGCGGATCGTGAACCCGTATCTGGCGACGCTCGCGCCCGGCGCGTACGCCCGGCTCCCGCGGGCCGAGCGGGTGGTCCTCCAACTGGTCCGCGAGGGCCGTACGGCGCAGGTCCGGGTCGCGGCCCGGGGCCTGGGCCATGGCGTGGCCCCCCGGACGGTGACCGCGGACGCCCGGGGCCGGACCTACTGGGGGGACACGGTCGCCCAGGACCCGCGCTCCCGCCGTGAACTGGACGTCACGGACCTGGAGCTGGACACCCGCCCCTTCCCCGGCGCGCTGCTGCGCCACGAGATCGTCGAACTGACCCCGGGGCCCGGCGCCTCGCTCGATCTGGCCGTGCGCACCTACGACCCGGGCCTGCGGCTGGCCGTCGGCCCGCAGCGCGCCTGTCTCCTGCTCACCCCCGGCCGGCGGCTCACGGTCCCCTTCCGGCTGCTCCCCGTGCGCCCCGGCGTCTTCGAGGGGCACGTCCGCCTCGATCTCGTGACGGCCGCCCCGCCCCTCCAGGGCTTCGCCGGAGTGCGTCACCCGCTGCTCCGGCTCGAACAGAACGGCCTCCCGCACACCTCCCTCCTCCTGGCGCCGCTCGACTTCCCGACCCTCACCGCCCGCGTCGGCTACCGCTCGGGCACCTCGCCCCACCAGGTGACGGTGGAACCGGAAGGCCGCAACCCGGGCCGTCTCCAGGTGCGGTGGGCGCCGGTGGGCATGACGGCGAGCCTCGTACAGCCGCTGGCGCGCAGGGTGGCACCGCCGAAGGTGAGACGAGCGGCCCGCCTGGTGCGCAGCGCGCTGAGGTGACGGCGCACGGCAGCGGGGCCGCTCGCGCGGTCCGGCCCCCGGGAACCGGCCGAGGAGGGGCCGGTTCCCGGGGGCCGGACGGCACGGACCGACAGACGGGGCCGACGGAGGGCAAGGGCCGACGGAAGCCGGCCGACGGAAGCCGGAGGGCAAGGGCCGACGGACGGAGGCCGGCCGACGGGAGCCGAGCGCCGGAGGCCGGCCGACGGGGGGACGGCCGACGGGGGACGTCACGGCACGACGGCGTACAGCACCTGTCCGCCCGGCCCCCGGGCCACCCTGCGCAGCCCGCCGGTCTCCCGTAGGGCCCCCCGGTCCACCACCCACCGCACCCCGTACGCCCGGGCGATGTCCTGCCGCTCCCCCTGTGCCGTCCCGGCCGCGAAGTACCTGCGCACCGCGTCCGCCCGCCGGGCCTCGTCCGGCAGGAAGAAGTCCGGATACCCGGGAGCCACGGTGTACGGCCCGTAGGCCGGGATCTGCCGCGCCTCGAACGTCCGGGCCAGCACCACGTCCCCGTACCTCACCCACGGGGTGATCCACCGGTACCCCGCCCACGGCTGCCGGTACTTCGCCGCCACCGCCTCGGGCAGCCGCCCGCGCGGGACCACATAGCCCAGCGTCCCGGCCTGGGTCCACGCCCCCACCACCAGCGCCGCGCCGAGCACGCACGCCCACGCGGTCCGCACCCGGCGTCGGCCGGCCGTCACCGTCTCCAGCGCGGCGGCGGTCTGCGCCGGGATCAGCACCGCGGGCAGCGCACGGCCCCAGGAGTAGTGCCCGCTCAGCCAGCCCCCCGCGCACACCACGAGCCCGAGCGCGAAGAACAGGACCAGCGGATCCCACCGGTCGCGCCGCCACCGCAGCCCCAGCGCCACCACGCCGAGCAGCACCAGCCAGAACCGTCCCACCAGGTCCCGGTACAGCGCCCGGTGCACCGACTCCAGCCCCGAACCGGCCCCGAAGAGCGCGAAGAAGTCGTAGTACGGCCACAGCCACAGCACCAGCAGCCCCAGTGCCAGGCCCGCCGCCGCCCGGCCCCACACCGCCCGCGCGGGCCGCGCGCCGAGCACCGTGGCGAGTGCGCCCAGCGAGGCCACGACCCCCGAGAACTGGTGGCAGAGCAGGATCACCGCCCACAGCGCCCCGAGTCCGAGCCAGGCCCCCCGTCCGCCGGGCTCCCGCACCGCCCGCGCCAGCCACGCCCAGAAGTGGAAGGCGAGCCCCAGCGCCAGCACGCTCGGATACGACACCGTCAGCGCGAG
Organism: Streptomyces sp. NPDC104096; assembly: GCF_055584385.1. NCBI lineage: Bacteria > Bacillati > Actinomycetota > Actinomycetes > Kitasatosporales > Streptomycetaceae > Streptomyces > Streptomyces sp. NPDC104096. Next base: position 61,130 of record NZ_JBVJMD010000035.1, read on the forward strand.
GGAGTTCAGACCGAGGAAGCCGCTCCACTCGAACAGGGTCGTGCCCCAGAGGAACACCAGGCACAGCAGCACCAGCGCGGGTGCCGCGGGATGCCGGCTCAGTGTCCGTACGTACCGCCAGACCCCGGTCACCAGCAGAACGAGCGCGACGAGGGCCCCGATGCGCAGGACGGCGAAGACCGGCCATCCCGTCACCCATGCGACGCACCCCAGCAGCAGGGTCCACGGCGAGTAGTACGGGCTCGGCGTGTCGGCGTCGACCAGCGGGTTGCCCGGATCGGTCGGGCGGTGCCGCAGGCGCTCCACGGTCGCCGCGTGCATGCCGAGATCGCCCGCCCAGGGCAGGCGGACGATCACCAGGAGCATGAGGACCAGGACGAGCGCCGCGACCGCGGGCGCCAGGGCCGCGGTCGCCCTATGCGGTGCGCCGCGCACCGGGCCGGAATGACGAATTCACAGTCATTCCCGACACTTTAACCTAAATGCGACAGACATCATGAAAGGTAATTCAAAGGGGGATCCCCGGCCTTTGTGGCCGGGGATCCCCCTTTCGTGCGACGGAACCGCCCGCTACGAATGCGTGCGCAGCAGCGTCCGCATGGTCCGCATGGCCACCGACAGGTTGGCCAGGTCGAACGTGTCCGAACCCTGGATCTCCTCCAGCGTCGTGCGCGCCCGGCCCAGGATCGCCGCGTTCTTCTCCTGCCACGCCTCGAAGCGCTGCTCCGGCGTCGAGGTGCCGTTGCCGGCGGCGAGGACGTCCGCGGTCAGGGCCGCGTGGGCCGCGTACAGGTCCTCACGGATGGAGGCGCGGGCCATGGACTGCCAGCGGTCGGCACGGGGCAGCTCGATGATGCGGTCCATGAGCTGGGTGATGTGCAGACGGTCGGCGAGGTCGTAGTAGACGTCGGCGACGTCCAGCGGCTCCTTGCCCATGCGGTCGGCGACCGAGACCACGTCGAGGGCCGGGAAGGCGGAGGAGAACCCGGCCACCCGCGTGGCCAGCTCGTCCGGGACGCCCGCGCCCACCAGCTCGTCGTAGACGTGCTGGTACCACTCCAGGTCGGCGCCGCGCAGCAGCTTCGGCAGCTGCTGCCACACCTGCTCGACCCGCTCGGAGAAGAACTCGACCGTCTCGGCGAGCTGGAGCGGCTGCGGCCGGTTGTTGAGCAGCCAGCGGGTGCCGCGCTCCACCAGACGGCGCGAGTGCAGTCGGATCCGGGTCTGGACGACGGCCTCGACCTTGTTGTCGAGTTCCTCGACCGCGTCCCACACCGGCGCCGAACGGAAGATCGCGCGGGCCGCGGTCTGCGCGCGCACGATCTCCTCCAGCGAGGCGCCGGTCTCCTCGCGCAGCCGGTGCAGATAGGTGGTGCCACCGGTGTTGACCGTGTCGTTGACCAGCACGGTCGTGGTGATCTCACGACGCAGCGGGTGGCTGTCGACGAACTCGGCGAACTGCTCGCGCAGCGCCGTCGGGAAGTACGCGTGCAGCAGGCCGCGCAGGTACGGGTCGTCGGGCAGCGAGGTGTGCAGCAGCTCCTCGGCGACCGTGATCTTCGTGTACGCCAGCAGGACGGCCGTCTCCGGGCTGGTCAGGCCCTGGCCGGTGTTGAGGCGCTCGCGGATCTGGCGGTCGGTGGGCAGGAACTCCAGGGCCCGGTCGAGGTGGCCCTCGCGCACCAGGTGGCGCAGGAAGCGCTGCTGCGCGTGCAGCATGTCCTTGGACTGGGCGAGGGCGTTGGCGATCGCCGTGTTCTGCGCGTAGTTGTTGCGCAGGACCAGGGCGCCGACCTCGTCGGTCATCTCGGCCAGCAGCTTGTTGCGCTGCTTGACGGTCATGTCGCCCTCCGCGACCAGACCGTTGAGCAGGATCTTGATGTTCACCTCGTGGTCGGAGGTGTCCACGCCGGCGCTGTTGTCGATGGCGTCGGTGTTGATCCGGCCGCCCTGGAGCGCGAACTCGATCCGGCCGAGCTGGGTCAGACCCAGGTTGCCGCCCTCGCCGACGACCTTGACCCGCAGGTCGCGGCCGTCGACGCGGATGGCGTCGTTGCCCTTGTCGCCGACGTCCGCCTGGCTCTCGGTGGACGCCTTGACGTACGTACCGATGCCGCCGTTCCACAGCAGGTCCACCGGGGACTGGAGGATCGCCTTCATCAGGTCGGCGGGGGTCAGCTTGGCGACCTTGGCCTCGATGCCGAGCGCCTCGCGGATGTGGGCGTTGACCGGGATGGACTTCGCCGTGCGCGGGAAGACACCGCCGCCCGCGGAGATCAGCTCGTTGTCGTAGTCGGCCCAGGAGCTGCGCGGCAGTTCGAACAGCCGGCGGCGCTCGGCGTAGGAGGTGGCCGCGTCCGGGTTCGGGTCGATGAAGATGTGCCGGTGGTCGAAGGCGGCGACCAGGCGGATGTGCTCGCTCAGCAGCATGCCGTTGCCGAACACGTCACCGGACATGTCACCGATGCCGACGACCGTGAAGTCCTCGACCTGGGTGTTCACGCCCAGCTCCCGGAAGTGCCGTTTCACCGACTCCCAGGCGCCGCGGGCGGTGATGCCCATGGCCTTGTGGTCGTAGCCGGCCGAGCCGCCGGAGGCGAAGGCGTCGCCGAGCCAGAAGTCGTACGACTGCGCGACCTCGTTGGCGATGTCCGAGAACGTCGCCGTGCCCTTGTCGGCCGCGACCACCAGGTAGGTGTCGTCCTCGTCGTGCCGCACGACGTCCGCCGGGTGCACGACCTCGCCGGCCACCATGTTGTCGGTGATGTCCAGCAGCGCCGAGATGAACGTCCGGTAGCTGGCGATGCCCTCGGCCAGCCACGCGTCCCGGTCGACGGCCGGGTCCGGCAGCTGCTTGGCGACGAAGCCGCCCTTGGCGCCGACGGGCACGATGACCGTGTTCTTGACCATCTGCGCCTTGACCAGGCCCAGGATCTCGGTCCGGAAGTCCTCGCGCCGGTCGGACCAGCGCAGACCACCGCGCGCGACCTTGCCGAAGCGCAGGTGCACACCCTCCACCCGCGGCGAGTACACCCAGATCTCGAACGCCGGACGCGGCGCCGGAAGGTCGGGGATCGCCTGCGGGTCGAACTTCATGGAGACGTAGGCGTGCGGCACGCCCGGCTCGGCCTCCTGGAAGAAGTTCGTGCGCAGGGTCGCCTTGATCACGGTGAGGAAGGACCGCAGGATCCGGTCCTCGTCGAGGGAGGCCACCTGGTCGAGGGCGGCGTCGAGCTCCTCCAGGAGGGCGTCGACGATCTCCAGGCCGGCGCTCTGGCGCTCCGGCGCCATCCGCGCCTCGAAGAGGGAGACCAGCAGACGGGTGGTGTGGACGTTGTTGCGGAGGGTGTCCTCCATGTAGTCCTGGCTGAAGGTCGAGCCCGCCTGGCGCAGGTACTTGGCGTACGCCCGCAGCACCGTCGCCTGCCGCCAGCTCAGTCCGGCGCTCAGCACGAGGGCGTTGAAGCCGTCGTTCTCCGCCTTGCCGGTCCAGGTGGCCTCGAACGCCTGCTGGAAGCGCTCACGGCCGTCCTCGCCCAGGTAGTCGCCGTTGCCCCCGCCCAGCGACTTGGGGATCCGCAGACCGAAGTCGTAGATCCAGGAGCTCTTGCGGTCCGAGCAGCGCAGTTCGTACGGCCGCTCGTCGATCACCTCGACGCCCAGCCGGTTGAGGACCGGCAGCACCGCGGAGAGGGAGATCGCGGCGCCCTTGCGGTAGATCTTGAAGCGGCGCTCGCCGGGTCCCGCGCCCACCGGCTCGTACAGGCTGAGCGAGAAGTCGTTGCCCTCCTCCTCGCTGAGCCGCTCCAGGTGGACGAGGTCGGAGACCGCGGCGCGCGCGGTGTGGTCGGCCTTGTACCCCTCGGGGAAGGCGCTGCCGTAGCGGCGCAGCAGCTCGGCGGCCCGCTCCTCGCCGCACTCGGCGTTCATCGCCTCGGCGAACCCGTCGGCCCAGGACCGCGCGGCCTCCACCAGGCGGGCCTCGATGCGGTCCTTGTCGGAGTCGCTGAGCTGCGGCAGCTCGGTGCCCTGCGGGACGCGCACGACGAAGTGCAGCCGGGACAGGATCGACTCGGTGTTCCAGGCGGTGAAGTCGACGCTGATGCCGCCGAGCTCCTCCTTCAGGATGTCGATGATCCGCAGCCGGACACCGGTGGTGTAACGGTCGCGGGGCAGGTAGACGAGCGCGGAGTAGTAGCGCCCGTACTCGTCCTGGCGCAGGTAGAGCCGCAGCCGGCGGCGCTCCTGGAGGTACAGCACGGACGTGACGATGGACTGGAGCTCGTCGACCGGCGTCTGGAACAGCTCGTCGCGCGGGTAGGTCTCCAGGATCTGGAGCAGGTCGCGTCCGTCGTGGCTGTCGGGCGAGAACCCGGCGCGCTGGAGGACCTCCTCGACCTTGCGCCGGATGACCGGCACGCGCGTGACGGACTCGGTGTAGGCGGCGGAGGAGAACAGGCCCAGGAAGCGCCGCTCGCCGACGACGTTGCCGTCCGCGTCGAACTTCTTCACGCCCACGTAGTCGAGGTACGACGGCCGGTGCACGGTGGAGCGGCTGTTGGCCTTGGTCAGCACGAGGAGCTTGTGCTCACGGGCCTTGACGCGGGCGTCGGCGGGCAGCCGCTCGAAGGAGGGGCTCACCGGGTGGCCCTCGTCCTCGGAGTGGTGCGGGTCGGACCGCAGGATGCCCAGGCCCGTGCCCGGGACGGCGGCGAGGGAATCGTCGCCGCGCAGCTGGTACTCGCGGTAGCCGAGGAAGGTGAAGTGGTCGGCGGCCAGCCAGCGCAGCAGCTCGCGGGCCTCCTGGACCTCGGGCCGGGCCATGTCGGCGGGCACGGGCTCGTCCGCGATCCCGTCGGCGACCCGGGCGGCGGTGTCCCGCATCTTCTCCCAGTCCTCGACGGCCTCGCGGACGTCGGAGAGCACCCGCAGCAGATCGGCGGTGATCTGCTTCAGGTCGGCGCGGTCGGTCTCGCGGTCGATCTCGACGTGGATCCAGGACTCGGTGTGCGCGTCGTGCGGCATCGAGCCGACGGGCGGCTCGGTGAGCACCTCGACGAGCTTGCCGGTGACGTCACGGCGGACGACGACCTGCGGGTGGATGACGACGTGGATACCACGCCCCTGACGGGTGAGCTCGTTGGTCACCGAGTCCACGAGGAAGGGCATGTCGTCGGTGACGACCTCGACGACGGAGTGGCTGGACGTCCAGCCGTTCTCCTCGACGGTCGGGGTCTGCACCCGCACGTTGGCGGTGCCCTGCGGGCGGTTCTCCGCCAGGCGGTAGTGGGAGAAGGCTGCGCCGAAGACGTCGACCGGGTCGCGGCCGGAGAGGTCCTCGGGGGCGGTGTGCAGGTAGTAGCGCTGGAGGAACGCGAGCACGGAGTCCCGGTCCGGGGCCCCCTGGCTCGTCGTCCCAGTCGGTAGGTGCCCCCCGACCGGGCTGTTCTCAGCGACCCGGGCGGCCCTCTCGAGCAGCTCGGCCTTGGCTTCGTCCAGCTTGGTCTGCATTGTCCTCTGGCTCCTGTCGCGCGCCGTTGCGTGACGTAGAAGGAAGTACGGTCTCGCGCCTTCCGGTGCAGCGCCACGACGCGGGGTCTCCGGTCGGTTCCGACGCTATGCCGCAAGGTGAGATGAGCGGGGGTTTATCAGCCATGTTCGACACCCGCACGTGGTGTGACGCTGCTCTCTGCCGCGTCCCGCCCGGTGATGTGTACGGCGTCCTGGGAGCCCTCGAAGCCCCGTCCCGCCCGCGAGGACCAGCGACCGCCGCCCGGTCACGGATGTGGTCCGTGCGTCCCGGGCGCAGGGCAGAGGCAACGGTGCCTCCGCGAACTATCGCGCTGATCACGCCACTAAGGCTATCGCCCCTCACGGGGGGCCCGTCATGAGCCGTATGTGTACAAAACAGGGGCCGGAACTTTGACACTCTGCACAGGGGCGAAGGAGACCACGCCATGCAGTGGGCCATATACGCCCGGGCGTCTCACCCCGCCCGGGCATCTTCACCCCGCCTGGCATCTCACCCCCGCCCGGCCATCTTCGCCCCGCCCTGGCGTCTTCAGCCCGCCCTGGCATCTTCAGCCCGTCCGGCGTTTGAGGACGAGGCCGTCCAGGCCGATGGGGGTGCAGGGGCGAAGCCCCGCCGGGGGCGGGGGAGGCGGAGCCCCGCCCGGGGTTCGGGGGCGGCGCCCCGGGTTGGGAAGGGCAAGGGCGGCGGGGGTGAGAAAAGTCGACGCCGCCCCCGGCTTCACGCACCCTGAAATCGACCGCACCTCTTGGCAACCCCGCCCGCACCCGGCACGTTGCCCAGGACAGCCCACGCCCGCCCGAGGGGAGCCGCCCGACATGCCCGCGAAAATCCTCGTCCTGACCGGCGACGCAGCAGAGTCCCTGGAGGTCCTCTACCCCTACCAGCGCCTGCGCGAGGAAGGTTACGAAGTCCACGTCGCGGCCCCCACCCGCAAGACCCTCCGCTTCGTCGTCCACGACTTCGAACCTGGCTTCGACACCTACACCGAGAAGCCCGGCTACACCTGGCCCGCGGACCTCGCCTTCTCCGAGGTGGACCCGGGCGAGTACGTCGCCGTCGTCATCCCCGGCGGCCGGGCCCCCGAGTACCTGCGCAACGATCCCGAGCTGCGCAAGATCCTGAAGTCGTTCTTCGACACGGACAAGCCCGTCGCCCAGATCTGCCACGGCCCCCTGCTCACCGCGGCGACCGACAGCCTGCGCGGCCGCCGCGTCACGGCGTACCCGGCACTGGAACCGGACATGCAGACCGCCGGCGCCACCTTCCAGGACAGCGAGGTCGTGGTCGACGGCACCCTGGTCTCCGCGCGGGCCTGGCCGGACCACTCCGCCTGGATGCGCGAGTTCCTGAAGGTGCTGCGCGCGAAGGCGCCGGTCACCTGACCCAGGCCCCGCTCCCCGGCGCGGCGCCCCCGGAGCGCCGCGCCGCCCGCCCGGCCCGCGGGTCCGCGCGGACCCGCGGCGGCCCCGGAGCGGTCACGGCTCAGGCCGCGAGCCGCTGGGCCTCCTCGACCGCCTCCTCCAGCGTGTCCACGACCGGCACGCCCACCTGTTCCAGACTGGCCCGGCCGTGCGACCCCCCGGTGTACAGCACCGCCCGCGCCCCCGCGTGCAGCGCCGCCACCGCGTCGTCGGCCGCGTCCCCGATCACGACCGTGCGGGCGGGATCCACCCCGGCGAGCGCGCCGAGGTGGCGCACCATGTGGGTGGCCTTGCTGCCCCCGGACGGGCCGGTCCGCCCGTCGACGCGTACGAAGTGCGACTCGATGCCGAAGCCCCGTACCAGCGGGACGAGCTCGTCGTGCACGTACATGCTCAGGATCGACTGGCTGCGCCCCGCCGACCGCCACCCCGCGAGCAGTTCGACCGCCCCCGTCGTCAGTCCGCAGGCCGCCCGGTGCTCGGCGTAGTACCGGTGGAAGATCTCGTCCATGACCTCCCACTCGGCGTCGGTCGGCAGCCGTCCTATCAGCCGCTCGTAGAACTTCGGCACCGGCACGCAGTACAGCGCCCGGTACCGCTCCAGGGTGATCGGTTCGAGCCCCAGCTCCAGGAACGCCGCGTTCGTCGCCCCGATGATCGCCTCGTTGTCGTGGAAGAGCGTGCCGTTCCAGTCCCAGACGATGTGTGCAGCTTTGTGCTTCCCCATGGGAAAAAGCTACCCGCGGCCACTGACATCCGAGAGACCGCGGGGTGGCCTCAGCCGCCGAGTCCGACCAGGTTCTGGATCTCCTGGGTGGCGAACCACAGCAGTTCGTGGTCCTCGGCCCCGTCCACGACGAACTGCGCGTCGTCGTCCCCGCCGTCCGCCGCGGGCAGCGCCTGCGCCGCGGCCGCCACGTCCGCCTCCGCGTCCTGCGCGTCGACGTGCACCGAGGCCACCTTGGCCAGCGCCACGACGCCGGCGACCCGCACCTCGCCGAGCGCGGCCGGGTCGAGCCCCCGGTCCGGGTCGACGGACGCGATGCCGTCGGGCACGTCGACGGCGACCACGGTGCGCCGCCGCGCCGCGCCGGGGTCCACGGCCAGGAGACGCAGCGACGCCAGCGCGGCCCGGCTCAGCGCCGCGTACTCCAGTTCCTCGATGTCGTCGGAGAGGTACCACTCGCGCAGTCCGGGCGTGACGGCGTACGCGACGAGCGGCTCCGCCCCCAGCTCACCCGTCTTGTACGCCTCGGCGAGACCGGAGAGGGTCAGAGGGACGTAGACGCGCATGGGCTGGCCGCTTTCGTGGTCGGGGCTCGGGTGACCTGGGGGAGGCCGGACGGCGCACCTCCCGGAGGGCCTTCAGGATACGTGCGGGAGTCCCCTTTCGGGTCCCTGCCCACCCTCCTGGAAACGTCCACCCGGCGCCCCGGAACTCACCCGGCACACCCCCGGAGATACGGGCCGCGCATCCCCCTCGGTCACGCTGATAGGTGAATCTTCCGCGCCCCTCGTCCCGGGCGACGGCTTCCTTGCTCTTGCGGTCCACGACCCCGTACAAGATCCCCAAGCGCAAGTTACCCGCCGGTACAACCCGGGTCGGACCCATCGGCCGGGCCGGGAGCCGCCGGCCCCATGGAACGGGGACGCACATGAACAAGGTGATGACCAGGACCCGCCGCCACACCGGCAGCCGCCCGCCGGTCCGTCACGACACCCGCCGCCCCGGTACCGGCCCCACCCGCACCGCGCCAGGCACGGGCCCGACCCGCACCCCCGCGGCCACCGCCCCGGCACCCACGTCCACGCCCACATCGGCGTCCCGAGCCCTGCCCGTCACGGTCGACACGTCCGTCACGTCCCCGGCACCGACCGTCCCCGCCGGGCCGCCCCACCGGCAGGTCCCGCAGCCCCGCCCCACCGATGTCTTCGCCGAGCGCCTCCTCGCGGTGCTGAGCGGGCTGCACCCGGTCCACCGCATGTTGCGGCACACCGTCGGCCGGGCCTACGACGAACTGGCCTGGCTCGCCGAGCACGGTCCCCTGCGCGGCACCCGGGGCAGCCGCCCCGTGGTCCGCGACATCGGCTACTACGTACCGCGCCCGGGCGCCGTCGAGGCCTTCGCCCGCATCGGCGCCGGCGACCGGCTGCGGGCCATGGCCTTCCGGCTGGAGCTGGGCGCCGACCGGCGCTGGCGCTGCGCGGCGGTGGAACTGGGCGGCCCCCGCAGGCCCCGGACGGACGACTGCTGAACCCGACGACGCCCCGGCCGGACGCACCCACGCCGACGAACCGGGCGCGCTCGTGCCGAAGGGCCGGGCACCCCGAGGATGCCCGGCCCTTCACCACTCACCGCTCACGCTCGCCCCGCCCGCGGGGCACGCGTCACTTCTTGCGACGGCCGATACGACGACCCTGCTTGCGGCGCTCGGCACGCGTGAGGCCGTCGGCCTCCGAGCGCACCGGCTCGTCGTCCTCGGCGAAGTCGCCCTCGACGATGCCGCCCTCGCCGTCCACGGTGGGCGCCGAGAAGTGCAGCCGGTCCCGGCGCTGCGGGGCCTCCAGGCCCTTGGCACGGATCTCGGGACGCGCGCCGGCCTGGGCCGGGACCACGTCCTGGGGCTCCTTCGTCAGCGACGGCTGGACGTCCTCGACCGGGACCTCCTCGACCTGCTGCTCGACCTGGACCTCCAGGTTGAACAGGTAGCCGACGGACTCCTCCTTGATGCCCTCCATCATCGCGGTGAACATGTCGAAGCCCTCGCGCTGGTACTCGACCAGGGGGTCCTTCTGCGCCATCGCGCGCAGGCCGATGCCCTCCTGGAGGTAGTCCATCTCGTAGAGGTGCTCGCGCCACTTGCGGTCGAGGACCGACAGCACGACCCGGCGCTCCAGCTCACGCATGATCTCGGAGCCGAGCTGCGCCTCGCGCGCCTCGTACTGCTCGTTGATGTCGTCCTTGATGGACTCGGAGATGAACTCGGCGGTCAGACCGGCACGGTCACCGGCCGCGTCCTCCAGCTCCTCGACGGTGACCTTCACCGGGTAGAGCTGCTTGAATGCGCCCCACAGCCGGTCGAGGTCCCAGTCCTCCGGGAAGCCCTCGGCGGTCTCCGCGGCGATGTAGGCGTCGATGGTGTCGCTCATGAAGTGCTGCACCTGCTCCTGGAGGTCCTCGCCCTCCAGGACCCGGCGCCGCTCGCCGTAGATGACCTCGCGCTGACGGTTGAGGACCTCGTCGTACTTCAGGACGTTCTTGCGGGTCTCGAAGTTCTGCTGCTCGACCTGCGACTGGGCCGACGCGATCGCGCGCGTGACCATCTTGTTCTCGATCGGCACGTCGTCGGGCACGTTCGCCATCGACATCACGCGCTCGACCATCTGGGCCTTGAACAGCCGCATCAGGTCGTCACCGAGGGAGAGGTAGAAACGGGACTCGCCCGGGTCGCCCTGTCGGCCGGAACGACCGCGCAGCTGGTTGTCGATACGGCGCGACTCGTGCCGCTCGGTGCCGAGGACGTAGAGGCCGCCGAGCTCCTCGACCTCCTCCTTCTCGGCCCGGACCGCCTGCTCGGCGCGCTCCAGGGCGGCGGGCAGGGCCGCGGCCCACTCCTCGATGTGCTCCTCGGGGTCGAGGCCGCGCTGACGCAGCTCCGCCTCGGCGAGGTCCTCGGGGTTGCCGCCGAGCTTGATGTCGGTACCACGGCCGGCCATGTTGGTGGCGACCGTCACGGCGCCCCGGCGGCCGGCCTGGGCGACGATCGTCGCCTCACGGTCGTGCTGCTTGGCGTTGAGCACCTCGTGCTGGATGCCGCGCTTGCTGAGCTGCTGCGAGAGGTACTCGGACTTCTCGACCGAGGTGGTGCCGACCAGGATCGGCTGGCCCTTCTCGTGCTTCTCGGCGATGTCGTCGACCACCGCGTCGAACTTGGCGACCTCGGTGCGGTAGATCAGGTCCGACTGGTCCTTGCGCAGCATCGGCTTGTTCGTCGGGATCGGGACCACGCCGAGCTTGTAGATCTGGTGGAACTCGGCGGCCTCGGTCATCGCCGTACCGGTCATGCCGGAGAGCTTGCTGTAGAGGCGGAAGAAGTTCTGCAGGGTGACCGTGGCGAGCGTCTGGTTCTCGTCCTTGATCGGCACCCCTTCCTTCGCCTCGATCGCCTGGTGCATGCCCTCGTTGTAGCGGCGGCCGGCGAGGATACGGCCGGTGTGCTCGTCGACGATCATGACTTCGCCGTCGATGACGACGTAGTCCTTGTCCTTCTTGAAGAGTTCCTTGGCCTTGATGGCGTTGTTCAGGTAACCGACGAGCGGGGTGTTCACCGACTCGTACAGGTTGTCGATACCCAGCCAGTCCTCGACCTTGGACACACCGGGCTCGTGGATGGCGACGGTGCGCTTCTTCTCGTCGACGTCGTAGTCGCCGGTCTCCTCCAGGCCCTTCAGCGGGTTGCCCGCCTCGCCCTTCTTCAGGCGCGTGACCAGCTTGGCGAAGTCGCCGTACCACTTGGTGGCCTGGTCGGCCGGGCCGGAGATGATCAGCGGCGTACGGGCCTCGTCGACCAGGATGGAGTCGACCTCGTCGACGATCGCGAAGTTGTGACCGCGCTGGACCAGTTCGTCCTGCGACCACGCCATGTTGTCGCGCAGGTAGTCGAAGCCGAACTCGTTGTTCGTGCCGTAGGTGATGTCGCACGCGTACTGCTCGCGACGCTGGGCCGGCGTCATGTTGGACAGGATGCAGCCGACTTCCAGGCCCAGGAACTTGTGGACGCGCCCCATCATCTCGGAGTCGCGCTCGGCCAGGTAGTCGTTGACCGTGATGAGGTGGACGCCGTCTCCGGAGAGGGCGTTCAGATAGGCCGGCAGCGTGCCGACCAGGGTCTTGCCCTCACCGGTCTTCATCTCGGCGACATAGCCGAGGTGCAGGGCGGCACCGCCCATCAGCTGGACGTCGTAGTGCCGCTGGCCGAGGACGCGCTTGGCGGCCTCGCGCACCGTGGCGAAGGCCTCGGGCAGCAGGTCGTCCAGGCTCTCACCGTCGGTGTAGCGCTGCTTGTACTCATCGGTGAGGGCCCGCAGCTCGGCGTCGGAGAGGTCGACGAAGTCCTCTTCGATGGAGTTGACCTGGTCCGCGATGCGGTGCAGCTTTCGCAGGATCTTGCCTTCGCCTGCACGCATGATCTTCGAGAGGACGGACACGGGGGTTGGTCTCCTTGCCGGTCGGGCCTGGGACGGTCGGTTTCCATTTGACTTGCTGAGCAACGGCCATCGTATGCGAGGACCCCACCACCCCGGGAGGCCTGCCGCCACCACGACGGACGTCTTCAATGGGCACAACGGACGGAGCGCTCGGATGGTGCCGTGTCCGGCCGCCGAATTGCACGAAATGTGATCGGCGGCTCACGTGGCGCAAAGAGATGGCGCCCATCGGCCGGACGCGCGCAGAATCGGCCGATGGAACCCGTCACGCTCACCACCGGCCGTCTGGTCCTGCGCCCCGTCGGCCCGGACGACACCGACGCCGTGTACGGCGCCGCCCAGGATCCCGACATCCAGCGCTGGACCACGATCCCCTCCCCCTACCTTCCCGAGCACGCCCAGGGCTTCACGCACCAGATGGTCCCGGACGGCTGGGCCGACGGCTCGATGTTCACCTTCGGAGTCTTCCTCCCCACGGGGGACCTGGTGGGCATGCTCGCGCTCACCATGCGCTCCCTGGGGATGGCGGAGATCGGCTTCTGGGCCACGAAGGAGCACCGCGGCAACGGCTACACCACCGAGGCCGCCCTCGCCGCCGCCCGCTGGGCCTTCACCCGGCTCGCGGTCGACCGCGTGGAGTGGCGCGCCGAGGTCGGCAACCACGCCTCCCGCGCGGTGGCGGAGAACACCGGCTTCACCGTCGAGGGCACGCTGCGCTCCGCGATCAACAACAAGGGCGTACGACGGGACTGCTGGGTGGGCTCCCTGCTGCCGTCGGACCTGGGACTGCCGTCGACGGCCCCGTACCTGCCCGCCCCCGCGCGCCGCGCCTAGGGCCTTTCGTTTGGATCAGGCCGGCCATGGCTGACGTGACTGCTCGGCGGACCCGAGCGGGATCCGGCACGCCCGTCTGCCACCCGCGGGCCGCACGCCCGCGTGTCGGGGTCCCCGTGCCCACGTGTCGGCGCGCCCGCATGTCGGCGCGCCCGCGGTCCGCGTGCCCGGTGCCGCCCTTGACGTCTCCTTGTCGTCTCCCGCTGTCAGTCCCACCCTCTATCGTGCGGATGTATGACGACCCCGCGCCCCATCACCCTCTCGGCGGACGACGCCCGCCGCATCGCGCTCCGGGCACAGGGCTTCCTCGGCGCCCCCGACCGCCGGGCCGGCGTCCGCGGTGTGCTGCGTCATCTCGGCGCGGTCCAGCTCGACACCATCTCGGTGCTCGCCCGCTCCCACGAACTCATCCCGTACGCGCGCCTGGGCGCCGTGGGCCGCCGGACGGTGGACGACGCCTACTGGACGGACACGCACGCCTTCGAGTACTGGTCGCACGCGGCCTGCATCCTGCCCATCGAGGAGTGGCCGCACTTCGCCTTCCGCCGCCGCGCCTACCGCAACCGCCCGCACTGGAACCACGAGCTGCCCGAGGGCACCTACGACCAGGTCGTCAAGCAGCTGCGCGCCGAGGGCCCGCTCACCGCGACGGAGCTGGGCGGGGCGAAGAAGACCAGCGAGTGGTGGGACTGGTCCGGCACGAAGGTCGCGGTCGAGCGGGCGCTGATGTACGGCGAGGTGGTGTGCGTCGAGCGCCGCGGCTGGAAGCGGGTGTACGACCTGGCCGAGCGGGCGATCCCGGCCGCGCTGCTGCACGACGAGCTGGACGACGCCGAGTGCCTGCGCCGCCTGGTCCGCCTGGCCGGCCAGTCCCTCGGTGTCGGTACGCGCGCGGACATCGCCGACTACCACCGCCTCAAGGGCGAGCAGTTCGACGCGGTGGTCGCGGATTCGGGTCTGGTCCCGGTGACGGTGGAGGGCTGGGGCAAGCCCGCCTGGGCCGACCCGGCGGCGCTGGAGACCGCTCCGCGCGGCCGGCACCGCACCACCCTGCTGTCCCCGTTCGACTCGCTGATCTGGGAGCGGGCACGCACGGAGCGGATCTTCGGCTTCACCCACCGCCTGGAGGCCTACGTCCCCAAGCCCAAGCGCGTGTACGGCTACTTCGCGATGCCGGTCCTCGCCGGGGGCCGTCTCGTCGGCCGGGTGGATCCGGCCCGTGAGGGCCGCACGCTGGTCGCCAAGCAGGTCACCCTGGACGGCCCGAAGGCCGTTCCGGCGGTGGCCGAGGCCCTGGTGGCCGCGGCGGGCTGGGTGGACTGCACGGACGTCCGGGTGGAGCGCGTGGACGCCCCCGAACTGCGCGGTCCCCTCACCGTGGAGCTCGCCCGCGCCCTCGCCTAGGGCCTGGCCCGCCGCCCCCGGCTGTCGCGCCTCGTCCCGTCGCCTCCGGTCCGGCCGTCACCCGCCGTCACCGGCTGCCGTCCGTCATCGGATCTCGAGGATCTTCTCCCGCATCGCGTACACCACCGCCTCCATCCTGGAGTGCAGCTGCAACTTCTCCAGGATGTTGCGCACGTGGTTCTTCACGGTGTTCTCGGAGATGAACAGCTCCTTGGCGATGTCCCGGTTGTTCATCCCGGTGGCGACGAGCTTGAGCACCTCCAGCTCGCGGTCCGTCAGCCGGGGCGCGGGCACCAGCCGGCGCTCGTCCGTGCGCTGGATCATCGACTTGAACTCGGTGAGCAGCTTCGACGCCATGGAGGGGCTGATCTGCGACTGCCCGTCGGCCACCGCGCGGATGGCGGTGGCCACCTCGTCGGTGGAGATCTCCTTGAGCAGATAGCCGGTCGCGCCGGCCTTGATCGCCTCGTAGAGATCCGCTTCCTCGTCACTGATCGTCAGCATGATGATCTTGGCGCTGGGTGCCACCTCCTTGATGGAGGTGCATGCCTCGATCCCCCCGCGCTTCGGCATCCGCACGTCCATCAGGATGATGTCCGGCAGCAGGTCGGCGGCCTTGTCGACGGCCTCGGCCCCGTCGCCCGCCTCGCCCACCACCTGGATGTCCTCCTCGGCGGCGAGCACGATCTCCAGCCCACGGCGGAACAGGGCATGGTCGTCCACGACAAGGACTCTGATCGGCTCCTTGCGTGAAGTGCCTGCGTCCGGGCCCATGCCGACGACGCCTCCCGCATCCCCGTCATGCATCGGTCCGAAGCTGTCCGCCATCGTTCCTCCCCCTGAAGGCTTTGGCCCGTGGTCCTGTGCCATCGCCAACCCAAGGCAACGGCCCACCGGTTGAGCCGCGGCCCCCATGCTTTCATGTCCGGACCTCAACACGGTGACAGAGCGGTGAGCGCTGCGGGCGCACATCGGTGCCCCTGGGGGCGCGAGCGCGCTCCAGGGGCACCGTCTCATCTGTCATCCGTGAAGGTCAGCCACCGAGCGCTCCACCCGCGCCGGGCGAGTGCGCCTGGGTGACCATCGTGTCCGTGCTCAGGTGGATCACACCGTAGTCGTACGCGTGCCTCCGGTAGACGACACTCGGTTCCTTGGTCTCGGAGTCGACGAACAGATAGAAGTCGTGCCCGACCAGTTCCATCTCGTAGAGAGCCTGGTCGAGCGTCATCGGAGCGGCGACGTGTGTCTTCTCGCGGACCACCAGGGGGCCCTCGCCCTGCACTTCCAGTGAACCGATCCGCTTCGTGGGCACGCTGTCCGCGTCTTCCGCCGGGACGGGGTGGCCATTGCCGTTGAGCGTCGCCACTCCCGGGACGTGGTCGGCGACCTCTGCCGCCGTGAGCCTGCGGGCGCCGCGGCGCGTGTTCTTCTTGTCGTGCTGCTTGCGCAGCCGGGCGTCCAGCTTCTCCGCTGCCAGGTCGAGTGCCGCGTACGGATCGTTGGCCGCCGCCTCCGCCCGGATCACCGGACCGCGGGAGCGGAGCGTGATCTCCACCCGGTCGCAGCGGTCCGCCTGTCGGGGGTTGGGCTCCTTGGACACCTCGACGTCGAGGCTGATCACCTTGCCGTCGAGCTTCTGGATCTTGTCCAGGTTCAGCTTCTCGGCCACGTGCTTGCGGAACCGCTCGGGCACCTCGGTCTTGCGGCCCTTGACGACGATGTCCACGCAGAACTCCGTTCCCGGATCGCCCCGCAGCACCGGCGGGGCATCTCCCTTTTGCACCAGGTTCCGGTGAACTCCGGAACCTCGGACTCGGCGACTTCCACCTCCTCCTCCCCCATGGGCAAGATCTACACCCCCGATGCCGTCGCCGATAGCGCAAAACCACGGCACGGCATTCGGATATGCGAGGGGTGGCCTGCGGCTTTCCCTCACAACCGAACATATCTCGCCCGGACGGATGTCGTCACCCTCTAACGCGACATACCTCCGTTCAGGTGAATTGACCGGCTCATTACCTGCAACGACGCAAGTCCACGGTCAGTTCCGGTTTATTTCAAAAGAATCCGCTGGTGCCGCGATCACGGCTGCACAGAGCAGGGCTCGCCACTCGCCGTCGTGCGTCCATGACTCTCCGGACCGAGCCGGCTGCCGCCTCCCTTCGCTCGTCCCGTCCGTTCGTTCCTCTCTGCCTTCCCGACCTGCTCGCGGATACACGGGAGTCGCCCCCATGAACCCTCGTTCGTCCGTATCCGGCCACCGGTACGCCCCCGCCCGCGCCGCCTCCGCCCGCACGGTCCACCCGGCCCGCACGGCCCGCGCCGCCTCGGCGAGGGAGGCGCCGGTGGTCATCAGGTCGTCGACGAGCACGACCGGCCCCTCGTCCAGCAACCGCCCCGCGCCGGGCACCACCGTCAGCGCGCCCGCGAGATTCGCCAGCCGCTGCCGGGAGTCGAGTCCCGCCTGGTCGGCCACGATCCGCCGCTGCCGCAGCACGGCGAGCACCCGGGCCGGGGTTCCGGTGCGGCGCAGCTCACCGGCGGCCGCGAGGGCGATCCGCCGCGCCGGGTCATGTCCCCGCGCCCGCACCGCGTGTCGCCCGGACGGCACGGGAACGAGCAGCACCGGCGCCTCGGCCCCCGCCGCGACCCGACGGGCTCCGGGCCCGGTACCGGCCCCGCCGGCCCGCGCCCCGGCCGCCGTGAGCCCCGACCGCACGGCTCCCGCCAGAGCCGTGCCGAGCGGCCCCGCGAGCGCCAGCACGCCCCGCTCCTTGTGGGCCAGCAGCACGGCCCGCACCTCGTCCCCGTACCGCGCCGCCGCGTGCACGGCCGGGAGTCCGGGCGGCCGCGGCACCGGCCGCACCCGGCCCGGCGCGGCCCCGTACAGAGCGGCCCGGCACGGCGCGCAGAGCACCGTACGAGGCCGTCCGCAACCACCGCACTCGGCCGGCAGCACCAGATCGGTGAGGTCCCGCCACCACCCCCGCATGTCCACCACTGTGCCCGCACCCGCGCCCCTCGGCCAGGCCTGTGGAAAACACCCTGTGGAAAACTCCGCGCATTGCTCCCGGACAGACACCCCACACATACGCAGGCGCCCCACCCGGCGGCGAAACGACAGGACGGGACGGAAAAGCGGACGGCCGCCTCCGTACCGGGGACACCCCGAACGAAAACGGCCGCCTACTTCAACCTTTTATCCGGAAAGAATCCGGAACCTCTGTCCTCACGCCCGCACCCGGAAACCCGGATACGGCCGACCGGATCACCCGGACCGGATCACCCCGGATAAACCGGAGCCGATCCGTCCTTGACCACCTTCTGCCACTGCGCCCCGGAAGGCAGCCGGACGATCCCGTCCTCCGAGTAGGCCGCCAGGGGCAGCCGCTCGTCCTCGGAGGCGGCGATCTCCTTCACGCCGGTCACGGCGGCGGGCGTCGGCCCCTCCGGCACGGAGCCGTCGACCTCGACGTACCGCATCTGCTGCACGCCCCCCTGCTCGCGCCCGACCACCACGAGCCGACTGTCCCCGGCCCACGCCATGGTCGTGACCTCTTCCAGCTCAGGGGTGGCGGAGCGCAGCTCGAGGACCGACACCACCGGCCGCTCACCGTCCTTCTCGTCCCGCTCGATCCGCCCGATGAGCAAGGACTCCTTGCCGTCCTTCTCCTCCACCACGAGCGCGATACGCACCCCGTCGGCGGCCACCCGTACGTCCCTGATGCGCCCGGTCAGCGCCGGAGCGCGCACCTCCAGCGGTACGCCCGCGCCCTTCTCCAGCAGCAGCAGCCGCGGGGCGGCCGGGTTGCGGTCGGCCACCCACAGGTCACCGCGCGCGTCCCAGCTGGGCGTGGTCAGCCGGTCGGTCTCGGTCTTGCCCGTGCTGCGCAGCACCGGCTCCCCGATCGAACTGCCCGAGACCAGGGAACCGACGTACAGCGCCTTGCCGTCGGAGCTCACTCCGGCCGCCGTGTGCTCGTCCCGCGAGACGGCCGCCGCCCGCAGCTGCTTGTCCTCCTCGCCGAGCGCCCCCGGCACCGGCTCGACCTTCGGCGTGTCGCTGCTGCCGCCCGGGATCCGCACCAGCCGGTGCTTGCCGTCGATGAAGTACAGGTAGTCGGGGTGGCTTGCCGAACCCCGCGCGGCGACGGCCGTGGCCGATTCCTCGTCGAGCGAGCACAGCCGTGCGCCGCCCGCCCGCAGCTCGACCTCGTCCACCGCCGGGGTGAGGTTGTGCAACGTGTACAGGAGCTGGGCCGCCATCTCGTCGCACTGGGCCCGCCCGACCCCGGCGGCCTTGTCGTTCAGCGGCACGGTCAGCTTGTTCTGGTCGTCGGGCGTCAGCGAGGTGACCCCCTTGTCCAGCGCCGTACCGGTGGGGAAGCTCGACCTGACCACCGGCCGCAGCCAGCTGGTGGGGCCCTCGATGAGGGAGCGCACCATCTCCGTGAGCGGGTCCACGCGCTCGCGCACGTAGACCGGATCGGCCACGCCCGTCGGCTGTCCGCTCCCGGCGTCCGCGCTGTTGGAGGCGAAGTAGTACTTGTTGACGGACATGTAGTTGCGCTCGAAGTCCGACTTGCCCATGACGACGCCCTGCGGCAGCCCGTCGATGCGCCACTGCCCGGTCTTCTTGTTCTTCGTCAGGTGCACCGGCTGGCTGTAGCGCCCGGAGGCGGGCGTGTAAGCCTGCTGGGCGTCCACGGCCGCGACCATGGTGCCGGTCAGGGTGAACGAGTAGTCGTCGCCGTCCGCCCGGCCCCCCAACGGGCCGGCCTCGGTGTCCGGGCCGTCCAGCAGCACCATGGTGGACACGTCGGGCCTCCAGGTCTGCCGGGCCTCGCCCGTCAGATACTGGCGGGCCGTCGCGTAGGTCGGATCGTCGCTGGTCAGCGCTTCCAGAAAGCCCTGGACGATCTCCGAGGGCTGCGCGTTCTCCCGCGGCGGCATGGCGAACACCCGCACCTGGATGTCCTGGCGCGGCGTGGACTCCACACCGCGCAGGTCCCCGTCGTCCGGCATCGACGCGCAGCCCCCCAGCAGTACGACCCCACTGGCGGCGTAGGCCACCACCGCGCGCCCCGGCATCCGCCGGGCGCCCCCCTCGCGGTCAGCGCCCACGAAATGCCTCCCCTTGCTCGTCCGCGTCCTGGGACCGGGTGTCCCGGCGGGACACGGCCGCCTCCACTGCGGGCGTGTCGTCCTGTCTCAGCCCGCCCGTACCGGGCCTGGGCACCACGCGCGCGCCGTTGCCGGGCAGCGCGGTCGGGTCCGCCGTGGCGGCCACGCCGGCCGTGCGCGGCCCGAGCGGAGCCCGCGACGACGCCGTGCGCTCACCGGTCGACTGCATCGGCACGGTGGCGGCCTTCTCGGCTCCCCCGCGCGGGAGGCCGGCCTCGTCGAGCCCGCGATTGCGCCGCGAGTCCTTGGGTTCCAGGGGTATCGGCGAACCGCGCAGCGGCTCGTCCGCGGTGCGCGGCAGCGTCAGCCGGAACTGCGAACCGCCGCCCGGCTCGCCCCAGGCCTGCAACCAGCCGCCGTGCAGCCGCGCGTCCTCCAGGGCGATGGAGAGCCCGAGGCCCGTACCACCGGTCGTACGCGCGCGTGCCGGGTCCGCGCGCCAGAAGCGGCTGAAGACGCGGGTGGCCTCGCCGGGCTTGAGCCCGACACCGTAGTCGCGCACCGCGACCGCGACCGCACCGCCCGCCGACGCGAGCTTGACGACCACGTCCCTGCCCTCGCCGTGCTCGACCGCGTTGACGACGAGATTGCGCAGCACGCGCTCCACCCGGCGGGCGTCCGCCTCGGCGACGACGGGCTGCTGGTCGCCGACGACCCGTATCGTCGTGCCCTTGCGCTCGGCCAGCGGTTCGGCACCGCTGACCACGCGCCGCACGACCTCCCGGAGGTCGATCGCCTCGGCCTCCAGCGCCGCCGCGCCCGCGTCGAAGCGGCTGATCTCCAGCAGGTCCGCGAGCAGCGTCTCGAACCGGTCCAGCTGGTCGGCGAGCAGTTCCGCCGACCGCCCGGTGATCGGGTCGAAGTCCGCGCGCGCGTCGTGGATGACGTCCGCGGCCATCCGTACGGTCGTCAGCGGCGTGCGCAGCTCGTGCGACACGTCCGACACGAACCGACGCTGCATCCGCGACAGGTCCTCCAACTGCTGGATCTTCAGCTGGAGGCTCTGCGCCATCTTGTTGAAGGCCTCGCCGAGCCGCGCGATGTCGTCCTCGCCGGTGACCTTCATACGTTCCTGCAGGCGCCCCGCGGACAGCCGCTCGGCGATCCCGGCGGCCATCCGCACCGGCGTGACGACCTGCCGCACCACGAGCCACGCGATGGCCCCGAGCAGTACGACGACGAAGAGGCCCGCGGTCGCCAGGGTGCCCTTGACCAGGCTGAGGGACTTCTCCTCCTGCGTCAGCGGGAACAGGTAGTACAGCTGGTACGGGTCACCGTTGGGGTCGTTGACCTGCTTGCCGATGACCAGGGCCGGCTGGGACTCCGTGTCGTCGTCCTTGTAGACGATGCGGGTGTACTCCTGCGCGGCCGCCGTGCTGCTGTCGATGCGCGCGCGCAGCTCCTCGGGCACGCTCGTCGTCGGGTCGACACCGCCGGAGGCGCGCGGTCCGCGGCCGCCGCCGCTGTCGTCGCCCGCGGGCAGCGTCACCACGTCGAAGGCGCCCTGGCCGCCGCTGGAGAGCGACGACACGAGGTTGCTCATCCACTCGATGACGTTCTGGGACGGCCGGCCGTCCACCGTGGCGACATCGCCGTCGGTACCGGCCGCCGCCTCGTCGGCCTTCTGCTTGGCCACCGCGAATCCGCCGGCGGCCTGGCTCTGGGAGGCCTTCACCTTGGCGTCCAGCAGGCCGTTGCGCACCTGTCCGATGACGACGAAGCCCAGCAGCAGGACGACGCCGAGCGACATCAGCAGCGTCGTGACGACGACCTTGAGCTGGATGTTGCGCCGCCACAGCCGCATGACGGGCAGCAGCGGCCGGCGCACCCAGCGCATGAGCAGGCGCAGCACCGGGCTGCCCTGGACTCCGCCCTGGAGCAGACCGCCCTCCCACAGGCGCCCCCAGCGGGAGCCCATCGTCTTCCGGTCGACAGGCCGCCCGGCTCGGGCCCCGTTCTGCCCGGACGCCGAAGCGGCGCTGTCACCGGTCATGTCAGCTGGGTCCCGCCTTGTAGCCCACACCGCGGACGGTCACCACGATCTCCGGGCGCTCCGGGTCCTTCTCGACCTTGGAGCGCAGTCGCTGCACATGCACGTTGACCAGCCGGGTGTCCGCGGCGTGCCGGTAGCCCCACACCTGCTCCAGCAGGACCTCGCGGGTGAACACCTGCCACGGCTTGCGGGCCAGCGCGACCAGCAGGTCGAACTCCAGCGGCGTCAGCGCGATCGACTGCCCGTCCCGCTTCACGGAGTGCCCGGCGACGTCGATGACCAGGTCGCCGATGGCGAGCTGCTCCGGTGCCGGCTCCTCGGACCTGCGCAGGCGCGCCCGGATGCGGGCGACCAGCTCCTTGGGCTTGAACGGCTTCACGATGTAGTCGTCGGCACCGGACTCCAGGCCCACCACGACATCGACGGTGTCGCTCTTCGCCGTCAGCATCACGATCGGCACCCCGGACTCCGCCCTGATCAGGCGGCACACCTCGATGCCGTCCCGTCCGGGCAGCATCAGGTCCAGGAGCACCAGGTCGGGCTTGCTCTCACGGAAGGCGGCCAGCGCCTTGTCACCGTCGGCTACGAAAGACGGCTCAAAACCTTCACCACGCAGCACAATGCCGAGCATCTCGGCCAGTGCGGTGTCGTCGTCGACGACAAGGACTCGTCCCTTCATAAACGACATCATCCCATTCTCGTAACGGTGAAGGAGGCGCAGGTGAGCAGGGTCACCGACCCGTGACGATAGTCGTACCCGGCCATCACTGTCTGCCCTCGGCCACGGACGTGGGCGTCCCCGTTTTTCACGGACGGCAGACCGCCGACCCGCGGACCGTGACCGGCGAGGCGTCCACATCGCCTCGCCCCACCCCGATCACATCAGTCCATCGCCGCCTCGCGCGACCCGGCGCACAGCCGGGCGAGAGCCTCGGCCGTCACGGGCGAGACCACGCCCTCCTCGGTGACGATCGCCGTCACCAGCTCCGGCGGTGTCACGTCGAACGCCGGGTTGTACGCCTGCGTGCCCAGCGGCGCCACCGGGATCCCGCCCCCCGCCCCGACGGGCTGCACCTGCGGCGCCATGACCTCGGTCACCTCGAACCCGGGGCGCTGCTCGACCTCGATCGACGCTCCGTCCGCCGTCCGGAGATCCACCGTCGTCACCGGCGCCACCACGATGAACGGCACATGGTGGTAGCGCGCCAGCACCGCGAGCGGGTAGCTCCCCACCTTGTTCGCCACCGACCCGTCGGCCGCGATCCGGTCGGCTCCGATCAGGACGGCGTCCACCTCGCCCGCCGCGAACAACGACCCCGCCGCGTTGTCGGTGAGCAGGGTGTACGCCATGCCACTGCGGGCCGCCTCGTACGCGGTCAGACGCGCGCCCTGCAGGAGTGGACGCGTCTCGTCCACCCACAGCCGCCGCAGCCGCCCCGCCCGATGCGCGGCGAGGGCCACCGCGAACGCGGTCCCCTCCCCACCCGACACCAGCGATCCGGAGTTGCAGTGGGTGAGGACACGGTGTCCGCCACCGGGCAGCAGCTCGTCCAGCAGCGCCAGCCCGCGCCCGGCCATCCGGGCGCTGGCCTCCGCGTCCTCCCGGTGCAGCTGCCGCGCCGCGGCCAGCGCCGCACCGGCCGCCTGCCGTCGGGCGTCCCCGCGGGCCAGCGCGGCCGCGTACGCCGACCTGGCCCTGCGCACCCCGACGGCGAGGTTCACGGCCGTGGGCCGGGCACCGGCCAGCGCCGTCGCGGCCTCGTCCACGTCGAACCCGCGGGCGGCGGCGAGCGCGACCCCGTACGCCCCGGCGATGCCGAGCAACGGCGCACCGCGCACGGCGAGCGAGCGAATCGCCTCCACCAGCGCCGACGCGTCAGTACAGACCAGTTCGACCTCCTCGCTCGGCAGTCTCGTCTGGTCGAGGAGCACCAGGACCGGCCCCTCGGGCGGCTCCTCCCAGCGAATGACGGGTATCTCGGTCGGCCGCTTGCCCTCGCCTGCTTGCGCGTACTGATCAGCCATGCGGTCAGTCTGCCCCGGATCCGTCGGACAATTGAAGGCGTGCAGCCCCGACCGCGGCCGGTCCCCCGATGACCACCCCATGGCACGATGTCTGCCAACCTTCCGCCGCGACCGCGGACGGGCACCGTGAAGGAGCGACGATGAAAGACACTCCGGGCTGGGCCTCGCCCGGATCCGCCCCGTCCGACGGGCAGGCGCCCGATGCGTCCGGCTCCGCCGAGCCCACCGCCGCACAGCCCGCGGCCCCCTCGGACACGGACCCGCAGAACCCGGCCGCAAAGTGGTCCCAGGTGCAGCCGCCACCGGCACAGTGGTCCGCGCCGGCCGTCCCGCCGAACACCGGCCAGGCCCCGCCGCCCCCACCGCCCGTCCCGGGCCAGGGCCACCGACCCCCCGTCGGCCCCGGCGGCTACGGCGGTCCGGGCGGCCACTACGGCTGGGGCGCGGGCTGGGGTGGACCACCGCCCGCCGCCAAGCCCGGGGTGATCCCGCTGCGCCCGCTCGGCGTCGGCGAGATCCTCGACGGCGCCGTGGCCACCATGCGTGCCCACTGGCGCACGGTGCTGGGCCTGTCGCTGGCCGTCGCGGTCGTCACGGAGACCGTCGTCGTACTGCTGCGCGGCCTCGTCCTGGACGAGAGCGCCGGCACCGCGGCCCTCGACGACCCCAGCGCGACGGTGAGCGAGCTCACCCGCGCCATGGAGTACTCCCTGCTCAACTCCGGTGTGCTCGTCCTGGTCTCCATGATCGGCACCCTGGTGGCCACCGCCATGCTCGCCACCGTCATCAGCCGTGCCGTCATCGGCAAGCCGGTGACCACCGGCGAGGCCTGGCGCGACGCCCGCCCGCAGGGCGCGAAACTGTGCGGCCTGATCCTGCTGCTCCTGCTCCTGACGTTCGGTGTCACCGCCGCGGGCGCGGTGCCCGGCATCCTCGTCGCCGTCGCGGGAGCCACGGCGCCGGGTGCCGGCCTCGCCGTCCTGGGCAGCATGGGCACTGCCCTCGTGGCCCTGTGGCTGGTCGTCCGCTACTCGCTGGCCGCGCCCGCGCTGATGCTGGAGAAGCAGGGCATCCAGAAGTCGATGAGCCGCTCGGCCAAGCTCGTGCGCGGCGCCTGGTGGCGGGTCTTCGGCATCCAGCTGCTCGGGGCGTTCATCGCGAACATCGTCGCCGCGATCGTCGTCGTCCCGTTCACCCTGCTCGCCGCCGCCCTGAGCGGAGGCGGCATCTCCGGCTTCCTCACCAGCGGCGGCGACTACGGCTGGACGTTCCTCGTCGTCAGCGGCATCGGCGCGGTGATCGGCTCCATGATCACTTTCCCGATCAGCTCGGGCGTCACCGTGCTCCTCTACATCGACCAGCGCATCCGCCGCGAGGCGCTCGACCTCGATCTGGCCCGCGCCGCCGGCGTCCAGGGCTACAGCAGCTCCGGCGCCACCCCAGGGAGCTGATGCGGTGAGTCCGACGGGGGGAGTTCTCACAGCACTGCCGGCACTGCCACGCACCACCGGCACGGCCGTGCGGGCCGTGCTGCGCGCCGGCGACACATCCATGGGGTCACTGGCACGCTCCGACGAACCGCCGGTGACGATCGGGCGGGACCCCGCGCGGGAGGCGGCCCGCCATGAGCTGTCCAAGAGCGTGTACCACCAGAACGACCCCAGCCTGTTCGAACGCGCCCTGAACGCCGTGTGGGAGTGGATCGGCAGGCTCCTCGGCACCGCCTCGACCGCGACCCCCGGGGGGACGGTCGGACTGGTTCTGATCGTCCTGGCCGTGGTCGCCCTGCTGGGCGCCCTGTGGTGGCGCCTGGGCACCCCGCGCCGGCCACCCGCGTCCTCCCCCGCCCTGTTCGACGACCGGCCCCGCACCGCCGCCGACCACCGCGCGGCCGCCGAGGCGCACGCCGCCCAGGGCCACTGGAACAGGGCCGTCCAGGAACGCATGCGGGCCATCGTCCGCTCCCTGGAGGAGCGTGCTCTCCTCGACGTCCGCCCCGGCCGCACCGCCGACGAGGCCGCCGCGGAAGCGGGCCGCGCCCTGCGCGAGCACGCCGACCGGCTGCGCACCGCCGCCCTGGACTTCGACGACGTGACGTACGGCGGACGCACGGCGAGCGAGCAGTCGTACCACCGCATCGCCGAACTCGACCGCGATCTGGAGAGCGCCAGACCCGACCTCGCGACCAGCGCTCCCGGCACGGCCCACGACGCCCGCCAGGGAGCCGCCGAATGACCGAAGAGGCCACGCTCCCGTCCACCTCGGTCTCGCCCTCCCCCCGGCATCTGTGGACCCGCGCGCGCGGAATCGCCCTCGCTCTCGTCCTGCTGCTGGCCGGGGCCGTCGCGATCGCCCTGGTCCGCTCCGGCACCGGGCACGGCGCGCTCGACCCCCGCTCCGTCGATCCCTACGGCAGCCGTGCCGTCGCCGCGCTCCTCGCCGAACGCGGCGTCGACACCCGTGTGGTGACCACCCTCGACGAAGCCCGCGCCGCGGCCGGCCCGGACACCACCCTCCTGGTCGCCGTCCCCGACCTGCTGACGCAGAGTCAGCAGAGCCGCCTGCACTCCGCCACCGCCGGCACCGGCGGCCGCACCGTACTCGTCGCCGCGGGCAGCTGGTCCGTCGAACGGCTCGCCCCCGGGGTCACCGCGGACCCCGCCACCAGCTACGACGCGACGCTCTCCCCGGACTGCGACCTGCCCGCCGCCCGACGCGCGGGCACCGCGGACACCGGCGGCATCCGCTACACCACCACTCACCACGACGCCGACGAGTGCTACCCCAGCGAACGCCTGGCCACCCTGGTGCGGGTCCCGGACGCGTCCGGCAGCGGCGACACCGTCGTGCTCGGCGCACCGGACATCCTCTACAACGACACCCTCGACGAGCAGGGCAACGCCTCGCTCGCGCTTCAACTCCTCGGCTCGCGCCCCCATCTGACCTGGTATCTCCCCTCACCGGCGGACGACTCGGCAACCGACCAGGGCGGCCAGGAGAGCTTCCTGGACCTGCTCCCGTCCGGCTGGCTGTGGGGCACCTTGCAGCTCTTCGTCGCCGCAGCCGTGGCCGCCCTGTGGCGGGCACGCCGCCTCGGCCCCCTGGTGCCCGAAAATCTCCCCGTGGCGATCCGCGCCTCCGAGACCGTCGAAGGCCGCGCCCGCCTCTACCGCAGAGCGAACGCCCGCGACCGCGCGGCCACCGCTCTCCGCTCCACCACCCGCACCCGCCTCGCCCCCCTCGTGGGCGTCCCCGTGGCCCAGGCGCACGCACCCGAGGCCCTGCTCCCCGCGCTCTCCGCCCACCTGGACGGCGAAGGACAGTTGCACTCCCTCCTCTTCGGCCCGCCGCCCAGCGACGACACGGCCCTGATCGCACTTGCCGACCAACTCGACGCCCTCGAAAGAGAGGTACGCCGTTCATGATGGACCCGACCACTGACAACGCCGGGTACACCGGGGACCAGGGCAGCGCCCGGGCCTCCCTGGAAGCCCTGCGCGCCGAGATCGCCAAAGCGGTGGTCGGCCAGGACCCCGCCGTGACCGGTCTGGTCGTCGCCCTCCTCTGCCGCGGACACGTTCTCCTCGAAGGAGTCCCCGGAGTCGCCAAAACGTTGCTCGTCCGCACCCTCGCCGCCGCGCTCGAACTAGACACCAAGCGCGTCCAGTTCACTCCCGACCTGATGCCGAGTGATGTGACGGGCTCTCTGGTCTACGACACCCGCAGCGCCGAGTTCTCCTTCCAGCCCGGCCCGGTCTTCACCAACCTCCTGCTCGCCGACGAGATCAACCGCACCCCGCCCAAGACCCAGTCGTCCCTCCTCGAAGCCATGGAGGAACGCCAGGTCACGGTGGACGGCACCCCGCGTCCCCTCCCCGACCCCTTCCTGGTCGCCGCGACCCAGAACCCGGTCGAGTACGAGGGCACGTACCCGCTGCCCGAAGCCCAACTGGACCGCTTCCTGCTCAAACTGACGATCCCGCTGCCCTCCCGCCAGGACGAGATCGACGTACTGACCCGGCACGCCGAGGGCTTCAACCCGCGCGACCTGCGCGCCGCGGGCGTACGCCCCGTCGCGAACGCGGCCGACCTGGAAGCCGCGCGCGCCGCGGTCGCCAAGACGACCGTCTCCCCCGAGATCACCGCCTACGTCGTGGACATCTGCCGCGCCACCCGCGACTCCCCCTCCCTCACCCTCGGCGTCTCCCCGCGCGGTGCCACCGCCCTGCTGTCCACCTCGCGCGCGTGGGCCTGGCTCACGGGCCGCGACTACGTCATCCCCGACGACGTGAAGGCCCTGGCCCTGCCCACCCTCCGGCACCGCGTCCAGCTGCGCCCCGAGGCGGAGATGGAGGGTGTGACGGCCGACTCCGTCATCAACGCGATCCTCGCCCACGTCCCCGTCCCGCGCTGATGGGGTTCACCGGACGCGCCGCACTGCTCGCGGCCCTCGGCTCGGTCCCCCTCGGCGTCTGGGCCCCCGGCTGGACGGGCGTCCTCGCCGTGAACGCCTCCGTGGCGGTGGCGTGCGCCTGCGACTTCGCCCTCGCGGCGCCGGTACGGCGTCTCGGCCTGACCCGTTCCGGCGACACCTCCGTGCGTCTGGGCGAGGCCGCCGACGTGACCCTCACTGTCACCAACCCCACCGATCGGCCGCTGCGCGCGCAGCTCCGGGACGCCTGGCCGCCGAGCAGTTGGCAACCCGGCACGGAGGGGCCCGCCTCCCGTCACCTCCTGACGATCCCCGCGGGCGAGCGCCGGCGTGTCACCACCCGGCTGCGCCCCACCCGTCGAGGCGACCGTCAGGCGGACCGGGTGACGATCCGCTCCTACGGTCCCTTGCGTCTCTTCTCCCGCCAGGGCACCCACCGGGTCCCCTGGACGGTGCGCGTCCTTCCCCCTTTCACCAGCCGCAGACACCTCCCGTCCAAGCTCGCCCGCCTGCGCGAGCTCGACGGACGCACCAGCCTGCTCACGCGGGGCGAGGGCACGGAGTTCGACAGCCTGCGCGAGTACGTGCCCGGCGACGACACCCGCTCCATCGACTGGCGCGCCACCGCCCGGCACACCACGGTCGCCGTCCGCACCTGGCGTCCCGAACGCGACCGCCACATCCTGCTGGTGCTCGACACCGGCCGCACTTCGGCGGGCCGCGTGGGCGACGTCCCTCGTCTGGACGCCTCGATGGACGCGGCGCTGCTGCTCGCCGCCCTGGCATCCCGCGCCGGTGACCGGGTCGGCATGCTCGCCTACGACCGCCGGGTCCGTGCCCTCGTCCAGGGCCGAAGCGCACGTGACGTCCTGCCTTCCCTGGTGGAGGCGATGGCCACGCTCGAACCCGAACTGGTCGAGACGAACGCCCGGGCCCTTACGGCGACAGCCCTGCGTACGGCCCCTCGCCGCTCCCTGATCGTGCTGCTCACGACGCTCGACGCGGCTCCGATGGAGGAAGGGCTGCTCCCGGTCCTCGGTCGGCTCACTCAGCGCCATACGGTGATGGTGGCGTCCGTCGCCGATCCGAGCATCGCCCGTCTGGCGACGGCCCGCGGTTCCGTCGACGCGGTCTACGAATCCGCTGCGGCCGCCCAGTCCCAGTCGGAACGCCGGCGTACTGCCGACCAGCTCCGTCGCCACGGGGTCACGGTCGTCGACGCGACCCCCGATGAACTGGCTCCCGCGCTGGCGGACGCATACCTGGCGCTGAAATCGGCAGGACGCCTTTGAGACGACGGCTGGGCGAGCCTCTCTGAACTGAAGGGCTCGCCCACCCGATCACATGCGACATGACGCCACTCGGCCTCAAACGCAGAAAACCCCCGTGCCGAATGGCACGGGGGTTTTCCATAAAATTTGTTCGGCGGCGTCCTACTCTCCCACAGGGTCCCCCCTGCAGTACCATCGGCGCTGTGAGGCTTAGCTTCCGGGTTCGGAATGTAACCGGGCGT
>NZ_JBVJMD010000036.1:0-89790 GCF_055584385.1 Streptomyces sp. NPDC104096
CTGGACCCGCCCGAGCGGGCCCTGGTGTTCTGCGTCGACGAGAAGTCGCAGATCCAGGCACTGGACCGGTCCCAGCCCGTGCTGCCGATGATGCCCGGGGTTCCCGAGCGGGCGACCCACGACTACGTCCGTGCCGGCACCACCACGCTGTTCGCCGCGCTCGAGGTCGCCACCGGCAAAGTGATCGGCTCCCTGCACCGCAGACATCGGGCGGAGGAGTTCAAGAAGTTCCTGATCAAGCTCGACAAAGAGGTGCCTGCCGGTCTGGATATCCACCTGATCTGCGACAACTACGCCACCCACAAGACCCCTGCGATCAAGAAGTGGCTGCTGGCCCACCCCCGGTTCCATCTGCACTTCACGCCGACCGGCTCGTCCTGGCTGAACCTCGTCGAGCGCTGGTTCGCCGAACTGACCAACAAGCAGATAAGGCGAGGCGTCCACAGGTCCGTCCAGGCCCTGGAGAAGGACATCCGCAACTGGATCGCCGCCTGGAACACCGACCCCAAGCCCTACGTCTGGACGAAGACTGCGGACGAGATCCTCGAACGCCTCGCCTCATATCTGAACAGAATTCCCGACTCGGAACACTAGGGCGTGTTTCGAAAGTGGCGTCGTCCGCCCGAAGGGCGGGCCCGGCGGCGTCTGGTGCGTGCGATCGCAAGACGGAGGATCACCCCGATACTGGACGTATCGGAGTGATCCCGACAACGCGGCTGGGGGTGCCCCCTCTGGGGGAGTGCGTGCCAGACGCCGCCGGGCAGACGGGACTTTCGAAACACGCCCTGGTTCGCCGTCGGCCGGCGCTCGCCCCTCGAACGGAGCGCGGCCTGCGACGTACTAGTCTGTTGCGCCTCACACGGACGGATGATCACGATCGGGGGACGTTCGTGCCGAAACTGCGCCGCGCCATGGCCTGGTTCATCGATTTCGCGCTGGTGCTCGCGGGGGCGTCGGCGCTCGCGGTGCTCACCTTCCACCGGATCTCCGGGCTCGTCACCGACGTGCCCGAACTCGCCACCCGCGGCGGCCTCGACCTGCTGGCCTCGCGCGGCGACGTCGTCGGCGCCGGGGAGCACTTCGGGCTGTCCCTGTGGAACAAGGCGGTGCGGTACGTCGAGGAGGCCTTCGGCGTGCTGGTCGTCGCCACCTTCCTCTACCAGTGGGCCTGTCTCGCCCTGGCCGGACGCACCCTCGGCAAGGGCCTGCTCGGCCTGAAGGTCGACCGCACCGCCCCGCGCCGGGCCGCGCTGCGGGCCGCGGTGACCACCGCCGCGGACGTCGCGGTGTACGCCGTCGCCTGCGTGCTGCTCGTCGAGGGCCGCTTCCTGCTGTCGCTGACGATGTGGGCGGTGGCGGTCGCCGTCTTCTTCCTCAACGCCCTGCCGGTCCTGCTGCCCGGCCGCCGCTCCCTCGCCGACCGGGTGGCCGGCACGGCGGTGACCGGGTTCGGGCTCGGCCGCGGCCGAGCCGCGTCCACGCCCGCTCCCGAGGCGGCACCGGCTTCGTAGCGAACTCCGCCGGGCCGTACGGGAGTCGGCGCGACGGCGGCTCGCGGGCCGCGCCCCGGAAGGCGCCACGGACCGGGCCCCGACGGCGACGCCTGCGGCGGCCCGCCCGTGGCGCGGTCCGGGCGGCGCGAGGCCGTTCGCGACCCGCCGGGTGTGGCCCGGGGCGGGGAGTGCGAGGATCGGGAAGTGACGACGACGCCACCGACGGGTGAACGCCCGCAGGAATGAGCGAAAGCCCTTACGCGCGTAGGCTCCTCCCAGACGTCCGCACCGGTCCGCCGCACCGGTGAGGGCCCTGGTGGAGACCGCTCCCGCCGGCCCGCCAGGTCGGCACACGGGCCAGGTCGACCCACACAGTTCGGCCACAGACACTCCTCACCGGAAGCGAGATTCCACCACCGTGACTGCTCTCACTCTCAGCACCGCCGCGGCGCCCGGTCTCCGGGCCGACGCCATCGTGATCGGTGTCGCCAAGGGCTCGAAGGGTCCGGTCGTCGCACCGGGCGCCGAGGCCGTGGACCAGGCTTACGACGGCAGGCTCGCCGGCGTCCTCGAGACCCTCGGCGCCTCCGGTGCCGAGGGCGAGGTGACGAAGCTGCCCGCACCGACGGGCTTCAAGGCCCCCCTCGTGGTGGCGGTCGGCCTGGGCGCGCAGCCCGAGAAGGACGCCGCCTACGACGCCGAGGCGCTGCGCAGGGCCGCCGGCGTGGCCGCCCGCACCCTCACCGGGGTCAAGAAGGCCGCCTTCGCGCTGCCCCTCACCGACGCCGCCGCCCTGGGCGCGATCGCCGAGGGCGTGCTGCTCGGCGCGTACGCCTTCACCGCCTACAAGGAGAACGGCAAGGACGCCAAGGCCCGGGCCGGCAAGGCCCCGCTGGCCGAGGCCGCGCTGCTCGGCGGCAGGTCCCGCGACAAGGAGCACAAGGCCGCCGTCGAGCGCGCCACGGCCGTCACCGAGGAGCTCAACCGCGCCCGCGACCTGATCAACATGCCGCCGAACGACCTGGACCCGGCGGCCTTCGCCGCCATCGCCCAGGCCGCGGCCAAGGAGCACGGCCTCAAGGTGCAGGTGCTCGACGAGAAGGCCCTGGAGAAGGGCGGCTACGGCGGCATCTTCGGCGTCGGCAGGGGCTCCGCCTCCGGCCCGCGCCTGGTCAAGCTCTCGTACACCTCCTCGAAGGCGGACAAGCACCTCGCCTTCGTCGGCAAGGGCATCACCTACGACTCGGGCGGCATCTCGCTGAAGCCCGCCGGTCACAACGAGACGATGAAGTGCGACATGAGCGGTGCCGCCGCCGTGTTCGCCGCGGTCGTCGCGGCCGCCCGCCTGGGCCTGGAGGTCAACGTCACCGGCTGGCTGGCGCTGGCCGAGAACATGCCGTCGGGTTCCGCCACCCGTCCGGGTGACGTGCTGCGCATGTACAGCGGCAAGACCGTCGAGGTCCTCAACACCGACGCCGAGGGCCGCCTGGTCCTCGCCGACGCGCTGTGGGCGGCCTCCCAGGAGAAGCCCGACGCCGTCGTGGACGTGGCGACCCTGACCGGCGCGATGGTGCTGGCGCTGGGCAGCCGCACCTTCGGCATCATGGCGAACGACGACTCCTTCCGCAGCGCGCTGCACGAGGCCGCCGAGGAGGTCGGCGAGCCGGCCTGGCCGATGCCGCTGCCGGAGCACCTGCGCAAGGGCATGGACTCCCCCACCGCCGACATCGCCAACATGGGCGAGCGGATGGGCGGCGGCCTGGTCGCCGGCCTCTTCCTGCGCGAGTTCGTCGGCGAGGGCATCACCTGGGCGCACCTCGACATCGCGGGACCGGCCTTCAACGAGGGCGGGCCCTTCGGTTACACGCCCAAGGGCGGTACCGGCAGCGCGGTGCGCACCCTGGTGCGTCTCGCCGAGCTCACGGCGGCCGGCGACCTCGGCTGAGGACCGCGGCCCGCTCCGGCAGGGGGACTGTGCGTCTGATCACTCGGCCCGCCCCGCCCACCTCCGGGTACGGCGGTGCGGACCGGGTGCGGCCGGCCGCGGACCCGCGGCCCAGCCGCTGATCGGCGCGGTCCCCCGGCCGTTCGGGGGAGCGCTCCCCCGGTCGCCACGACCGGACGTGGGACGCCTCACACTCAGGCCCCGCGTCTCGTCCACCCTCGACAAGTGCGAAGATGGGGCTCGGCAGGACAGGGCCCCCACCGAAGGGCCGAACGCAAAAGAGCGGCCGGACACCAGCCGCCGACCGGTCACTGGAGACCGGCGTGGCGCACATGCATGGAGGACGTGACGTGGCGAACGACGCCAGCACCGTTTTCGACCTAGTGATCCTCGGCGGTGGCAGCGGTGGTTACGCCGCGGCCCTGCGCGGGGCGCAGCTGGGTCTGGACGTCGCCCTGATCGAGAAGGACAAGGTCGGCGGTACCTGCCTGCACCGGGGTTGCATCCCCACCAAGGCCCTGCTGCACGCGGGCGAGATCGCCGACCAGGCCCGCGAGAGCGCGCAGTTCGGCGTCAAGGCCACCTTCGAGGGCATCGACGTACCGGCCGTCCACAAGTACAAGGACGGGGTCATCTCGGGCCTGTACAAGGGCCTCCAGGGTCTCATCGCGTCCCGCAAGGTGACGTACATCGAGGGCGAGGGCCGGCTGTCCTCCCCCACCTCCGTCGACGTGAACGGCCAGCGCGTCCAGGGCCGCCACGTCCTGCTGGCGACCGGCTCCGTGCCGAAGTCGCTGCCGGGCCTGGAGATCGACGGCAACCGCATCATCTCCTCGGACCACGCCCTCGTCCTGGACCGCGTGCCGCAGTCCGCGATCATCCTGGGCGGCGGCGTCATCGGCGTCGAGTTCGCCTCGGCGTGGAAGTCCTTCGGTGCCGACGTGACCGTCATCGAGGGCCTCAAGCACCTCGTCCCGGTCGAGGACGAGAACTCCTCCAAGCTTCTTGAGCGCGCGTTCCGCAAGCGCGGCATCAAGTTCAACCTGGGCACCTTCTTCTCCAAGGCCGAGTACACCCAGAACGGCGTCAAGGTCACCCTCGCGGACGGCAAGGAGTTCGAGGCCGAGGTCCTCCTCGTCGCCGTCGGCCGCGGCCCGGTCTCGGCCGGCCTCGGCTACGAGGAGCAGGGCGTCGCGATGGACCGCGGCTACGTCCTGGTCGACGAGTACATGCGTACGAACGTTCCCACCGTCTCCGCCGTCGGCGACCTGGTCCCGACGCTCCAGCTCGCGCACGTCGGCTTCGCCGAGGGCATGCTGGTCGCCGAGCGCCTGGCCGGCCAGAAGGTCGTCCCGATCGACTACGACGGTGTCCCCCGGGTGACCTACTGCCACCCCGAGGTCGCCTCCGTGGGCATCACCGAGGCCAAGGCCAAGGAGATCTACGGCGCGGACAAGGTCGTCGCGCTCAAGTACAGCCTGGCCGGCAACGGCAAGAGCAAGATCCTGAACACCTCCGGCGAGATCAAGCTCGTCCAGGTGAAGGACGGCGCCGTGGTCGGCGTCCACATGGTCGGCGACCGGATGGGCGAGCAGGTCGGCGAGGCCCAGCTGATCTACAACTGGGAGGCGCTGCCCGCCGAGGTGGCCCAGCTCATCCACGCCCACCCGACGCAGAACGAGGCGCTCGGCGAGGCCCACCTGGCGCTGGCCGGCAAGCCCCTGCACGCGCACGACTGACCCTCGGTCGAAGACGCCACACACAGACTTCCGCAATTCGTTAGGAGCAACCGAAACCATGGCGGTTTCCGTAACCCTTCCGGCGCTCGGCGAGAGCGTCACCGAGGGCACCGTCACCCGCTGGCTGAAGGCCGAGGGTGAGCGCGTCGAGGTCGACGAGCCGTTGCTCGAGGTCTCGACCGACAAGGTCGACACCGAGATCCCCTCCCCCGTCTCCGGTGTGCTGTCCTCCATCAAGGTCGCCGAGGACGAGACCGTCGAGGTCGGCGCCGAGCTCGCCGTCATCGACGACGGCACGGGCTCGCCCGCCGCCGCCCCCGCTCCGGCCGCCGAGCCGGCTGCGGCTCCGGCCGCCGCCCCGGCCCCCGTGGCCGAGGCCCCCGCCCCGGCCGCCGCCCCCGCCCCCGCTGCGGCGCCGGCCGCCGCCCCGGCCGCCGGCGCCTCGGGCACGGACGTGGTCCTGCCCGCGCTCGGCGAGTCCGTCACCGAGGGCACCGTCACCCGCTGGCTGAAGGAGGTCGGCGAGGAGGTCTCGGAGGACGAGCCCCTGCTCGAGGTCTCCACGGACAAGGTCGACACCGAGATCCCGGCGCCCGTCTCCGGCGTGCTGCTGGAGATCGTGGTCGGCGAGGACGAGACCGCCGAGGTCGGCGCCAAGCTCGCCGTCATCGGAGCGGCTGGCGCCACCCCGGCCGTGGCTGAGGTTCCGGCCCCCGCGGCTCCGGCCCCCGCCGCCCCGGCGCCCGCCGCCGCTCCGGCCCCCGCCGCCCCGGTGGCTCCGGCCGCTCCGGCCCCCGCGCCCGCCCCGGTCGCCGCCCCTGCTCCGGTCGCGGCTCCGGCCCCGGTCGCCGCTCCGGCCCCCGCGCCGGTCGCCCCCGCGCCGGTCGCCCCGGCCCCGGCCGCCACCGCCGGTGACGACGGCGCCTACGTGACCCCGCTGGTGCGCAAGCTCGCCGCCGAGAACGGTGTCGAACTGTCCGCCGTCAAGGGCACCGGCGTCGGCGGCCGTATCCGCAAGCAGGACGTCCTCGCCGCCGCCGAGGCCGCGAAGGCCGCCGCCGCTGCCCCGGCTCCGGCCGCCGCCGCCCCGGCCGCCCGCAAGACCCCGGCGCTGGAGGTCTCCCCGCTGCGCGGCCAGACCGTCAAGATGCCTCGCATCCGCAAGGTCATCGGCGACAACATGGTCAAGGCCCTGCACGAGCAGGCCCAGCTGTCCTCGGTCGTCGAGGTCGACATCACCCGTCTGATGAAGCTGCGCGCGCAGGCGAAGGACTCCTTCGTGGCCCGCGAGGGCGTCAAGCTCTCCCCGATGCCGTTCTTCGTGAAGGCGGCGGCCCAGGCGCTGAAGGCCCACCCGGTCATCAACGCCCGGATCAACGAGGCCGAGGGCACGATCACCTACTTCGACTCCGAGAACATCGGTATCGCGGTGGACTCGGAGAAGGGCCTGATGACCCCGGTCATCAAGGGTGCGGGCGACCTGAACATCGCCGGCATCGCCAAGGCCACCGCCGACCTGGCGGGCAAGGTCCGCGCCAACAAGATCACCCCGGACGAGCTGTCCGGCGCGACCTTCACCATCTCCAACACCGGCTCGCGCGGCGCGCTGTTCGACACGATCATCGTGCCGCCGAACCAGGTCGCGATCCTGGGCATCGGTGCCACGGTCAAGCGCCCGGCCGTCATCGAGACGGAGGAGGGCACGGTCATCGGCGTCCGCGACATGACGTACCTGACCCTGTCCTACGACCACCGCCTGGTGGACGGTGCCGACGCCGCGCGTTACCTGACCGCGGTCAAGGCGATCCTGGAGGCCGGCGAGTTCGAGATCGAGCTCGGCCTGTAGTCCTTGCGGGAGGCTTGGAGGAGCAGTCCTCGCACGGCGCTCCCACGGTGCCCCCGGCCGGAACCTCCGGCCGGGGGCACCGGCGTATGTCCGGCGGGTCAACGGCCGTGGACAGCGTGTAAGCCTCGTCTCACCTGCGCGAAAGCGCCCCGATGCGCCCCTGCGGGACGTGTCCGCGGCCTTATTGTCTAATGGTCAAACGCCCCCGGGGGCCTGTGGGTCCCTCCCTAAGGAGCTCTCATGACCGCGCCCGTCGTCCACTCGCTGCGCGAACAGATCCGCGAGCACATCGTGGAGGGGATCGTCAGCGGGCGCTGGCAGCCGGGCGAGCGGATCGTGGAGCGGCGGATCGCGACCGAGCTGGAGGTCAGCCAGACGCCGGTGCGCGAGGCG
Source organism: Streptomyces sp. NPDC104096 (assembly GCF_055584385.1). Lineage (NCBI taxonomy): Bacteria > Bacillati > Actinomycetota > Actinomycetes > Kitasatosporales > Streptomycetaceae > Streptomyces > Streptomyces sp. NPDC104096. Next base: position 7,417 of record NZ_JBVJMD010000036.1, read on the forward strand.
CTGCGCGAACTGGAGTCGCTGCGGCTGATCGAGTCGGCGCCCAACAAGGGCGTACGGGTGCGCAACCTGACCGCGGCCGATCTGGAGGAGAGCTATCCCGTTCGGGCCGGTCTGGAGGCCATCGCGGCGGAGCTGGCGGCGGACCGGCTGGCGGCGGACTGCTCGGCCCTGGAGCCGCATGTCGCCGCGCTGTACGAGGCCGACCGCAAGGCGGACGGCACGGCCCAGGTGCGGCACACCGTGGGCTTCCACCGGGAGCTGGTGCGGGCGGCCGGCAACTCGGTGCTGCTGCACACCTGGGAGGGGCTCGGCATCGAGGTGTTCACGGCGCTGTCGATCCGCTGGCTGGGGACGGTGCAGCAGTCGTACGCCGAGGAGCACGAGGAGCTGGTGCAGGCGTTCCTGCGCCGCGACCCGCGTATCGCGGAGCTCGTGAAGGCCCACGTCCTGGGCTGCGCTCCGCGCCCCTGACACCCCCCTGACACGCCCCTGACACGACCGGGCGCAGCCGAGCACAGCCGCGCTCACCTGCGGGAATCCGAGCGGAATCAGCGAAAAAAGTCGGCACCGCGTGCCTGCCCGAAGGGCACGCGGTGCCGACTTTCTCGTCATCAAGAGATTTTGCCCTCGACTCTTTGATCGATCATCGATCAGGGGGTTAGAGTCACCGACGGGCTTCCACCAGAAAGCCCATGCCCTGTCCTGCCAAAGACCAAGGGCAACCCCCCGAAAGACCTCACAGGGAACCCCCTTCGACTGAGGAAGGCGGCGTAATGACCGACCCCAACGCCATCCAGCCGAGCGCGCTCGACCAGCTCCCGGACCGTGACCCGGAGGAGACCGCCGAGTGGCAGGCCTCGCTGGACGCGGTCGCCGAGGCGGCCGGGCCGCACCGTGCGGCATACCTGATGCGCCGCACGCTGGAGCGTGCCGAGGGCAACGGCATCGCGCTGCCCAAGCTCCTGGAGACGGACTACGTCAACACCATCCCGACCGCCGCCGAGCCGACCGTGCCCGGTGACCCGGAGATGGAAGCCCGCATCACCGCGTGGAACCGCTGGAACGCGGCCGCCATGGTGACCCGCGGCGCGAAGCACGGCGTCGGCGGCCACATCGCCACCTTCGCCTCCGCGGCCTGGCTGTACGAGACCGGCTTCAACCACTTCTTCCGGGGCAAGGAGGCCGACGGCTCGGGCGACCAGCTCTACATCCAGGGCCACGCCTCCCCCGGCATCTACGCCCGCGCCTTCCTCGACGGCCGGCTGAACGAGCACCACCTCGACAACTTCCGCCAGGAGGCGGCCGGCAACGGCCTGCCCTCCTACCCGCACCCGCGGCGGCTGCCCTGGCTGTGGGAGTTCCCGACGGTCTCCATGGGCCTCGGCCCGCTGTCGGCGATCTACCAGGCCCGCTTCAACCGCTACCTGACGGCGCGCGGTATCAAGGACGTCTCCGACTCCCACGTCTGGGCGTTCCTCGGCGACGGCGAGATGGACGAGCCCGAGTCGACGGCGGCTCTCGCGCTCGCCTCCCGCGAGGGTCTGGACAACCTGACCTTCGTCATCAACTGCAACCTCCAGCGCCTCGACGGCCCGGTCCGCGCGAACTTCAAGATCGTGCAGGAGCTGGAGGCCCAGTTCCGCGGCGCGGGCTGGAACGTCGTCAAGTCGCTCTGGGGCACCGCCTGGGACGAGCTGTTCCAGCTGGACACCACCGGCGCGCTCGTACGCCGACTGCGCGAGGTACCCGACGCCCAGGTGCAGACGTACCAGACGCGCGGCGCCGCCTACATCCGCGAGGACTTCTTCGGCAAGGACCCGGCGCTCGTCGAGATGGCGAAGCTGCTGAGCGACGACAAGATCCTCGACTGCTTCCACCTCTCCCGCGGCGGCCACGAGTCCCGCAAGGTCTACGCGGCCTACCGGGCGGCGCTGGAGTTCAAGGGCGCGCCGACCGTCATCCTGGCGCAGACCGTCAAGGGCCACACCCTGGGCGAGGGCTTCGCGTCGAAGAACGCCAACCACCAGATGAAGAAGCTGACGGTGGACGAGTTCAAGACGATGCGCGACCTGCTCGAACTCCCCATCCCGGACAGCAAGTTCGCCGACGGCGTGGTCCCCTACGGCCACCCGGGCGCGGACGCCCCCGAGGTGCGCTACCTCCAGGAGCGCCGCGCGGCGCTCGGCGGACCCGCCCCGGCCCGCCGCACGCACGCGCTCGCCCCGCTGCCGGCCCCCGCCGAGAAGGCGTTCGCCTCCTTCGACAAGGGCTCCGGCTCCCAGAACGTCGCCACCACCATGGCCTTCGTCCGCCTGATCAAGGACCTGGTCCGCGACAAGGAGACGGGCAGGCGCTGGGTGCCGATCGTCCCCGACGAGGCGCGCACCTTCGGTATGGAGTCGCTCTTCCCGTCGCTGGGCATCTACTCGCCCAAGGGCCAGACGTACGAGCCGGTCGACCGCGACCAGCTGATGTACTACAAGGAGGCCAAGAACGGCCAGATCCTCAACGAGGGGATCACCGAGGCCGGTTCGATGGCCGACTTCATCGCCGCGTCCACCGCGTACGCCACGCACGGCGAAGCGATGATCCCGTTCTACATCTTCTACTCGATGTTCGGCTGGCAGCGCACCGCCGACCAGATGTGGCAGCTCGCCGACCAGCTCGGCCGCGGCTTCCTGGTCGGCGCCACGGCCGGTCGCACCACGCTGACCGGTGAGGGCCTCCAGCACGCGGACGGCCACTCCCCCGTCATCGCCGCGACCAACCCGGCGGCCCTGACGTACGACCCGGCCTTCGCCTACGAGGTCGCGACGATCGTCAAGGACGGTCTGCGCCGCATGTACGGCGAGGCCGCCCCGGGCGAGGACCCGAACGTCTTCTACTACCTCACCGTCTACAACGAGCCGATGCCGCAGCCGGCCAAGCCGTCCGGCCTCGGCATCGACGAGGGCATCGTCAAGGGCCTGTACCGCTTCAACACGGCGGAGTCGGCGGGTCTGAACGTGGCCGGGGCCAACCCCCCGCGCGTCCAGCTGCTGGGCTCCGGCACGGCCATCCACTGGACCCTCCAGGCGCAGCGGATGCTCGCCGAGGAGTGGGGCGTGGCCGCGGACGTCTGGTCCGCCACGTCCTGGACCGAGCTGCGCCGCGACGCGCTGGAGGCCGACGCGGCCCTGCTGCGCGGCGAGGAGCGCGTCCCGTACGTCCGTCAGGCGCTGCACGGCGCCGAGGGCCCGGTGCTCGCGGTCTCCGACTACATGCGCCAGGTCCCCGACCAGATCGCGCAGTGGGTCGAGCAGGACTGGTCGTCGCTGGGCGCCGACGGCTTCGGCCTGTCGGACACCCGCGAGGCGGCCCGCCGCCACTTCGGCGTCGACGCCCAGTCGGTCGTCGTCGCGGCGCTGGCGCAGCTCGCCCGGCGCGGTGAGGTCAAGGCGACCGCGGTGAAGGAAGCACGGGACCGGTACGGCCTGTAACACTGGATCCGGTGGAGGGGCACGGCGACCGACCGCCGTGCCCCTCCACTGTCATGTGCCCCGGACGCGTCCCCCGCGCTGTCGGTGGGGCCCGGCATCATGACGGTATGCGCGCTGCCCGGCTGATCAAGATGGTCCTGCTGCTCCAGTCCCGGAGCTCCATGACCGCCGCCGAGCTGGCCGGGGAGCTGGAGGTCTCGGAGCGGACCGTCACCCGGGACGCGCAGGCCCTGTCCGAGGCGGGGGTCCCGGTGTACGCGGAGCGGGGGCGGGCCGGCGGGTACCGGCTGGTCGGCGGATACCGTACGCGGCTGACCGGGCTGGCCCGCGGCGAGGCCGAGGCGCTGTTCCTGAGCGGGGTGCCGGGGGCGCTGCGGGAGATGGGGCTGGAGGACGCGGCCTCGGCCGCCCGGCTGAAGGTGTCGGCGGCGCTGCTGCCCTCGCTGCGGGACGCCTCGCGTTCGGCGGCGCAGCGCTTCCACCTCGACGCCCCCAACTGGTTCGCCGAGCCCGCCACGCCCGGGCTGCTGCCCGCCGTGGCGGACGCCGTGTGGGACGACCGACGGATCACGGCCCGCTACCGGCGCACGGAGCGCGGTGGGCGGGCCGGGCCCGTGGCCGGACGGGAGCCCGCCCGGGACGCCGGGCGGGAGGTCGGGCGGAAGACCGAGAGGGAGACCGAGCAGGAGGTCGGGCAGGAGGTCGAGCGGGAGCTGGAGCCGTACGGGCTCGTGCTCAAGGCGGGCGTCTGGTACCTGTGCGCGCGGGTGGCGGACGGCGGCGCCCTGCGGGTCTACCGGATCGACCGGTTCACGGCGGTGGCCGCCCACGAGGAGCGCTTCACCCGCGACGAGGCGTTCGACCTGCCCGCCTTCTGGCAGGAGCGCGCCGAGCAGTTCGCGCGCTCCCTGCTGCGGGCCGAGGTCGTGGTGCGGCTGTCCGGCGAAGGCATACGCAGACTGCCGTACGCCGTCGATCCGCGCGCCGCCCGGCGGGCGCTGGCGGCCGCGGGCGCCCCGGACCGGGACGGCTGGGTGACGGCGACCCTGCCGGTGGAGTCCGAGGAGGTCGCCCACGGTCAGCTCACCGGGCTCGGGCCCGAGGTCGAGGTGCTGGCGCCCGCGGGGCTGCGGGAGCGGTTCGCGCGGGACGCGGCGCGGTTCGCCGGGCTGTACCGCTCATAACGATCCGCCGCACTCCACGTGCGTCGCCCTCCGCCAGGCACGATGCTGGACCCGTGATGGACGAGACGGAGTTCTGGGAACTCGTGGACACCGCCCGCGAGGCCGCCGACGGCGACCCCGAGGAGCAGGCCGACGTGCTGACGGACCGACTGCTGCGGCTGGACCCGGACTCGGTGCTCGACTTCGCACGTCACTTCGAGTCCCGCTACAACCGCGCCTACACCTGGGACCTGTGGGGGGCCGCCTGGGTGCTGCTCGACGGGGCCAGTGACGACGCGTTCGACTTCTTCCGGTGCTGGCTGATCGGCCAGGGCCGGGACGTCTTCGAGGGCGCGCTGCACGGCCCGGACTCGCTGGCCGACCTGCTGGGCGAGTTCGACGAGGAGATCGACGGCGACGGCGAGGAGCTCGGTTTCGCGGCCGACGAGGCCTACGAGCAGCTCACCGGCACCGTCGCCCCGGACCTGGGCATCCCGGCCCCGCCCGCGGAGCCCGAGGGCGCGCCGATCGACTTCGAGAGCGAGCAGGCCCTCGCGGAGCGCTACCCCAGACTGTGGGACCGCTTCCGGGGCTAGCCGCTCGTACCGACCTCGAGCGGTGTTCACACGGACGCGCGCCGGCGGCCCGGGTCCGAGGGGAGGTACGCCTGCGGCTGCTCGGCGTTCACCGCGTGGTGCAGCGGTGCCCTGTTGGCCTGGTCGAGGGCGGACGCGGTCACCGCGGCCGGTCCCAGGACGACGGTCGCGACCGCGCAGAGCACCGCCCACGGGCTGCGCGCGGCCCCCGGGCGGCCGGCGTCCCGCTCCGTGGTGTCCGTGCGGCGGTCGGTCGTACGCCTGCTGCTCATGAGTTCCCCGCCTCCGGTCGGCTGCTGTCGCCACCGACCGTAGGCCGCCGTCATCTGAGGACCCTGCGGCCCGTCTGTGGCGTCGCTGTGGGTGTCCTGCCCTGGAGCCGTGCCGCCGCCTGCCGGATGGCCGGCAGCTTGGCGATGAGGGCCGCGCCGGGGCAGCTGGTCATGAAGCCGTCCTGGTGCGCCGCCAGGGCGGGCAGCATGGCGGCCTGGCCGGCCGGGTACCGGCTGAGGTTGTTGCTGGACACGAGGCGCACCTTGATGCGCGGGTCGATGTCGGCCAGGCCCAGCTTCCAGGCGGCCAGCGCGGCGATCGAGTCGGTCATCGCCTTGGGCACGGCCACCCCGTCCGTGAAGGTGCCCAGCGCGGCGATGCCGGCGGTGCGGTGGTTGAAGCCCTGGGTGTGGGCGCCGGTGACGGCGCGGTCGACACCGCCCGCGCGGCCCTCGTAGATGGTGCCGCAGCGGTCGACGACGAAGTTGTAGCCGATGTCGTCCCAGTCGCGGGCGCCGGTCTGGCCCGAGTACAGGTAGCGGATGATGCGGGGCGCGTCGGCGCAGGCGTAGCCGTTGGGCGAGTCCGTGTGGTGGATGAAGACGGCGACGACCTTGTCGTCGTAGCGCGGCGGCGGCTGCGGGTGCGAGGCGGTGGCGTCCAGCCAGCCGGAGCGCGGCACGATGCGCGGTTTCGCCGCGGTGTGGACGGCGTGCGGGCTCTGGCTGAGGGCCGGGTGCTCGGGCCGGGCGGCGAGGGAGGCCGTCGCGGCGCCGTCGCCACCGCCCGCGTACAGCGCCAGCGCGACGAGGGCGGTGAACCCGGGCAGACAGGCCAGCAGCACCAGCACGGGGCTCGGCACCCGTGGGAAACGCCGTTCTCGTTTCCCACGCACTCTTCGAAAGCCGGGTCTGAAGACACACATGGTCCCACTGTCGGGGCGCACGACATCGTCCGCGATATGCGCTGTGCCACTCGGTGGAACCATCGTCCCGGTCCGTGGCGTTTCTGTGGGTACACGCGTACGCGGCGGCCTCCGCTCGGCCGGCCGCGCGCGGCTGATCACCGGGACCGTCCCGCGCGTACTAGGAGACGCCCCTTGAGGGGTCCGAGAGAAAGGCGGCTCCGTGGACCTGCTCGACTTGGTGCTGTTGCTGGTGATCCTGGCCTACGCCGGGTCCGGCTACCGGCGTGGGCTGGTGGCCGGCTGTGTGTCGCTCGCCGGGTTCGTGGGCGGCGCGGTGATCGGCGTGTGGATCCTGCCGTGGGTGATGCGCCTGGTGACGCCGGGGACGACGGCGGCGACGGTCACCGCGGTGCTGACGGTGCTGGTGCCCGCGGCGGTGGGGCACGAGCTGGCCGGGCGGCTGGCGCTGAAGCTGAGACGGGAGCTGGACCGGGGGCCGCTGCGGGTGCCGGACGGGATCGGCGGGGCCGCGGCGAACACGGTCGCCGTGCTGCTCGTGGCGTGGGTGGCCGCGAGCGTCCTGGGCGCGTCCTCGTCCCCGCTGGTGACGACGGCGATCCGTGACTCGGCGCTGCTCGGCGGGGTGCAGCGGGTGATGCCGGACACCACTCCGGCCTGGTTCTCGAACGCCACGTCGGCGCTGACCCAGGCGGGCTTCCCGCAGGTCTTCAACCCGTTCGAGAACGAGTCGACCGCGCAGGTGGCCGAGCCCTCCGGCGACAACGTCACCCCGCGCGCGACCCGCGCGGCCGAGCGGAGCACGGTGAAGATCGAGGGCTCCTCGGGCGACCAGGGCCGCGAGGGCAGCGGTTTCGTGTACGCGGCGGAGCATGTGATGACCAACGCGCACGTGGTGGCCGGCATCGACCGCCCGAGCGTGCGCGTCGGCGGCGTCGGGCAGTCGTACCGGGCCCGGGTGGTGCTGTTCGACCCGGACAAGGACGTGGCGGTGCTGTACGTGCCCGATCTGCGCGCCCCCGTGCTGCGCCTCGACGACGAGGCCGGGCGCGGCGAGGCGGCGGTGGTCGCGGGGTATCCGCAGGACGGCGACCTGAACCTCCAGGCGGCGACGGTCGCGAACCGGATGAAGGCGACCGGCCGGGACATCTACAACGACTCCGTCGTCACCCGGGAGATCTACTCGATCCGCTCGACCGTGCGGCCGGGCAACTCCGGCGGCCCGCTGCTGACCACCGACGGGCGGGTGTACGGCGTCGTCTTCGCGCGCTCCACCTCGGACCACGAGACCGGCTACGTGCTGACGGCGGCCGAGGTCTCCTCCGACGCGGAGCGCGCGGCGCGCTCGACGGCACCCGTGGACACCGGCGAGCTGATCACGTCCTGAGCGCCGCGGCGGGCCGCCGCTCCCGTCCTGGACGTCACGGCACGCCCGCCGATCACGTCCTGGGCGTCACAGCGGGCGGCCCATCAGTACGTCGTCGACGTACTCGCCGCCCAGGAAGAACTCCTCGGGCTGCACGCCCTCGACGACGAAGCCCTCGGAGGCGTACAGCGCACGGGCCGCCGTGTTGTGCCCGAGGACGCGCAGGCTGATCCGCCGGGCGCCCTGGCGGCGGGCCTCCACCACGGCGGCGCGCAGCAGCGCGCGTCCGACGCCCCGGCCGCGGGCCTCCTCGGCGACGGCGAGGCCGCGGATCTGGCGGACGTGCGCGTTCGAGGCGAGCGAGGTGGCCAGGCCCAGGCGGATGTAGCCGACGACCCGGCCGTCGAGTTCGGCGACCAGATGGTCCCGGGGCCCGGTGCGCTCGGTGAAGAACGGCTCGTACGGCTGCCGCGGCGGCGGGCCGACCGCGTGCAGGTACGACCAGACCGCGCGGTCGAGACGGCCGAGGGGCTCCTCGTCGTCGAACGTGGCCAGGCGTACGTCGAACAGGGCAGGGCGTATCTCGGGCACCGGCATGGGGGCAGCCTACGACGCGGGGCAGCGGAGCCCGCACGGCGTCCGGAACGGGCACCCCGGCCGGGAACGGCGGGTCGCGTCATGGGTTTTCGCCGGCCCGACCGGTGAGGATGGACGGTATGGAACGCAAGCGAATCGCGGTGGCGGGCGCCTCCGGTCTGATCGGCGGTGCTCTGGTGCGGTCCTTGACCGCGGACGGGCACGAGGTGGTGCGGCTGGTGCGCCGTGCGGCCCGGGGCGGGCACGAGGTCTGCTGGGACCCCGGAGGAAGGTACGTGGACACGGCCGGGCTCGACGGCTGCGACGCCGTGGTCAATCTGGCGGGCGCCGGGGTCGGCGACCGGCGCTGGACGGAGGCGCGCCGCAAGGAGATCCACGACAGCCGGGTGCTGGGTACGGCGGCGCTGGCGGAGGCGGTGGCCGCGCTGGACCGGCCGCCGCGGGTGTTCGTCAACGGCAGCGCGATCGGCTTCTACGGGGAGACCGGGGACCGGATCGTCGACGAGGACGCGCCGGCCGGGCGGGGCTTCCTGGCCGAGCTGTGCGTGGAGTGGGAGGCGGCCGCGGCGCCCGCGCGGGAGGCGGGCGTGCGGACGGTGTTCCCGCGGACCGGGCTGGTGGTGGCGCGCGGGGGCGGGGCCTGGCAGCGGATGTTCCCGCTGTTCGGGGCGGGGCTCGGGGGGCGGATGGGCGACGGGCGGCAGTACTGGTCGTACATCTCGCTGCACGACGAGGTGGCCGCGATCCGGCATCTCCTCGCGCGCGAGGACCTGTCGGGGCCGTTCAACCTGACGGCCCCGCAGCCGCTGACGAACCGTGAGATCACCGCGGCGATGGGGCGCGTACTGAACCGGCCGACCCTCTTCACGGTGCCGCAGGCGGTGCTGCGGGCGGCCCTCGGGGAGCTGGCCGGAGAGGTGCTGGGCAGCCAACGGGTGGTGCCCAAGCGGCTGCTGGAGTCGGGGTTCGCCTTTGCGTTTCCGGGGATCGAGGACACGATCCGGGCGGCCTGACTCCGGAGACGACCGTATGCGACCGCCGTGCGACCGTGCTCTGTCCATGCGCGACTGCCGCTGACCGATCACCGCCCTAACCTCGATCCGAACTCGGGCATCCCGGACGCCCGTTGGGGGCATGACGTCTCCACCGGCCGCGCAACCTCGAGGAGGGGCACGTGCTTGAGCCCGCGTACCAGGCAGACGTCGTCGTCGTGGGAGCCGGCATCGCCGGCCTCACGGCGGCACATCGGCTGACCAGCGCAGGAATCACGACCGCAGTCCTGGAGGCCGCCCCCTGCCCGGGCGGCCGCATGTCGACCGAGAAGGTCGACGGCTTCCGGCTGGACCGGATCGGACAGCTGCTGAACACGGCGTATCCCGAACTGCACCGCACCCCGGGGCTCGACGGGCTCGTGCTGCGCCCCTTCGCCCCGGGCGTCCTGCTGCACAGCGACGGCCGTCGGCGCCGGGCGGGCGCACCGGCGGGCGGAGGGAGCGCAAGGGGCGCACTCCATGCCGTGCGCGCCCTCGCAACCGCCCCCAGGCCGTCCACCACCCTGCCCAGGCCCCTGCCCCGGCCCCGCGGCGGCTCCCCTCGCGGCGCGTCCGTGCCCCGGGCCCGCGCGGGCGCCCCGCTGGGGACCGCCGTCGACCAGGCCCGGCTCGGCGCCGCCCTCACCCGGATCGCGCACACGCCCCTCGAACGGCTGCTGTCCCGCCCCGAGGCCCCGGCGGGCCTCGCCCTCGCCGCCCGCGGTGTGCCCGCGCGGACGGTCGACGGCTTCCTGCGCCCCCTGCTCGCCGCCCTGCTGTGCGACCCGGACCTGACGTCCTCCAGCAGGTGCGCGGACCTCGCGCTGCGCGCCTTCGCCTCGGGCCGGCTGTGCCTGCCCGAGGGCGGCGCCGAGGCACTGCCCGAACTGCTCGCCCGGGCCCTGCCGCCGGGCACCCTGCACACCGGGGTGCGGGTCACCTCGGTCGCCACCAACGCGGTGACCACCGCGGAGCACGGCGTGTTCCGCTGCCGCGCCGTCCTGGTGGCCACCGACGCGCGCAGCGCCGCCGAACTGCTGCCCGGTCTGCGCGTGCCGGAGTTCCACCCGGTGACGGTCGTCCACCACGCCACCGACGAGCCGCCTCGGACCGGCGCGTCCCTGCTGCTGGACGCCGACCGCGGCGGCCCCGTCGCGCACACCGCGGTGGTCAGCCAGGTCGACCCCAGCCGGGCTCCCGCGGGCCGGGCGCTGGTCTCGTCCACGGTGCTGGGCCCCCCGCCGGCCGACCTCGACACCGCCGTACGGATCCATCTGGCGCGGATGTACGGCACCTCCACCGCGCGCTGGGAGACCCTCGCCGTGCACCACGCCGCCGACGCGGTGCCCGCGATGCGCCCGCCGCACGACCTGCGCCGGGCGGTACGGCTGCTGGCGGGGCTGTACGTGTGCGGCGACCACCGCGACACCAGCACCGTGCAGGGCGCGCTGCACTCGGGCCGACGGGCCTCGGCGGCGATCCTGGCGGACCTGGGCGCGGCGGGGCCGATGCACACGGCGGAGCCGCTGCGCACGGCGGCCTGAACCGGCCCGCCGCCGCCCGCTCGTCCGGACCGGCCGCCACCCGCCCGCCCCGGGGCGGGCGGCGGCCGGCCCGTGCCGGTACGCGTCCGCTCACCCGAGGACGGCGGCCACCTTGTCGCGGTACCCGCGCACCGGCGCCGCGTCCTTGTACGGCTCCAGCCGCCGCTCGAAGTCCCGTACGTACTCCGTGGCCCGCACCGACCGCATCTCCGCCGCCTGTCCGGCGGCCTCGGCGCCGAGCTGGCAGGCCTGGTCGAGTTCGCCGAGGCCGAGCCGGGCGGTGGCGAGCACGATCCGGCAGAACACCCGGCTGCGGGCGAAGGAGGGGGCGCGCAGTTGCAGGGAGCGCTCGGCGTGCTGGGCCGCGGCCCGGAACTGCTGGAGGTCCCGGTGGCAGTGCCCGAACTCGTCGGCGAGCTGCGCCTCGTCGAAGAACCGCGCCCAGTACGGCACCTCGTCCCCGGGCCGGGCCGCCTCCAGGGCCCGCTCGGCCCGTACCAGGGAGGCGGTGCAGGCGCGCACCTCGCCCAGCACGCCGTGCGCGCGGGCCTCGACCGAGTGCAGCAGCGCCTGGAGGACCGGCGGGGCGCTGGTGCCCACGCCCTGCTGGGCGACCCGCGCGAGCTGCACCGCCTCGCGCCCGTGCGCCAGGTAGACGGCCTGCCGGCTCATGGTGACCAGGACGTACGAGCCGTACGCACGGTCCCCGGCCGCCTGGGCCAGCCGCAGCGCCTGCACGAAGTAGCGCTGGGCGAGTCCGTGCGCGGCGATGTCGTACGAGGTCCAGCCGGCCAGCCGGGTCAGGTCGGCGGCCGCGGCGAACAGCCGGCGGCCGGTCTGCTCGCCGTAGACGCCCCGCAGCATCGGTTCGCACTCGTGTTCCAGATAGCGCACCAGGGCCTGGCGGGCGTGGCCGCCGCCGTAGGCGTCGTCGAGGGTGCGGAACAGCTCGCCCACCGAGCGCAGCGCGGCGATGTCGCCGCCGCTGACGCGCTGGCCGGGACCGCGTTCGCTCTGGCCGCGCCGCCGGACGGGGGGTCCCTGCTGCTCGGGCGGGAGCGCCGGCCTCGGCACGGCGGCGCGGACCTGGGCCGGCACCTGCCCCGGCAGCAGGGCCGACACCTGGGCCACGGGCTGGGCCGGCACCCGGGCGGGCGGTTCGCCGCGGGCGACCCGTTCGTCGGCCCGGCCGATCAGCCAGTCCCGGCTGGGCACGACGAGCCCCGCCGGGGTGAACGCGATCTTGCGCAGCTCGGCGTGGCTGCCGGAGTCCTTGCGCCACAGGCCGCTGACGATGTCGACGGCCTCCTCGGGCGTGCCCGCGAACTCCAGGCCCGCGTACACCGGGGCGCAGGCGTCCAGGCCGAGTTCCTGGGCGGAGAGCCGGCGCCCCAGCCGGCGGGTGAACACCTCGGCGATCAGGGCGGGGGTGGTGCCCCGGGGCTGCTGTCCGCGCAGCCAGCGGGTCACGGAGGTCTTGTCGTATCTCAGGTCGAGCCCGTGCTCGAGACCGAGCTGGTCCACGCGACGGGCGAGACCTGCGTTGGAGAACCCCGCTTCTGCGATGAGCGCGGCGAGCTGGCGGTTGGGAGTGCGCTGCGCGGGTCGGTCCGTCATCTGCGGTGCGGTCTCCTGCCTTTCGGGCCTCGCTGGCCCCAGCGTTGCCCGGATTGCCTGTGAGCAGCCCAAATGGGCTCGTGAACGGCGCGAATGTAGCTGAGCGTAAGCAGTCGATCGCACATCTCGACGTTCATTCATCCGATCGTGTGAGGATTAACCGTGCGGCTGACGGGATTCGGTCGGACGTACAGTGGCGTAGGCATGTTTCGTGCCTTACGACCTTCTAGGGAGGCGCTTGCCGTGAGTGAGTTGCGGTTCGTCCGTATGGGGTTCGGCGCGGACGCCGTCGAGTACCAGGAGGCGTGGGACGAACAGCGCCGGGTGCACGCGGCCCGCTTCGCCGACGAGATCCCCGACACCGTGCTGCTCCTGGAGCACCCGCCCGTCTACACGGCCGGACGGCGCACGGCGGACAACGAGCGCCCCCTCGACGGCACCCCGGTGGTCGACGTGGACCGCGGCGGCAAGATCACCTGGCACGGTCCGGGCCAGCTCGTCGGCTACCCCATCCAGAAGCTGCCGCGCCCGGTCGACGTCGTCGCCCATCTGCGCCGCCTGGAGGACGCGATGATCCGCGTCTGCGCCGAGTTCGGCGTCGAGACCAGCCGGGTCGAGGGCCGGGCGGGCGTGTGGGTGCTGGGCGACCCGGTCGAGCAGCGGCCGTCGCTCGGCGGCCTCTCCCTGGACTTCGACCCGCGGCTGACCGACGAGGAGTTCGACCCCCGCCTCGACGGCCCGGAGTACGCGCCCTCGAACGCCGGCCAGCGCCGCGAGGACCGCAAGATCTGCGCCATGGGCATCCGGGTCGCCAAGGGCGTCACCATGCACGGCTTCGCCCTCAACGTGAATCCGGACACATCCAGCTTCGACAAGATCATCCCGTGCGGCATCCGCGACGCCGGTGTGACCTCCCTCGCCCACGAGCTGGGCCGCGCCCTCACCATCGAGGAGGTGCTGCCGGTGGCCGAACGGCACCTGGCCGACGTCCTGGGCAACGCGGACCTCAGGCCGCGCGAGATCGAGAAGGCGACCGCCTGACCGGGAATGCGACCGGAGGCCGAGGGGTTGGCCTCACGGGCGGGCAGAGCCCGGCAAACACGAGGCGTACGCTGGTGTACGCCGAAGATTCGAAGACTACTCAAAGCAATCAGCAGGGAGCCGATGTGTCCGCAGTCGCACCCGACGGACGCAAGATGCTGCGCCTGGAGGTCCGGAACGCCCAGACCCCCATCGAGCGCAAGCCCGAGTGGATCAAGACCCGGGCGAAAATGGGTCCCGAGTACACGAAGATGCAGAACCTCGTGAAGAGCGAGGGCCTGCACACGGTCTGCCAGGAAGCCGGCTGCCCGAACATCTACGAGTGCTGGGAGGACCGCGAGGCGACCTTCCTCATCGGCGGCGACCAGTGCACCCGGCGCTGCGACTTCTGCCAGATCGACACCGGCAAGCCCGAGGCGCTCGACCGTGACGAGCCGCGCCGCGTGGGCGAGTCCGTGGTCACCATGGACCTGAACTACGCCACCATCACCGGCGTCGCCCGCGACGACCTGGAGGACGGCGGCGCCTGGCTGTACGCCGAGACGGTCCGCCAGATCCACGCGCAGACCGCCGGGCGCGAGGCCGGCCGCACCAAGGTCGAACTGCTCGCCCCCGACTTCAACGCGGTCCCCGAGCAGCTCGCGGAGGTCTTCTCCGCCCGCCCCGAGGTCTTCGCGCACAACGTCGAGACGGTCCCGCGCATCTTCAAGCGGATCCGCCCCGGCTTCCGCTACGAGCGCTCCCTGAAGGTGATCACCGCCGCGCGCGACTACGGCCTGGTCACCAAGTCCAACCTGATCCTCGGCATGGGCGAGACCCGCGAGGAGGTCAGCGAGGCGCTGCGGCAGCTGCACGAGGCCGGCTGCGAGCTGATCACCATCACGCAGTACCTGCGCCCCTCCGTGCGCCACCACCCGGTGGAGCGCTGGGTGAAGCCGCACGAGTTCGTCGAGCTGAAGGACGAGGCCGAGCAGATCGGCTTCTCCGGTGTGATGTCGGGCCCGCTGGTCCGCTCCTCGTACCGGGCGGGCCGGCTGTACCAGATGGCCGTGGAGAAGCGCGGAGCATACATCGCCACGCAGGCCGTCTGACGGAGTGCCGGCGATCGTGCCCCGAATGGGTGCGAGACAAGCGTGTGAACTCACGCACAAGTTACTACTGGCCAGTAACGGCCGATTCGACGCGGTCCCGACCGTCCTCGCAGATGAGGGCGCCGTCGGGGCCGCGTCGGCCGTCCGGGTCTCCGCATCAAGGCTTCACGGCCGTTTGACCGGTCGGTCATGCCCTGGTAACACCAATCAGTGACGCTGGTGTCACACCACGTAGACCAGCGACCAACCCGCAGTAGCCCGAGCCCGGGCCCCGGTGACCTACCGAGGGGACTTTCCACGATGCAGGCCGCGCCCGTACACGCCACAGCGATCCCGTCCTTCACCGACGCCCTGCGGGCGGTCGAGTCGTTGCTCATGAGCGGTGGCCAGCGCACCGCCCGCCGCAACGCCTGGACCTCCGTCCTGGAGGACCGCCGCCGCGCCAAGGACCGGTCCGAGACCGAGCGCGTCCTCGAGGAGACCCTGTCCGCGTCCGCGCGTTCCTGAGGTCCCCGGACGCCCCCTTCCGCCCGCTCCGCGGGCACTGCCGTCGTCGTCGCCCCGAGGGGCACGTAGACTTCGTGGCATGGCGAGGAAGGACAACGCGGCGGACGCCGCGAACCCCGGGCGACTGAAGCAGATCGCTCTGACGTACAAGATGACCCGCAAGGCCGACAAGAAGATCGGTCTTGTACTCGCGGCTGTCGGCATCATCACCTTCGGTGTCTTTCTCGCGATCGGTTTTCTGATCGGTCACCCCATCTATCTCGGCATCCTGGGCCTCCTGCTCGCCATCCTCGCGACGGCGATCGTGTTCGGGCGCCGGGCCGAGCGGGCCGCTTTCGGCCAGATGGAGGGCCAGCCGGGCGCGGCGGCGGCCGTGCTGGACAACATCGGCCGGGGCTGGACGACCACCCCCGCGGTGGCGATGAACCGCAGCCAGGACGTGGTGCACCGCGCGGTCGGCAAGGCCGGCATCGTGCTGGTCGCCGAGGGCAACCCGAACCGGGTGAAGTCCCTGCTGGCCGCCGAGAAGAAGAAGATGAACCGCGTGGTCGCCGACGTGCCGGTGCACGACGTGATCATCGGCAACGGCGAGGGCCAGATCCCGCTGAAGAAGCTGCGCACGACCATGCTGAAGCTGCCGCGCGTGCTGACCGGCCCGCAGGTCACCTCGACCACCGACCGGCTGCGCGCGCTGGGCGACCTGATGAGCAACATGCCGCTGCCCAAGGGCCCGATGCCGAAGGGCATGCGCCTGCCGAGGGGCGGGGCGAACGGCCGCTGAGCCACCGCGTACGGATCCCCGTACGACGACCTCCGACGAAGAAGGGGCGCCCGGATCACTCCGGGCGCCCCTTCTTGCCGTTCCGGTCCTGCCGTTCCGGGAAGTCCTAGATACGCACCTCGACCGTGCGGGCCAGCCGGTCGTGCAGCCCCCGGCCGTCGCGGTCCCAGATCAGGGCCGGGACGGCGACGCACAGCAGCACGGTGCGCACCAGGGCGCGCAGCGGGTTGACCGTGCCGGTCCCCAGCGTGACCACCCGCAGCCCGAAGAGGCGCTTGCCGGGGGTGGAGCCGACCGTGCCGACCGTCAGCACACCCAGGACGAAGAAGACGAGCAGCGTCCAGTTGCCGGTGGTACGCGGGTCATAGCCGTCCGTGACCAGGCTGTATGCGATCAAGAAGCACAGGCCCCAGTCCACGGCGATGGCCCCGAGCCGCCGTCCGGGGCGGGCGATCGAGCCGGGCCCCTCCTCCGGCAGGCCGAGTTGCTCGCCCCGGTATCCGAAATCGCCGCCCGCGTCTTCCATGGCCGCCCGCGGCCCGGAGAGCCACGATCCGATTGCTTGCCTGTTGTCCACCCGCCCACGGTACTGCGCCCGGATATGACCGGGGGACGCCGGGGTGGTCAGGGGCTACGGTGGAACCGGACCCGGTTAACTTCTGCGAAACAAACGGGTCACGCCGGAGAAATCACCCATCCCTAGTGTCGAGGCCACCGTGTGCCACCGCACTGGCCGCACGAACGAACTACCACCCCGGCAGGACGGTCGGGAGTAGGAGGAGCTGGATGTTCCAGAACGCCGACGAGGCCAAGAAGTTCATCGCGGACGAGGACGTCAAGTTCGTCGACGTCCGGTTCTGCGACCTGCCGGGTGTCATGCAGCACTTCTCGCTGCCCGTCGAGGCGTTCGACCCGGACGAGGAGCTCGCCTTCGACGGCTCGTCGATCCGCGGCTTCCAGGCCATCCACGAGTCCGACATGGCGCTGCGCGCGGACCTGTCGACGGCCCGTGTCGACCCCTTCCGCCGGGACAAGACCCTCAACATCAACTTCTTCATCCACGACCCGATCACGGGCGAGCAGTACTCCCGCGACCCGCGCAACGTGGCGAAGAAGGCCGAGGCCTACCTCGCGTCGACCGGTATCGCGGACACCGCGTACTTCGGTCCCGAGGCCGAGTTCTACGTTTTCGACAGCGTGCGGTTCAAGACCTCGGAGAACGAGTCCTTCTACCACATCGACTCCGAGGCCGGCGCCTGGAACACCGGCGCGCTGGAGGACAACCGCGGCTACAAGGTCCGCTACAAGGGCGGCTACTTCCCGACCCCGCCGGTCGACCACTTCGCCGACCTGCGTGCGGAGATCTCCCTGGAGCTGGCGGCCTCCGGCCTCCAGGTCGAGCGCCAGCACCACGAGGTGGGCACCGCCGGCCAGGCCGAGATCAACTACAAGTTCAACACGCTGCTCGCCGCCGCCGACGACCTCCAGCTCTTCAAGTACATCGTGAAGAACGTCGCCTGGCGCAACGGCAAGACCGCGACCTTCATGCCTAAGCCGATCTTCGGTGACAACGGCTCGGGCATGCACGTCCACCAGTCGCTGTGGAGCGGCGGCTCCCCGCTGTTCTACGACGAGGCCGGTTACGCGGGCCTGTCGGACATGGCCCGCTACTACATCGGCGGCATCCTCAAGCACGCGCCGTCGCTGCTGGCCTTCACCAACCCGACGGTGAACTCGTACCACCGCCTGGTCCCGGGCTTCGAGGCGCCGATCAACCTGGTGTACTCGCAGCGCAACCGCTCCGCGGCCATGCGCATCCCGATCACGGGCTCCAACCCGAAGGCCAAGCGCGTCGAGTTCCGCGCGCCCGACTCCTCCGGCAACCCGTACCTGGCGTTCTCCGCGCTGCTGCTCGCGGGCCTGGACGGCATCAAGAACAAGATCGAGCCGGCCGAGCCGATCGACAAGGACCTGTACGAGCTGGCCCCCGAGGAGCACGCGGGCGTGGCCCAGGTCCCGACCTCGCTCCCGGCCGTCCTCGACTCGCTGGAGCGCGACCACGAGTTCCTGCTCGCGGGCGACGTCTTCACGTCCGACCTGATCGAGACGTGGATCGACTTCAAGCGCACGAACGAGATCGCCCCGCTCCAGCTCCGCCCGCACCCGCACGAGTTCGAGCTGTACTTCGACGTGTGATATCGCCCCAGGTCAGAGCGGGTTTCCGCTCCCCTGGTCCGTCTGTGGGCCGTCGGCCGGCCCTCCCGTGCGGGAGGGCCGGCCGACGGCTTTTCCGGCCTCCGGGGCCCGCGGGACCCGCTCGGACCACTTCCTCGGCTTTGCGTACAACCTTTCGGGTCCCGCAGGCTTCCTACAGGGGGGAGAATCAGATCCTCCCGGCGTTTCGCAAGCAGAGGGAAGCGGAGAGGCAACGGGGATGTCCGAGCACGATGACTTCGAGCACGAGTTCGATCACCGATGGGCGAGCGCGGCCGAGCACAAGGAGCCCTCGGCGCGGGCCCGGATGCTCGCGGCGCGCTGGAGGGACAACCCTCCGGAGCCGGTCCCGTTCCGCGCGGACCCCGGGCCGGCCGGACCGCGGCGCTCGTCGTGGAAGTCCACCGTCGTGGTGCTCGGCTGCGTGCTGGCGGTGATCCTGCTGCTGGGGTACGCGAGCACGCGCTCCTCCTACTGATCCGGGCAGGCTTCACGGCTTCCGGAGCAGCCCGGAACCGCCTCTGGGGCGAGGCCAGGTGCACACTGAAGTCAGGTACGAGTGCCTGACTGCGGGGTGAGGCAGATGCAGAGCCGATTCCGGAGCGACCGGCGGCTGACCGTACGGATGACGGTCACGCTGTTCCTGCTCGGACTGCTGTACGTGGCGTTCGCCGCCGCACTGATCGTGTTGCTGAAGTCGTGGGTCCTGGTCGTCGTCATCGCCGCCGGCGCGCTCGCCGCCCAGTACTGGTTCTCCGACCGGATCGCGATGTACGCGATGCACGGCCGGGTCGTGGAGCGGGAGGAGTACCCCGAGCTGCACGCCGTGGTCGACCGGCTGTGCGCGATCGCGGACATGCCCAAGCCGGTGGTCGCGGTCTCCGGACTGGGGATGCCGAACGCCTTCGCGACCGGCCGCAACCCCGACCACGCGGTGATCTGCGTGACCACCGGGCTGCTGCGGCGGCTGGAGCCCGCGGAGCTGGAGGGCGTCCTGGCGCACGAGCTGTCGCACGTGGCGCACAAGGACGTCGCCGTGATCACCGTGGCGTCCTTCCTCGGTGTGATCGCGGGCCTGATCGTGCGGTTCGCCTTCTACTCCGAGCTGTTCGGCGGGCGGGGCCGCAAGGACCAGAACACCCTCGTCGTGTTCGGGGTCGTGATGGGGGTGTCGGCGGCGGTGTACGCGCTGAGCTTCCTGCTGATCAGGGCCCTGTCCCGGTACCGGGAGCTGGCCGCCGACCGGTCCGCCGCGCTGCTGACCGGGCGGCCCTCGGCGCTGGCCTCCGCGCTGACGAAGGTCACCGGGGACATCGCCCGGATCCCGACCGAGGACCTGCGTACGGCCCAGGCGTTCAACGCGTTCTACTTCACCCCCGCACTCGGCGCCGGGCCCACCCTGGGCAAGCTGTTCTCCACCCACCCGAGCCTGGAGCAGCGGCTCGAACAGCTGGGGCGGATCTCCGCCGAGCTGGGCGAGGCCGCGGTGCCCGGGAAGACGGGCTGAACATGGGGCTGCTGGACATCCTGCTCGGCCGCACGAAGGCGGTCGCCCCCGATCTCGACCGGCTCTTCGCGCTGCCGTCGGCGGCGGTGACGCTGGAGGCGGCGGCCGGCTTCACGCCGACCGGTCAGGGGGCGGTGTGCTTCGCCACGGTCGAGGGCGCGGCCTTCGAACAGACGCACCGCGAGGTGCAGGCCCTGCTCGACGCGGACACCGACCGCACCGGGCCCCCGGTCCGGCTGACCCAGGACGACTACGGCTACTCCTGGCTGGTCTCCGTCCGCGCCCCCGACGAGCTGCCCCTCCTGGTCAACGACCTGCACGCGGTGAACACGTCGATGGAGGCCAACGGGTTCGGACCGCAGCTGCTCTGCTCGCTGGCGAGCTTCGAGAAGCGCGGTCAGGACCCGGAACGCGCGCTGGCCCTGGTGTACCTGTACAAGCGCGGCACGTTCTATCCGCTGTGCACGCTGCCCGGCCGGCACCGACGCGACAACGCGCTGGAACTCCAGGTGGCCGCCCTGCTGGAGAACGACCTGCGGGTGGAGAAGGACAAGGCCCGGTGGTTCCCGCTCTGGGACGCACCGGGCCTGTGACCGGGTGCCCCCGGCCGGTGCCGGCCGGGGGCGGTCGACGTGCGCCGGACCCGGTCCGGTCTCAGGTACCCCGGTCCTGGCGGCGGGCCTCGAAGGGACGCTCACGACGGTAGCGGCGCTCCCACTTGGCCTGCTGGTCACGGCGGGCCCGGTACGCCTTGTAGGTGGCGGGCGGCGCCGGTGCCGCGGGGGTGCCGGTGCCCGGGGCGGACGCCGAGGCCGAGCTCCGTCCGTACCGCAGGTACAGCAGGAGCAGCGCGGCGGCGGCCAGCCACCAGACGTGGTCGGTGAACCCGAGGACCACCAGGGCGACGGCTCCGGCCATGACGATGCTGTTCATGATGGGCCCCCTCTCCGGGTCCGTGCCCGTGCCCCGTGCGGGGAGCGGGCGG
This sequence comes from Streptomyces sp. NPDC104096, assembly GCF_055584385.1. NCBI lineage: Bacteria > Bacillati > Actinomycetota > Actinomycetes > Kitasatosporales > Streptomycetaceae > Streptomyces > Streptomyces sp. NPDC104096. The sequence continues at coordinate 28,134 of NZ_JBVJMD010000036.1, forward strand.
GTGGGTCGTCGATCGATCGACGATGGCGCACCCAGCGTAGCGACGTGCTCACTCGGCGTGCATCTCCTTTTCTCCCGCCCGGAGTTCATGGGGCCGGGGTGAGCCCGGGGACGCGGACGGCGCGGGCGGCGGGAGCGGCACCCTGAGCGGACGCGTCGTACGCGAACGGGCGTGTCCGGCTCCGGCGGACCGGGGCCCGGTCAGCCCTCCGGCGCGGCCCGCACCACGCCGGCCGCCACCGCGGCGACCAGGACGGCGTGATCGGCGGCGGTCCGGTCGGCGTAGCCCATCGCGAAGTCGGCGACGGACCGGTCGAAGGTGTCGGCCGAGCCGAGGTAGGAGGCGATGGCGATACGGTCGCCGGAGCGGGCGTGGGCGCGGGCCAGGGCGGTGCCGCACAGCCGGGCGTACCGGAGGAGGGCGGCCGGGCTCGCGCCCGCGACGTTCGCCGGGCCCTTCGTGTCGCGCAGCTGACGCCAGTAGAAGGCGCGGCCCTGCGGCCCGGTCGTCCAGCCCAGGAAGACGTCCCCGGCGGCCTGGAGCAGCCGCTGTCCCGCGACGACCCGGTGGCCGTGGTGGACGTAGGGCCCGCTGGGCAGATGCCGTTCCAGTACGGACTCCCTGGCCTCCTTGATCTGGAGGAACAGCGGGTCGTCGTCGTCCGCTCCGGCGAGCAGCACGAGGAAGCAGCGGGTGCCGATGCTGCCGACACCGACGACCTTGCGCGCCGCGTCGACGAAGCGGTAGCGGTCCAGGAGCAGCCGGCGTTCCTCCGAGAGGGTGGAGCGGTAGTCGCTGAATATCTTGCGGAGCGCGGCCGTGTCGGGGGCGCCCACGGACTCCAGGAAGGGCGGGTCCTGGATGATGCGCCGCCGGCCGTCGACGACCTCGCTCAGTCTGCCGAGCGCGTGCAGGCTGGTGCGGCGGCGGGCGCGGGTGAGGCTGGAGTCCTGACGGCGGCGGCCGTCCCGGACCAGGGGCAGCAGCCGGTCGGCCTCGATGCGCTCGTACCAGACGGCGAGTTCGCCGAGCCGGGCCAGTCGTCGCATGGCGGCGTGGTACCCGGCCACGGCCGCGAGGGCGGCCCGGCGGACCTTCGTCTCGGGGTGCCCGTTCTCCCGGGCGGCGACGGCGACGGAGGCGGCGAGCCGTTTGACGTCCCATTCGAAGGGGCCGGGGAACGTCTCGTCGAAGTCGGCGAGATCGAACAGCAGGGTGCGTTCCGGGGAGACGTACAGACCGAAGTTGAGCAGGTGGGCGTCGCCGCACAGCTGGACGGTCAGACCGGTGTGCGGCTGGGCGGCGAGGTCGCCGGCCATGACCGCGGCGGCCCCGCGCAGGAAGGCGAGCGGGGAGGTGCTCATCCGCCCGTACCGGACGGGCAGCAGCTCCGGCAGCCGGTCCCGGCCCTGCCGTTCCAGTACGACGACGGGGTCGGGCCGTTCGACCGAGGGCAGCCACAGGCCGTGCGCGGAGCGCGCCACGTACTTGCGGGCGGCCTTGCCGCGCTGGGCGCGGTCGGCCGGGGTGGTCATGGCCCGGACCCACGCCGTGCCGCCCCCGGAGCCGGTGCGGTGTCCGGGAGCGCCGCCCGCGTCCGCCGTGGTCTGCCGTGCAGTCCCATCCGACCTCCCTGCCGAGCCTCGCCCCGTGAGGGCAGTAAAAGCGCTGGGCACGGGGGCCGCATGCCCGGCGGCGCGATCGTGTGACGGGCCGGTCCGGGCCCGGTTGTCAGTGGGGTCGGCGAGGATGTCCGCAGGACGGCGGGGCACGCACGGGCGGAGGTCGGCATGAGCGAAGGACGACGGTACATCGACGGCGCGGAGCGGCGGGCCCGGCTGGCGCTGCGCCACCGGCTGACGGGCTCGGCGCGCGCGGCGGCCCCCGAGGACGTCGCCCGCTCCCTGGTCGCCCTGCACGGCAGCGACCCGGCGACGGTGTATCTGGCGGTGGGGGCGCGGCTGGCGGATCCGGCGACGACGGTCGACGCGACCGACCGGGCGCTGTACGAGGACCGCGACCTGGTGCGGATGCACGGGATGCGGCACACGGTGTTCGTCTTCCCCGCCGCGCTGACCGCGGTCGTGCACGCCTCGACCGGTCTCGACGTGGCCGCCCGGGAGCGCGCCACGCTGCTGAAGGACATGGCGAAGGCGGGCGCGCCGGACGCGGCCTGGCTGCGGGAGGTCGAGGAGTCGGCGCTGGCCGCGCTGGCCCGGCGCGGCCAGGCGACGGCGACCGAACTCGCCCGTGAGGAGCCCCGGTTGCGGGAGAAGTTCGTGTACGCGCCCGGGAAGAGCTACGAGGGGATCCACACCGTCTCGACCCGGCTGCTGAGGGTGCTGGGGGTGGAGGGGAAGGTGGTCCGGGGGCGTCCGCTGGGTTCGTGGACGTCCAGCCAGTTCCGCTGGGCCCCGGCTCCCGAGCATCCCGAGCTGGACGCCGCCGAGGCGCGGGCGGACCTGCTGCTGCGCTGGCTGACGGTCTGCGGTCCGGCCACCGAGGCGGACCTGAAGTGGTGGACGGGGTGGCGGGTCACGGACGTCCGGCGGGCGCTGGCCTCGATCGGGGCGCGGGAGGTGGAGCTGGACGAGGGCACGGGGTACGTCGTCGCCGGCGACGTCGATCCCGTGGCCGGGCCCGGTGAGCCGTGGGCGGCGCTGCTGCCCGCGCTCGACCCGACGGCCATGGGCTGGCAGCGGCGGGACTGGTATCTGCCGCCCGAGCTGCGTCCCCTGTTGTTCGACTACAGCGGGAACATCGGGCCGACGGTGTGGTGGAACGGGCGGGTGGTGGGGGGCTGGGCGCAGCGCCCGGACGGGGAGATCGTCTGGCGGGTGCCGCAGGCCGGGGACGGGGTGGGCCGGGAGGCCGAGACGATGATCGCGGCGGAGGCGGAGCGGTTGCAGGGGTGGGTGGGGACGACCCGGGTGACCCCCCGGTTCCGGACCCCGATGGAGCGGGAGCTGGCGGGGTAGGCCCGGGAGGCGGGGGTGGTGCAGGCCGCGGGCCCGCGTGGGCGGGGGAACCGGGCCGCGGCCGGGAAAGGCGGCCTACGGGTGCCGGGCAGCAGCCGGGAAGCAGACTTCGGACGCCGGGCGGCAGCCAGGAGGCGGACGCCGGGCGGGCCGGTTCGCGGGCTGCGCCGGGCTCGGTCGTGAGGACCGGCCCGGCGCCCCCGTTCACCTCGAGTAGCGCATCAGTGCCCGCACCATGTGGCACGTGGTGGCCGACGGCGGGTGGACGCCGATCTGTTCGGCCGCGCTCCGTATCGTCTCGTCGGAGGCCTGGTTCGGGACGTAGACGCCGGAGTCGAGCAGGGCGATGGCGAGGCGCATCGCCTTGAGACGGCGGTTGTGCGTGACGTACCACGCGCGCGGACGCCCGGCCGGCAACGGCTGCTTCAGGACCGGTTCGTAGGGCAGGTCGAGCAGAACGGGACGCTTCGCGGTGGACTGGGTCGGCAACGGCTTCGGCTTCAGTGCGGCAGCGGGCACAGGCATCCTCCTGTCGCGATCAGGGTGTCCCCTCCGGAGTTCGGCCACCCCGGCGACACCCTCGAACACTGCTTCTATTCTACCGCCCGGCACTGACAAACGCCCCTGGCCACAAGGGCTCTCGGGGCTTACGGGGCCCTTGTGGGAGACGAGTTCTCCCGTACCGTGAGGACCATGGAAATCTGGATCAATCCGGCCTGCTCCAAGTGCCGCAGCGCCCTCACCCTGCTCGACGCCGAGGGCGCCGAGTACACCGTCCGCCGCTACCTCGAGGACGTGCCGACCGAGGACGAGATCAGGGCCGTACTGGACCGCCTCGGCCTCGAACCGTGGGACATCACCCGCACCGAGGAGGCCGCCGCCAAGGAGCTCGGCCTCAAGGAGTGGGCACGCGACGCCGGCGCGCGCGAGCGGTGGATCGCGGCGCTCGCCGGACATCCGAAGCTCATCCAGCGCCCGATCATCACCGCGGACGACGGCACGGCGGTGGTGGCCCGTACCGAGGACGCCGTACGGGAGGCGCTGTCCCGGACCGGGGAGTGAACGGGGTGGGCCGGGAGTGAGCCGAGGGCGGGCCGGGCAGCCGGCCCGGACGGCGGGACGCGGGACGCCGCCCACGGCCCTCGGTCCGCGCCACCACCCACCACCCGCGGTACGCGGTGCGTCCCGGTGCCCGAACTGGCGTGTGACACAAGCCACTTCAATGATCCCGGTAACCGTTGAGTAACGCCGTTCGGTATCTCGTACATAGCGACGTAGCACCCCCTACCCCTCAGGAGGCGCGCATGTCGCGCAGGAGAAACCTCGGCCCGAAGAAGTCGATCGCGCTGCTCGTCGGTGCCGCGGCCGTGGCGGGAGGCGGCGCCTTCGTCATGGCGAACACCTCGAACGCCGCGCAGTCCCCCAAGGCCCTGTCCGCCGGGGACTCGACGGTCTGCCTGGGGCTCGCCACCGCCATCGGCAACAACCAGGCGTTCATCGCCGGCCAGCGGGCCAATCCGGACGCGCAGTCCGCGGCCCGCATCGCCAACCGCGAGGCCGTCATCGCCCAGATCCAGGTGCAGCAGAAGGCGTCCGGATGCACGGTCGGGGAGTCGGCTCAGGGCTCCCAGCCTGCTCAGACCGCCCCCGCGCAGACGGCCCCCGCACAGACCGCGCCCGCGGGCAACGCGGGTGCCGGAAACACCGGGAACGCGGGCAACGCCGGGAACGCGGGCAACGCCGGTAACGCCGGCGGTGGCGCCGCCGCCGGTCAGCAGGTCTGCAACGGCTCCACGGTCACCCTCTCGGGCGAGGGCGGCGCTCCGGCGGCGTCCAGCAACCAGTTCCCCTCGGGCACGAAGCTGAAGGTCACCAACCTGGACAACAACAAGTCCACGACGGTGACGGTCACCTCGGTCTCCGGAAGCTGTGTCCTGCTCAACAACGCCGCCTTCGAGCAGGTCCGTGAGCCCGGCAAGTTCCTGATCCGCCGGGCCGTGATCGAGAAGGTGGGGTGAGGCTCGACGCGGGAGCAACTCCGTGAGGCGGCACCCCGATTGAGGGGGCACGGCATGCGGCGGCGCGCGGCGGGAGAGACCTGACAGGACTCCCGGCCCCACCCGCGGCGGCAGCGCCGGCCCGGGCCGTCGCCTCGTACGTGTCACCGATCCTGCTGTTCCCCGCCAGGAGCAGCAGGATCGGCATGTCCGGGCCCCGCCGCGCGTCCGGCAGGGAGCGCGGGCCGGTCACCGGCCCCGTGGACGGGACGGCCGGCGACCGTGGGGGAGTGAGGGTCGGCGGCCCTCCGGGAGTGACGGCCGGCGGCCCTCCGGGGGGACGGCCGGCGGCCGGGGCGGCCGCGGCCCGGCTCACACCCATCGCATACGAGACGGGTCCGCGGCCCCCCTCCCGGGCGCCCGGGGGGCGCGCACCGCGGACCGCCACGCCCCGGGCCTCCCACCGAGTGAATCGCGCCACATCATGGCCAGGTAACACGGGGTTCACAATCGAGCAATGATCGGGAAATCGGCCGTTGGCAGTCTGCGGGGCATCAGGTGCGGCGCCCCAGTGCCGCAGCGCCGCAGCACCCGCAGTGCGCCTAAAGACCCACCCCGAAGGATGTGGCCCGTGAGCTTCAAGGCTGAGTACATCTGGATCGACGGCACCCAGCCGACGGCCAAGCTCCGTTCCAAGACGAAGATCCTGGCCGACGACGCCAAGGGCGCCGAGCTGCCGCTCTGGGGCTTCGACGGGTCCTCCACGAACCAGGCCAAGGGCCACGCCTCCGACCGAGTGCTCCGGCCGGTCTTCACCTGCCCCGACCCGATCCGCGGCGGCGACGACGTCCTCGTGCTGTGCGAGGTCCTCGACATCGACATGACGCCGCACGAGACCAACACGCGTGCCGCGCTGGCCGAGGTGGCCGAGAAGTTCGCCGCCCAGGAGCCGATCTTCGGCATCGAGCAGGAGTACACCTTCTTCGACGGCCCGCGTCCGCTGGGCTTCCCCGAGGGCGGCTTCCCGGCTCCCCAGGGCGGCTACTACTGCGGTGTCGGCGCGGACGAGATCTTCGGCCGTGACATCGTCGAGGCGCACCTGGAGAACTGCCTCAAGGCGGGCCTGGGCATCTCCGGCATCAACGCCGAGGTCATGCCCGGCCAGTGGGAGTTCCAGGTCGGCCCGCTGTCCCCGCTGGAGGTCTCCGACCAGCTGTGGGTGGCCCGCTGGCTGCTCTACCGCACCGCCGAGGACTTCGGCATCTCCGCGACCCTCGACCCCAAGCCGGTCAAGGGCGACTGGAACGGCGCGGGCGCGCACACCAACTTCTCCACGAAGGCGATGCGCGAGGGCTACGACGCGATCATCACCGCGTGCGAGTCGCTGGGCGAGGGCTCCAAGCCGCTCGACCACGTCAAGAACTACGGCGCCGGCATCGACGACCGCCTGACCGGTCTGCACGAGACCGCCCCGTGGAACGAGTACTCGTACGGCGTCTCCGACCGTGGCGCCTCGGTCCGCATCCCGTGGCAGGTCGAGAAGGACGGCAAGGGCTACATCGAGGACCGTCGTCCGAACGCCAACGTCGACCCGTACACGGTGACGCGTCTGATCGTCGACACCTGCTGCACCGCGCTGGAGAAGGCCGGCCAGGTCTGATCCCCACGTCTGCTCCGAAGGGGCGCCCGACGTCATGTCGGGCGCCCCTTCGGCATGTTGGGCGTCCGAGCAGTGAGAGAGACCTCCTGCCGCGCCTGTGCGTCTGCTTCAATGGTCCTATGGCCAGCCCCCAGAAGCACTCCGCGACAGGTCGCCATGACCTCGAGCCCTTCTGGCCTTCCCGTCAGCACCACGACTTCGACCGGGTGTGTTGTCGCGCGACGAACGCGCGGGCCCTCTAAAGCCGTACACCCGCGGCCTTCGGCCGGCGCGCACGACGTACGTCCTCGACGAACTCCTCGCGCGAAAGAGCTGACCTCTCATGGCGACCACGCATTCTCTCCCCACCTCCCCCCTCACCCCCTCTTCCCCCGCACGGCACCGGCTGCGGGCCGTCGACCGGGACGAGGTCGTCGACATGACGGACCTCCTGCCGCCGGGCGCCACCTGGCTGCCCGCCCCGCAGCACACCCTGCCCGCCCTGCCGGGCCATCCCCCGATGGTCGGCTACCTGGTCCTCGTGCCGGCCGACCAGCAGCCGCCGTTCCTGCCGGTGGCGCCGCCCGACACACCACGGGCCGCGGAGCCGGCCGTCCCGGCCCCGGGCGAGCCGCTGGTGCGCATCGACACCGCACAGCGCACCGCGTCGGTGAGCGGACGGCAACTCGACCTCACCTACCTGGAGTTCGAGCTCCTCGCCCATCTGGTCGCGCACCCCAACCGGGTGCACACCCGTGACCATCTGGTCAGCACGGTGTGGGGCTACGGCCATGTGGGCGACGGCCGTACCGTCGACGTCCACATCGCCCGGCTGCGCCGCAAGCTGGGCATCGAGCACCGCAGGTCGATCCAGACCGTCCGCCGCGTCGGCTACAAGTTCTCCCCGCCGGTCGCGCGCTGAGCCTCTGCCCCCTCTGCCCGCAGCAGATCACGGTTCCCTCCCGCGGCCCGAGCGGGCACAGTCACCGGCATGAGACTTCTGGTGCTGGGTGGTTCGGAGTTCGTGGGGCGGGCCGTGGCCGAGGCGGCGCTCGCGCGGGGCTGGGAGGTGACGGTGTTCAACCGGGGGCGGCAGCAGGCCGTCCCCGGCACCCACCGTCTGCTCGGCGACCGCACCGCGCCCGACGGGCTCGCCGCCCTGGCGCGCGGCGAGTGGGACGCCGTCGTCGACACCTGGTCGGCGGCGCCCCGCGCGGTGCGGGACACGGCCCGGCTGCTGCGGGGGCGCGCGGGCCGGTACGTGTACGTGTCGAGCTGCTCGGTGTACGCCTGGCCCCAGCCCGTCGGGTACGCCGAGGACACGCCCGTGGTCGAGGGCGCCTCGGCCGACGCGGAGCGGACCGACTACGCACGCGACAAGCGGGGCGGCGAACTGGCCGCGCAGGCGGAGTTCGGGGCGGAGCACTCGGTGCTCGCGCGGTGCGGACTGATCCTCGGGCCGTACGAGAACGTGGGGCGGCTGCCCTGGTGGCTGACCCGGATCGCGCGCGGCGGCCCCGTCCTCGCCCCGGGCCCGCGGGACCTGCCCCTCCAGTACGTCGACGTCCGCGACCTCGCCGGGTGGCTTCTCGGTTCGGTTGAAAGGGAGTTGAGCGGCCCGTACAACCTGGCGTCCGCGCCGGGGCACACCACCACGGGCGGGCTGCTGGAGGCGTGCGTACGGGCCACCGGCGCGGCGGCCGAACTGCGCTGGACCGATCCGGAGGTCGTCCTCGGCGCGGGCATCGAGCCGTGGACCCAGCTGCCGGTGTGGGTGCCCCCGGACAGTGACATGCACGACAGCGTGCACACGAGCGACACCTCGCGCGCGCTGGCGACGGGCCTCGACTGCCGGCCGGTCGCCGAGACCGTGGCCGACACCTGGAGCTGGCTGCGCGGGATCGGCGGCACGCCGCCCCAGCGCCCGGACCGGCCCGTCCCGGGACTCGACCCGGCGGTGGAGGCGAAGGTCCTGGCGGCCGGCGGAGGTGTACCTGGCACCACCCCCGCAGAGGGGGACTCGGCCCAGTGACCGGCGGTCGGCGCTCGGCGAGACTGACGCCATGGACACCCACTCGTTCGGCGGCAACATCGGTACGCGGGTCCGGACCACCGCGCTGACCTCGGGGCGGGGGCTGGCGCTGGCCGTGGCGTCGCTGCCCGAGGCCCTGCTGTGCTACACGCTCTGCCTGGTCTCGATCGCGTTCGTCCCGGTCGTCGGGATCGGGCTGTTCACCACCCCCTGGGCCGTCAGGTGGCTGCGGTCCTTCGCCGACCGGCGGCGGGCCCTGGCGGCGAAGTGGTGCGGGATACGCATCCCCTCGGCGTACCGGCCGCTGCCCGCGGACGGCAAGCCCTGGGCGCTCACGTACGCGCTGCTCAGGGACCCGGCCACCTGGCGGGACCTGCGCTGGCTGCCGGTCGACGCGACGGCCGGGTTCGCGACCGCGCTGCTGCCCGCGCTGCTGCCGCTGTACGCGCTGGAGGGATTCGCGCTGGCGGCGGGGATGTGGCGGATCTACGTGGGCGCGACCGGCGAGGCGTACTGGTACGCCTTCGTCCCGGTCTCCGGTCAGCTGCCGGCCCTCTCCGCGGGCGCTCTGGGCGTGGTGTTCCTGCTGCTCGGCGTCCGCTGGTCGCCCCGGCTGCTGACCGTCCACTTCCGGCTCACCCGGGCCCTGCTCGCCCCCGGGCAGGAGGAACTCGCCGAACGGGTACGGGTGCTGACCGAGACCCGGCGCGACGCCGTCGACACCTCCGCCGCCGAGCTGCGGCGCATCGAACGCGATCTGCACGACGGGGCGCAGGCCCGGCTGGTGGCCATGGGCATGGACCTCGGCACCGTCGAGATGCTCCTGGACAAGGACCCCGCGCAGGCCCGGCGGCTGCTCGCCCAGGCCAGGCAGTCGTCCGCCGACGCGCTCGCCGAACTGCGGGACCTGGTGCGGGGCATCCATCCGCCGGTGCTGGCCGAGCGCGGACTGGGCGACGCCGTACGGGCGTTGGCGCTGCGGCTGCCGGTCGCGACGGAAGTGGACGTGGAGCTGGCCGGGCGGGCGGACGCGCCGGTCGAGTCGGCCGCGTACTTCGCGGTCAGCGAGCTGCTCACCAACGCGGTCAAGCACGCGGACGCCGACCGGGTCTGGGTGGACCTGCACCACTTGGACGGCATGCTGCGGATCTCGGTCACCGACAACGGGCGGGGCGGCGCCGCGGTCGGGGCCGGCTCCGGTCTGAGCGGTGTCGAGCGACGGCTGGGTACATTCGACGGCGTCCTGGCCGTCAGTTCTCCCGCGGGCGGTCCCACCATGGTGACCATGGAGATTCCGTGCGCGTTGTCCTAGCCGAAGACCTGTTCCTGCTGCGCGACGGGCTGGTCCGGCTGCTGGAGGCCTACGACTTCGAGATCGCCGCCGCCGTCGAGTCCGGACCCGAGCTGACCCGGGCCCTGGCCGAACAGCGGCCCGACGTGGCGGTGGTGGACGTACGCCTGCCGCCGACCCACACCGACGAGGGCCTGCAGTGCGCGCTGCGGGCCCGCCGGGAGCGGCCCGGGCTGCCGGTGCTGGTGCTCTCCCAGCACGTCGAGCAGCTCTACGCGCGTGAGCTGCTCGCCGACGGCAGCGGCGGGGTCGGCTATCTGCTCAAGGACCGGGTGTTCGACGCGGAGCAGTTCGTGGACGCCGTACGACGGGTGGCGGGCGGCGGTACGGCCATGGACCCGCAGGTGATCCAGCAGCTGCTGGCGCGGCGGACGTCGGACGACCGGCCGCTGGACCGGCTCACGCCCCGGGAGCGGGAAGTGCTGGAGCTGATGGCGCAGGGGCGGACCAACGCGGCGATCGCGGCCCGGCTCGTCGTCACGGAACGGGCGATCGCCAAGCACACCGCCAATATCTTCGCCAAACTGGGACTGGAGGTGTCGGACGACGACAATCGCCGCGTCCTGGCGGTGCTCGCCTATCTGGACCGGAATCTCTGATCCCCGCAACTACCTGCATTGACGGTGAAGTTGGGGCGGGATTGCGTCGCGTTTCTCTCATGAATTTCTGAGATGTTTGAACACCCCTGGGACCGCCTCCGTATGGATGGGAGCCGCTTCACTCCTGTCGGGCGCCTCGATGCTGCCCCGCAAGGATCAGAGGAGTTCCATGGGACGCAATACACGTAAACGCCGTTCGTCGATGGCCACGAAGGCCATAGCCGCATCGGCGGCCCTAGCGCTCGGTGGGGGCGGGCTGATCTGGGCGAACTTCTACGCTTCGGCGCACGAGTCGAACAACAAGGGGTGGAACCAGACCAAGGCCGCCGCGGCCTCGCAGGCCGCGACCATCTCCTGCCCGGACGTCGGCCAGAAGCTGACCAACGTCCCGGCTCAGGCCCGCAACGATGTGAGCGGCGAACTCAGCAACCTCGACCGCCAGATCACCGAGGCCTACCAGCGTCTCGCCACCACCCGGGACGCCCAGGCGCGGGACGCGAGCTTCGTCCAGAACAGCATCCTGCAGCCCCTCCAGGACCGGCGGAAGAACATCTTCGACCGCATCCGGCTGGAGATCACCCGGGTCGGCGGCACCGCGCCCGCGGACCTGGACACCCTGATCAACTGCACCGCCACCCCGGCCAGCCAGACCAACGCGGGCGGCGGCCAGGCCAACAACGGCGGCCAGGCGAACAACGGCGGCCAGGCCGGCAACGGCCAGACCGCCAACCCCAGCCAGAGCGCCCCCGCCAACAACGGCGGCCAGGCCAACAACGGCGGCCAGACGGGCAACGGCGGGCAGACGGGCAACGGCGGCCAGGCCGGCAACGGTCCGAACGCGGCCGACTTCGTGGACATCACGAAGGTCCAGGCGAACGTCCCCGCCAAGCCCCGCCGGACGGGTCAGGCCTCGACCGGTACGTTCACCACGCGCTGCGGTGTCAACGCCAACGGCAACCACAACACCGACAACGTGATCGTGGCGCCCGGTGTGACCAACGGCGCGCACCACCTGCACGACTACGTCGGCAACCAGTCGAACGACGCCTTCGCGAACAACGACAAGTTCGCGGCGGCCGAGACGACCTGCCAGAACCAGCAGGACAAGTCGTCGTACTACTGGCCGGTGATCCGTCTTCAGAACGGAACGCAGGACTTCGACCAGAACAACGACGGCGGCGGCAAGGAAGGCAACGTCGGCAAGATCCTGGTCGCCAAGCAGGCCCAGATCAAGTTCGTCGGCAGCCCGACCAGCAAGGTCACCGCGATGCCGGAGTTCCTGCGGATCATCACCGGTGACGCGAAGACCACCACCAACGGTCTGGCGAACGCCAACGCGCACTGGAGCTGCACCGGCTTCGAGAACAAGGTGCAGCTGACGACGCAGTACCCGATCTGCCCCAAGGGCAGCAGCGTGGTCCGCACCTTCGCGTTCCAGAGCTGCTGGGACGGCCAGAACGTGGACAGCGCCAACCACCGCACGCACGTCGCCTTCGCCGACGCCAACGGCAACTGCGCCAACGGCTTCAAGGCGATCCCCCAGCTGACGATGCGCCTGGTGTACGACGTCCCGGCCCCGGTCATCCAGAACGGCCAGGTCAAGAACCCGTACGCGGTGGACGGCTTCCCGGAGCAGCTCCACAAGGCGGCCACGGACCACGACGACTTCATCAACGTGATGTCGGCGGCCCAGAACACCAAGATCGCCAACTGCATCAACCGCGGTCAGCGCTGCCAGTGACGGCAGTGACGGCACGGCGCTAGCGCGAGAAGAGAACCGGCGGTGGGATCTCCCACCGCCGGTTCTTCGTGTATCCGGGGGTCTGCCGCGGCCGGCTTCAGTGACCGGTGTGCGCCCCGTGGTCGACGCCCTGCTCGATGTCCCCGCCGAGGGTGCCGCGCAGTGCCGCCACCGTGCTGTTCTCGCCCACGGCCACCCACTTGCGGCCGACCAGGTAGTGACCGCCGTAGTCCTTCGCGGAGTTGATCCACTCGCGCTGTCCGCGGTCGGTGGCGAAGGTGGCCAGGATGAACTTGCCCGCGGCGACCTTGCACACCGCCTGGCGGATCTCGTCGGCGTCGGTCTGCATGTCGGGCGTGCACTTCACCTCGGCGGCCAGGTGCTCCAGGCTGCCGGTCGCCGTCGCCGGCACCGCCGCCTTCGTGTCCGTGGCGGTGCCGCAGCCCGCGAGCACCAGCGCCGCCACGGCGGCGGCCGCCGCGAGCATCGGTCGGGTCACGTTCATCTGTCCTCCCTGCAAGAGCCTCGTCCTGGATACGGCTGCGGCGCGCGGCGCACTCAAACGAGGTCCAGGATGCCCGAAACCGGCCGCCGCGCCACGCACATACGTGCGAGGGTGAGCGGATGAACCACGACTGGGACGACCGGGTGACCGCGGCATGGGCCCGCTTCGACGACTACGCCGAGCGGGACGCGGCCGATTTCCGGGCCCTGATCGACGCGCTCGTCGCCGAACTGCCCGAGGGCAGCCCGCTGGGCCCGTTCGAACAAGCCTGCGCCTGGGACTCGACGGGACACTCGGACCGGGCCGTCCCCCTGTACCGGGAGGCGCTGGCGCGCGGTCTCGACGGCTACCGGGGCCGCCGGGCCCGCATCCAGCTGGCCAGCTCCCTGCGCAACATCGGCCGGGCGGAGCAGGGCGTGGAACTGCTCACACCCGAACTGAACGGTCCGTCGGACGAGTTGGACGACGCCGTACGCGCCTGTCTGGCGCTGTGTCTGTCCAGCCTCGGCCGGGACCGTGAGGGCCTCTCCCTCGTCCTGGGCGCCCTGGCACCGCATCTGCCGCGCTACCAGCGGTCGATGGGCAACTACGCGCGGGCGCTGGTCGAACCGCGGGACTGACGCACGGGCCGCGGGCGCACGGCGGGCACCGCGCCGGGCCGCACGGCGTTCGGCGCACGGCGTTCGGCGCACGGCGGACACGGCAGGCACCGCGCCGCGCCGAACCGGACCGCACGGCGAGCCACCGGGGTGGTGACCAACCACCGATTCGCTCGTTCTGCTGAACGTGCAGCCACAGCATGTCGCCCCGCGCCCCCCATCGTCCGCCACCGACGTCGACGTCGAGCAGGTCGAGGCCGCGCTCGTCGAGCACTATCCGCGGCTCGTCCGGCTCGCCTATCTGGTGCTGCCGCCCGGCCTGGGCCGGAGCCGGCGGGTCCTGACCGCGCACGCCCTCGCCCAGCGCGCGCTGCCCGGCCGACGCGCGTCCGGGCCCGCCATCCCGGCCCAGTCGAAAGACCGGGACGGCGATCCGGGCTACGCCTTCGTCCGCCGCCAGGTCGTGCGTACGGCGCTGGAGGCGGGGCTGCCGCTGCGCCGCGCGGCCTGGCCCAGGCGCGCCCAACTGCCGCCGCTGCTGCCCCAGGTGTGGGGACTGCGCCTGTTCCCACGGTCGGGCGGCGCCGAGGAACTCGCCCTGGAGCAGCGGCTGGCGGCACTGTCCGGACCGGCCCGCGCCGCCCATGTGCTGCGCGGTCTGGAGCGGCTCCAGGACGGCGCCGTGCGCAGGGTGCTGAGGTCGGCGGGCGTGGCCGACCCGGACGCCGCGCTGCGCGAGGCCGACACCGTCCCCCCGCAGTACGCGCTGTTCGAGTCGCCCGCGTTCGACCCCTGCGCGCTCCAGGCCCGGCCGACCGATCTGATGCGGCGCCGCCGGCACTCCCGGGCCGTGCTGGCCGCCGCCGCCGCGCTCGCGGTGTGCGGCGCGCTGGTGGCCCTGCCGGGCGGCGGCTGGGGCCCCGACGGCGCCGCCGCCCCGCCGTACGCGCGCAACCCCGCCGCCGAGGCGGCCCTGGACCCCGGCAAGCTGCTCCGGGTCGCGCCGGCCGCGTGGAAGTCGTCCAGCCGCACCGACTTCTCCGTGTGGCCCGCCCGCGGCGCCCTGACCGGCGACAGCGCGCTGCTGCGCCGCGCCCTCGCGGTCTGGGCGCGGCCCGGCGCGGACGTCCGGGTCTCCGGCACCCCCGGCACCCCCACGGGCGGTCCGGCCGGACCGCCCCAACTGCTGTACGCGGGCCCGGTCGACAAGGCGCGCGTGGTGATCCTGTACGACGGTCTGCGCATCGCCCGGTACGCCGAGCCGAAGGACGGCACACAGGGCGCCGCCCTCGACTTCGCCCGGGTCGACGGCGCGACGGCCGCCGAGGCGGGCGCGCTGGTCCTCGGCCGGTCCGACAACAACGTGCGCTATCTGACCGCGCCGTGGGTGACGAAGGCGGCCGAGCGGGATCTGACGAAGCCCTCGGCCGGCGCGATGGACCTCGACCTGACCGACGGGATCACCACGCCGCTGGCCAGCCCGGCCGCCCAGACCGGCACCTGCACCTCGTGGAACGTGCTCCAGCTCACCGACGCCCAGGGCACCCGTCTGCTGACGGACCTCGGCGAGCTGGTGCCGGCCCGGCTGACCACGGGGAAGCCGACCGCGCCGCACGAGGCGACCGGCGCGAAGTCGCTGAGCGCCTGGGCGCCGTTCGCCTGCTCGCTGGCCGACGCGCGGGCGCAGGGCGTGCGGTCGGTGAACGCCTGGCAGTACGCCGAGCAGACGCTGCCGGACGCGGGCGGCACCGCCGCCTGGGTGTGCACCAGGGCCGAGACCTGGCGGGGCGACGGACCCCGGGTGCTGGCCCAGTTCCACACCCCGGGCGGGACGTACGGCGCGATCGCCGCGCGGGCGGAGGACAGGCCCGCGTGCGGCGGCCGCGATCCGCACGTGCTGGCGGGCGTGCTGTGGAAGTCGCAGACCGGCTCCTGGTACCTGCTGGCCGCGGGCAGCAAGGACACCGCCTCGATCCGTACGACGGGCGGGGTCCACGCGAGCACCCGGGGCCGCCTGCTGACGGCGCGTACGAAGCAGGGCGCGCAGGCCGGACTCGAAGGGACCCTGGACGACGGAAGGCCGATCAGCGGGCTGCGGTGAGACAGCGGCCCGCGCCGCGACGGCACGGGTGAGAAGTGAGCGACCGGTGTGGGGCGTGTGAACATTCTCGGCAGCACCGGTCCGTTCGGGTCCGGTCGCTGTCGGTAAAGTGTCCGTATGACTACCGGGGTTCGCCGCAGAATGGGAGTCGACGAGCGACGGCAGCAGTTGATCGGCGTCGCCCTCGACCTGTTCAGCCGCCGCTCGCCCGACGAGGTCTCGATCGACGAGATAGCGGCGGCCGCAGGCATCTCGCGGCCGCTGGTCTACCACTACTTTCCCGGCAAACTCAGCCTCTACGAAGCGGCGTTGAAGCGTGCCGCGGAGGATCTGTCGGCCCGGTTCACCGAGCCGCGCGAGGGTCCGCTCGGAGCCCGGCTGCTGCGGGTGATGCGCCGGTACTTCGACTTCGTGGACGAGCACGGGCCGGGTTTCTCGGCCCTGATGCGCGGCGGTCCCGCGGTCCCCGCGGGCGAGTCCCGACCGATGAGCCATGTCTCGGCCACCAACGCCCTCATCGACTCCGTACGACAGGCCGCGTACGAGCAGATCCTGGCTCATCTGGGGGTCACGGACCCGCCCGCGCGGCTGGAGCTGGTGATCCGCTCCTGGATCTCGCTCGCCGAGTCGACCGCGCTGATCTGGCTGGACGGCCGGCGCATCCCGCGGGCGGAGCTGGAGGTCCAGCTCGTGCACGACTTCGCGGCGCTCACCGCCGTGAGCGCCGCGTTCGACGACGGGATGCGCAGGCTGCTGCGTCCGATGCTCCAGGACGAGCCGGCCGACGGCCCGTTCAGCGACCTGGCCGGCCGGCTGCTCGCCCTGGCCGCCGAACCCGAGCCCGAACCCGGGCACGAGCCCGAACACGGCCCGGGGGCCTGAGCCCCCGGTGCCGTGTCACCTCTGCCGTGTCACCGGTCCTCGAACTTGCGGTACGACGGGTCGAGGTCGCGCACCTCGGCCGAGGCGTGCAGGGCGAGGCCCGCGGCGGGCTTCACGTACTGACGCAGCAGTTCGAGCGCGGCCTCGGTGAGCCGGGCCTTGGTCTCCTCGGTGCGGCCGGCCAGCAGGGCGATGTGGACGTGCACGACGGCATGTCCCTCGGCGTCCGGGCCGACCACGTCGTCCGCGGTCCTGCGGAAGCGCGTCTTGCAGGCCGGCGGCTTCGCGGCCGCGATCTCGACGGTGGCGGTGTGCAGGGCCCGTGCGAATCCGGGCCGGTCGAAGTCGTCCGCGAGCCGGTCCGAGTAGTCGACGGTGATCTGCGGCATGGAGCACTCCTGTTCTGGGGCGACGAATCACCCTAACCGCAGGGCCCCACCGCCTCGCGCCGCCGTCCGCATGGCGGCCCGCGGGCGGCCGTGACCTCGGCCGCGCCGTCCCCGGGACGGCGCGAGGGGCGGACCCGTGACGGACCCGCCCCCCTGGACTACGGACAGCCGTCAGGCGGTCCGGGAGAACACCGCGACCGTGCGTCCGGGGACGGCGAAGGTGCCGGAATCCCGGTCGTAGGCCACGGACTTGACCGTGGCGTCCGCGCCCGACGCCTGCACCGGGTGCAGGCGGTAGCCCGTCCCGGCGAGCGCGTCGACGGTCTGCCGCTGGGCGGTCGGCGTCGCGTTGAACACGACGACCAGGTCACCCAGCTTCATGGTGATCACGCCGGGCGTCTCGCTCTTCCCGGACAGCGGGAAGGACAGGTCCGCCTGCACCTGCGCGGTGCTGCCGAGGGAGAACCCCTGCTCGGTGGTACGGATCCGCAGCAGGTCCCGGTACGCGGCCGAGGCCCCGGTGATCTGTGCGCAGCCCACACTGACGGAGCTCAACAGCGGCTTGGCGTAAGGCCACTTGGACTCGTTGTCGGCGGCCGGCGGCAGCCCGCGCCCGAAGCCGTTGCCGTCGGCGCAGTTCCAGTGGATGGCGTTGAACCAGTCGCCGCTGTCGAAGGAGTTGCGGTCCAGCGACTTGGAGCGCAGCAGGTCCGAGCCCGCCTGGGACAGGGACGGCCCCTGGGAGAGGGCGGCCGTGGCCATGGCGAGGACCTGCATCCGGGCCCGGTCGGACGCGGAGGTGTCCTTGGGCAGCTTGTAGGTCAGGGCGTCGAACAGCGACTCGTTGTCGTGCGCGTCCGTGTAGGCGAGGGCGTCGCCGGGGGCGTCCGCGTAGCCGGCGGGCGCGCCGTTGTAGTCGACCTCGGCGCCGGTGACGTCGTGGCCGTCGTTGTCGGTGAAGCGGTACCTGGCGAGGTTGCCGGTCAGACCGACCTTGATCAGGTCCTGGTAGTGCAGGAGGCGGGCCTTCTGCTCGGCCTCGGTCCCGTTGCCGGTGGAGGAGTTCGGGTCGGTGTAGAGACCGGACGCGAAGCCCTGGATGCCGGGGTCGGAGTCGAAGGGGCCGCCGCCGCGGACCGCGTCACGGGCCCGGTCGGAGAAGGTCGCGATGCCGGTGCCCGCCATGTTCTGCTGGGTGGCCTGCACGAACCGGGCGTCGTCGGCGACCTCGCCGAAGTTCCAGCCCTCCCCGTAGAGGATGATCTTCTTGCCGTCGACGCCGTCCTTCGCGAGGGTCAACGCGTCGAGCGCCTTGCGCACGGCCAGGATGTTGGCCTTCGGGTGGTGGCCCATCAGGTCGAAGCGGAAGCCGTCGACCTTGTACTCCTTGGCCCAGGTGACGATGGAGTCGACGACCAGCTTGCCCATCATGGCGTTCTCGGTCGCGGTGTTGGAGCAGCAGGTGCTGTTCGCCACCGAGCCGTCGGCCAGGAGCCGCTGGTAGTAGCCGGGCACGACCTTGTCGAGCACGGAGGTGTCGGCCTGGCCGCTGGCGGCGGTGTGGTTGTAGACGACGTCCATCACGACCCGCAGGCCGTCGTCGTTGATCGCCTTGACCATGCTGCGGAACTGGACCGTGCGGGCGGTGCCGTCCGGGTCGGTGGCGTACGAGCCCTCGGGGACCGTGTAGTGGTACGGGTCGTAGCCCCAGTTGTAGGCGTCCTTCGCGGCGGTCTTCGCCACGCACGCCTGCTGCTCGTCGGAGTCGGCCGGGTAGGCGGCGAGGTCGCAGTCGGGGGTGGCCTGGTCGGCCTTCTTCTCGGGGATGGTGGCGATGTCGAAGGCGGGCAGCAGATGCACGTACGAGGTGCCGGCCTGCGCCAGCTCGCGCAGGTGCTTCGAGCCGTCGCTGTTCTTGTCCGTGAAGGCCAGGTAGGTGCCCTGGTCCTTGGCCGGGACGGTCGGGTCGGCGACGGAGAAGTCCCGGATGTGCAGTTCCTGGATCTGCGCGTCCTTCAGCGGTACGGCCGCGGGCTTGACCAGGGTCGACCAGCCGCCGGGGGCGAGGGCCTTGTCGTTCAGGTCGACGACCAGGCTGCGCTCGGAGTTCGCGCTCAGCGCGACCGAGTACGGGTCGGTGACCTTGTTCGTCACGATCTTGCGGACGCTGGGGGCCCAGACCTTCACCACGTACCGGTAGGGCTTGCCCTTCCAGGAAGCGGGGCCGGTGACGGACCAGACGCCGGTCGCCGCGTCGCGGTGCATGGGCACCGCCGCGCCGGCCAGCTCGAGGGAGACGTTCTGTGCCGTGGGCGCCCAGACGGACAGGGTCGGCTTCCCGTCGCGGAACACCGGGCCCAGGTTCGCCCTGGTCGCGTCGTACAGGTCGTCGAGCACGCCCGCGATCTGGACGCCGGTCGCGGAAAGCACCGCGCCGTTGGCGGCGAGCTGGGAGGCCACGATCTGGCCGCTCAGCGCCTCGCGCACCCGGCCGCGGTCGCGCGGGTCGACGGTCCAGGCGGTGTAGTCCTTCAGGTGCGGGAACTTCGCCTTCTGGGCGTCGGTGAGGGTGGACTTCGTCAGTCTCAGCCAGCGCTCGTCGTCGCTGGTGAGGGCGCCGTCCTCGACGGTGATCGAGCCGTCGTGGGAGTAGCGCAGCTGGGTGGAGGCGGCCGCGTCGGAGCCGTTCCAGGCGAGCGTGTCCCGGTCGATCCAGACCGCCTTGGAGGTGGTCAGGTCGAGGGCGGCCGCGGAGCCGGCGGGCTGCGGCAGCAGGTACTTCTCCTGGCCGTTCAACAGCCACACCTCGTAGCCGTTGGCCTTGAGGTCCAGGGACTGGTCCGAGGGCAGGTCCTTGTTGTCGCCGTTGTGGATGATGTAGCTGAGGCTGGTGGCACCGTCGGTGAGCGGTACCTCGAAGACCGCGCCATAGGCGTCAGTCTTCACCGGCTTCAGGGGGCTCGGCCAGTCGGTGGGGTTCGCGGCGCCCGTCCAGACGTGCAGGCCCCAGCCGTCGTAGTCGCCGTCGGCGCGGTGGTAGTGGATGACCGCCTTGGTCTTGTCCTGCGCCGGGGCGGCGGGGTTCGCGGTCAGTACGTCCGGCCTGCCCTGCTCGATCCAGACCTCACCCGTCTTGGTGACGTCGATGCTCCGGTCGGACGAGACGTCCTTGTTGCCGTCCTTGTCGATGACCAGGAAGCCGACGTTCGAGGCGCCGGGCTTGAGCTTGACGTAGGCGAAGGCGCCGTAGGCGTCGCGGCCGGTGAAGGGGTGGCTGGCCGGCCAGGTGGTGGCCTCGCCGTCGGCGAGGTCGCCCCAGGCGTACAGGCCCCAGTTCGCGTAGTCGCCGTCCGTGCGCTTGTAGTGGACGACCGCGTAGTCGCGGGAGGACGCGGTGGGGACCTCCGGGGCGGGCGCGGTGCCCGTGGTGCTCGCCGCGGTGGCGCTCGCGGTCCGCCCGGCGGAGTCGATCACGACCGCCTTGTAGCGCAGCGCGGTGCCGGCCGGTACGTCCTTGCCGATGGCCTGGGTGACCTTGTACGGGGCGTGGTCGGCGGAGCCGAGCGTGACCCACTTGCCGTTGCCGGTCTGGGCGGCGAAGACGACCCGGTCGAGCTGACCGCCCTGGACGTCCGCGGTGAGCTCGACGGTCCCGGTGGCGCCGGCGTCCGGGGCCTTGAGGGCGATCGTCGGCCTGGTGGCGGGCTTGGCGAGGCGTCCGGCCGCCTTGAGGACGACGGCGGATCCGGCCGGGACGGTGACGGTGACCTTGCGGTCGGCGTTCGAGGCGACGACGGCGCCGGTGCCGTACAGGCCCCGGTACGCCATGCGGGCCGAGCCGGTGGCGAAGGTGGCGCTCTTCGCGCTGTCGGCGTTGTTGAAGGCGACGACGTACTCGGCGCCGGTCCTGGCGTCGGTGCGGGTGAGGGCGTAGACGCCGGGGCCGTCGGCCGCGTACCGCTGGGTCTGGACCCCATCGGTGAGCGCCGGGTTGTCCTTGCGGAGCTTGGACAGCGCGGCGATCTGCCGGTAGAGCGGCGCCTTGGTGTCGTAGGCGTCGGCGGCGTGGGTGCGGGCGGTGCCGATCTCGTCGTCGTCGAGGTAGTCGGCGACCTTGGAGGCGAACATGGTCTGGCGGGCGTCCTTGTCGCCGCCGGAGCCGGTGAAGCCCTGCTCGTCGCCGTAGTAGACGACCGGGTTGCCGCGGCTGAGGAACATCAGCTCGTTGGCGAGGCGGTCCTTCTTGAGCAGTTCGGCGTCGGTGGCCTTCGGGTTGTCCTGGTTCAGGAAGTACCCGATGCGGCCCATGTCGTGGTTGCCGAGGAAGGTGACCTGCTCGTAGGCGTTGGCCTTGTCGGTCGTGTACTTGTAGTCGTCGCCGAAGACGGCGGCCAGCTTCTGCGCGCTTGCGCCCTGGGAGGCGTACTGGCGGGCCGCGTCCTGGAAGGGGAAGTCGAGGGTGGCGTCGAGGCGGCCCTGGGTGACGTAGGGCGAGGTGATCGAGGTGTCTGCGGAGTAGACCTCGCCGAACATGAAGAAGTTCTTACGGCCGTGCGCGGCCGCGTACGCGTCCAGTGCGGTCGCCCACTGCGTCCAGAACTCCATGTCCACGTGCTTGACGGTGTCGATGCGGAAGCCGTCGACGCCGAAGTCCCGCACCCAGCGCTGGTAGATCTTCTCCATGCCGCTGACGACCTCGGGACGCTCGGTCCACAGGTCGTCCAGGCCGGAGAAGTCGCCGTAGGTGGTGGACTCGCCCGCGTAGGTCGAGTCGCCCCGGTTGTGGTACATCGTCGGGTCGTTGAGCCAGGACGGCACCTTGGCGTTCTTGTTCGCGGCGGCGACGGTCGGCGTGCGCGGGAAGGAACCGGTGCCGACGGCCGGGAACTTCCGCCCGCCGGCCGCGTAGTCGGCGTCGTCGAAGGGCTGTCCGTCCTTCGTCAGGTAGGGGAAGGCGCCCTTGGACAGGTAGTCGTAGGACTTCTCCTGGTAGTCGACGACGTCGGCCGTGTGGTTGGTGATGACGTCGAAGAAGACCTTCATGCCCTTGGCGTGCGCCTTGGCGATGAGGGTGGAGAGGTCCTTGTTGGTCCCGAAGTGCGGGTCGACCTGGGTGAAGTCGGTGATCCAGTAGCCGTGGTAGCCGGCCGAGGCGTCGGCGCCGGTCCCCTGCACGGGCCGGTTCTTGAAAATGGGGGCCATCCAGATGGCCGTGGTGCCCAGGTTCTTGATGTAGTCGAGCCGGTCGGTCAGGCCCTTGAGGTCACCGCCCTGGTAGAAGCCCTTGTCGGTGGGGTCGTAGCCGGTGCTCAGGCGTGAGCCGGTCAGTCCGCCCTTGTCGTTGGACCGGTCGCCGTTGGCGAACCGGTCCGGCATGACGAAGTAGAACTGCTCCCGGGTGTCGTCGTGCCGGGCGGGCTCGGCGGCGAGCCTGGCGTCCGAGGGGGGTGCGGGCGGGGCGGCCGCGTGCGCGGCCAGCGGCTGCACCAGTGCGGCGGCGAGGGCCACGGCGGCGACGGCCGCGACCCGTCTGGCTCTGCGGATTCGGCGCGTCCCGGGCGCCGGCCAACTCGGTATCACAGGCGTGAACTCCTTGCGATTACGGCTCTCTTGGGTCCGACCCCAACACCGCGGCTCGGCTTCGATGCCGGGCGCCCGCGCGACCGTACCGCTAACGAAAGGTTTACAGCAAGAGGCTTGAAACTCACAGCAAGAACTTTCACCGACGACCTTGACGCCCCCTCCCAACTGCCGCACTCTCACCGGTTGTTGAAGCACGTACCCCCCGTGACCTCATTTCCGGAGCCGCACATGACCAGATTTCGACGTTCCCCCCGGCCGCCCGGCGCGCCGCGCCGCGCCGGTACCGCGGTGGCCGCCGGCGCCCTCGCGCTGGCCGGGGCGGTGGCCCTGCCGGCCGCTCCGGCGCGGGCCGACGCCTCCGCCAAGGGCGACGCGATCGCCAACCTGTGGGATTGACATCCTCCTCCTCTTAAATGAGGGGGATTCCAACCCGAAGGGGTTGAGGTTCACGGGCGTTCGGACGGCTGGTGGCCGTTGTCGCCCCTCCGGCACCGGCTGAGCGCCGGGGGCGGGGGATCCCGCCCTGTCCTGCCGCGACGTTGACTGCTGCGTTCTCATCGGCGTTGCAGGTGAAGCCGCAAGAGGAACAGACGAACTCGGCTTGGCTCTTGCGCGAGTTCTTGTCGATCCAGCCGCAGGCGCTGCACCGCAGAGAGGTGTAAGGCGCGGGTACGTCCTCGACCCGGCCCGGTGCCTTGTGCCCGGTGCGCCGGCGGAGCAGGCCCCAGCCCTGGGCGAGGACCGCCCTGTTCAGCCCGGCCTTGGCCCGGACGTTCTTCCCAGGCTGTTCGGCCGTTCCCCTTGCGGAGGCGGTCATGTTCTTGATGTTCAGTTTCTCGAACCGGATCACGTCATAGGTCCGGGCGAGCATCGTCGAGGTCTTCTCACACCAGTCCTTGCGCCGGTCGGCCTCACGCGCCCTGAGCCTGGCGGCCGTGGCGTGAGCGGCGGTCTTGGCCTGGCTGCCCTTCGGGGCGCGTGCGGCGCGCCGCTGGTGTTTGCGGATCTGGGCGCGTTCCTTGACGGTGAGCTGGGGGCAGTTCAGTTTCCGGCCGTCGGAGAGGGCTGCGGTGATCTTCACGCCCCGGTCGATGCCGATGACCTCGCCGGTGCCGGGTGCGGCGAGCGGTTCGGGGATGACGGCGAACGCGATGTGCCACCGGCCGTTGCGGAAGGTGACGCGGAACGTCTTGGCCTTCGGCAGCTCGGCGCGGGTGAGGCGGAAGCGGACCCAGCCGCAGCCGGGCACCTTCACCCGCGCCCACCGCCGGTTCAGTTTCTGCACCACCACCGAGCGGCCCATGACCTGTCTGCCGGTCTTCGCGTTCAGCTTCGGTGAACCGTCCGGCCCGAACTCCGGGACCCGGTCGGTGCCGATGACACGGAAGCCCTCGTGCGAGTGTTTCCTGCGCCAGGTCGGCTCACCGGACCCGGAGGTGAAGCGGGCCGTCTTGGCTGCGGCGAAGTCCTTCAGGGCCTGCTGCTGCACATCCGCGTTCCCGGCCGCCAGCCACGGGTTGTCACGCCGGGCCTCGGTCAGCTGACGGCACTGCTCCGCAAACCCGGGCGCAGAACTGCGGCCGGACCGCCAGTGCGCGTGCTGCTCCACCGCCAGGTTCCACACGTACCGGGCGTGCGCACAGTGGCCGAGCATGATGCCCGCCTGCGCGTTCGTCGGGTACAGCCGGAAACGTGACATGCCGCGAACCTAGCCACCCCGTTCCCCTCCCGCGCGCGTCTTCGACCGGTCTCACCCGTCAGAGTGACCGACACATCCCCCTCCTCCGAAGCGGCCTTTGGTCGCAGAGCCCCAGGCCTGCCGTCACCACCACCTGCCCGCGGCCGGCCCTGTAATCACACCTTCCGCAACGCCGGATCACCCTGATGGCGCCCCGGCCCCCCTGCCCGCCGCGCGGGAGCGGGCACCCCGGCCCTGAAGAACCGGCCTTCAACGAGTACGCGACGACCGACTGGGGCACCGACCTCTACGTCGTCGGCTCCATCGCCTCGCTCGGCTCCTGGAACACGAGCGACGCGATCCCGCTGTCGTCCGCCGCGTACCCGACCTGGAGCCGAACGGTCATCGTCCCCAGGAGCACGGCCTTCACGTACAAGTACATCAAGAAGGACGGCTCCGGGAACGTGACCTGGGAGTCCGGCACGAACCGCTCGTACACGACGGGCAGTTCGTCCGGCTACACCACGAGTGACACGTGGAAGTGACCTGCCCGGCTCAGCAGCCCGACTTGCCGGAGTAGATCGCCAGGGCCGTGTTGGCGGCCAGGGTGGCGGTGAACTGCCCACTGGAGTTCACCGCCACCGTCGTGTTGTTCTGCACGTTGCAGTACGTGCCCGCCGACAGCGACGTCTGGTACGTCCGGGTGAGGGACGAGGACTCGTGGTTGATGGCCACGTAGCCCTTGGTGCCGCGACCGAAGGCGATCGCGTCGTTCCCGTTGTCCCACCAGTTGGAGAGGGCCTGTCCTCTGGTCGCGTTGCGGAAGGCGACCATCGACTTGATCTCGGGCCAGGCGTGCTGGCACTTCCACCCGTCCTGCCAGCAGGCGTTGACCGTGCCGCCGTTGGGCGGTCCGGCGTCCACGTCCGACCACTCGTAGCCGGAGTTGATGTCCGGGGCACCGTAGGGGTAGGCGAGCATGAAGACGTTGGCGAGGGTGTAGTTCGCCCCGTCCTTGTAGTTGAGGGTGGAGCCGTTGCGCTCGGTGTCGTGGTTGTCGACGAAGACACCGGCCACCGAGCTGTTCATGTAGCCCCAGCCCTCGCCGTAGTTCTTCAGGTAGGCGAGGTTCTCGTTGTTGAAGACCCGCTTGAGGTCGTAGGCGTAGCGGAACTCCTGGACGTCGCCGTTGCCGGTGTACTCGGTGGGCTGGACCGCCTCGCCGGAGCCGTAGATGACCTCCTGCTTCCAGTACACCGAGGGGTTGGTCAGCCGGGACTTGATGTTGGCGAGGTCGGCGGTGTCGATGTGCTTGGCCGCGTCGATGCGGAAGCCGTCCACGCCCAGGGTGAGCAGGTCGTTCAGGTAGCCGGCGATGGTCTTGCGGACGTACTCCTCGCCGGTGTCGAGGTCGGCGAGGCCCACGAGTTCGCAGTGCTGCACGTTCCAGCGGTCGCTGTAGTTGCCGACCTGGGAGGTGCAGTCGTCGAAGTCGTAGGAGGAGTACAGGCCGGGGTAGTTGTACTTCGTGTACGACGAGCCGCCGGTGCCGGTGCTGCCGGTGCCGGCCGACATGTGGTTCACGACGCTGTCGACCACCACCTTCACCCCCGCCGCGTGGCAGGTGTTCACCATGTTCTGGAAGGCGGTGCGGTCGCCGAGCCGTCCGGCGATCCTGTACGACACCGGCTGGTACGAGGTCCACCACTGCGAGCCCTGTATGTGCTCGGCGGGCGGCGAGACCTGGACGTACCCGTAGCCCGCGGGGCCGAGGGTGTTGGTGCACTCCTTGGCGACCGAGGCGAACTTCCACTCGAAGAGGACGGCGGTGACGTCCTTGGTGCCGGGCGGGGAGGCGTGCGCGATGGTTGGGGTCATGACAAGGGTGGTGGCTGCAAGGGCCAGCGCCCCCGAGAGGATTCTGCGTGCCATGTGGGGTTCCTTCGTCACTGAAGGTTCTTGCTGAAAAATTTCCGCAAACTTGCGGTGACGAAGATGTTAAAGGCCCGCTGCCTGAAAAGGCAGCGGGCCGTGTGAAGTTGATGCAAGAACTTTCGGTGCGGCCGTCAGGCCGTGGTGAACCAGACGGTCGTGTCGGCCGGCACCTTCGCCTCGCCGCTCGCCTCGGTCACCTCACCGCTGGCCAGCAGGACCCGCCCGTACGCCGGGACGTTCACCGACTCGCCCGTGGTGTTGGTGACGCACACGAACTTCCCGCGCCGGAAGGCCAGCGTGCCCTCGGGGGCACGCAGCCACTCCACCGTGTCGCCCTCGCCCAGGTCGGCCCGGCCGCGACGGACGGCGAGCGCGGCGCGGTACAGCTCCAGGGTGGAGCCGGGCACGCCCTGCTGCGCCTCGACGCTCAGCTCGCCCCAGGAGTCGGGCTGCGGCAGCCAGCTGCCGCCGCTGCCGAAGCCGTACGAGGAGCCCTCGCGGGTCCACGGGATCGGCACCCGGCAGCCGTCGCGGAAGCCGTCCTGGCCCGCGCCGCGGAAGTACGCCGGGTCCTGGCGCACCTCGTCCGGCAGGTCCACGACGTCCGGCAGGCCGAGCTCCTCGCCCTGGTAGATGTAGGCGGAACCGGGCAGCGCCAGCATCAGCAGGGTGGCGGCACGGGCCCGGCGCAGGCCGAGCTCGCGGTCACCGGCCGTGCGGATCTGGGTGCCGAGGCCGGGCGGGTTGGCGAACCGGGTGGCGTGCCGGGTGACGTCGTGGTTGGACAGCACCCAGGTGGCGGGGGCGCCGACCGGGCGCATGGCCTCCAGGGTGCGGTCGACGACCTCGCGCAGCTCGGCCGCGTCCCACTCGGTGCCCAGGTACTGGAAGTTGAAGGCCTGGTGCAGCTCGTCGGGGCGGACGTAGTTCGCGGTGCGCTCGACGGTCGGGGTCCACGCCTCGGCGACGAGGATGCGCTCGCCCGCGTACTCGTCGACGACCGTGCGCCACTGCCGGTAGATGGCGTGCACGCCGTCCTGGTCGAAGAACGGCATGACATCGTTGCCCAGCAGCTTGAGCTGATCACGGGAACCGAGGTCTGGCAGACCCGGCGCCTTCACCAGGCCGTGGGCGACGTCGATGCGGAACCCGTCGACGCCCATGTCCAGCCAGAAGCGCAGGATCGAGCGGAACTCGTCGCCCACCGCCGGGTGGTCCCAGTTGAAGTCGGGCTGCTCGGGGGCGAACAGGTGCAGGTACCACTCGCCGTCCGCGACCCGGGTCCAGGCCGGGCCGCCGAAGATGGACTCCCAGTCGTTGGGCGGCAGTTCGCCGTTCTCGCCCTTGCCGGGGCGGAAGTGGTAGCGCTCGCGCAGCGGGGAGCCGGGGCCCTCCTCCAGCGCGCGCTTGAACCACTCGTGCTGGTCGGAGGAGTGGTTGGGGACCAGGTCGACGATGATCCGCAGCCCGAGCGCGCGGGCGTCGCGGATCAGCGCGTCGGCGTCCAGGAGGTTGCCGAACATGGGGTCCACCGCGCGGTAGTCGGCGACGTCGTAGCCGGCGTCGGCCTGCGGCGAGGCGTAGAAGGGGCTGAGCCAGACGGCGTCGACACCGAGGTCGCGCAGGTACGGAAGTCTGGCGCGTACGCCCTCCAGGTCCCCCATGCCGTCGCCGTTGCTGTCGGCGAAGCTGCGCGGATAGACCTGGTAGATGACCGCGTCCCGCCACCAGTCGCGGCTCTGGGCGACGGTGGCGACGGCGGTGCTTTCGGCCGGGTCGGCGGAGTGCTGGCTCATGGCGTCCTTGATGCGATCGGAGTCCCCCGCTCAAGCGGAGCCGAGTGCGGGGGAGGTTCGGGTCGACGGGTCGGTGCTGGTGGGGGGTGACGAGGCGGCCGCGGTGCCTGCGGGGTCGGTTGGGGCACCGCGGCCGCCACCCGCGCGGTCAGGCGCGCGGGAGCCGTGGGGGCGAGGAGGGCGTCAGCCCTTCGTGCCGCCCGCGGTCAGGCCGGTCACCAGGTTCTTCTGCACGAGGTAGAAGAACGCGGCGGCCGGTATCGCGATCAGCACGGCGGTCGCGGCCATCAGGTTGCGCTGGGCGTCGTGCTCGCTGACGAAGGACTGCAGACCGACGGCGAGCGTGTACTTGTCGTCGCTGAGCATGAACGTCGAGGCGAAGGCGACCTCGCTGAAGGCGGTGAGGAAGTTGTAGAAGGCGGCCACCGCGAGGCCGGGCTTGGCGAGCGGGAGGATGAGCCGGAAGAAGGTGCCGAAGGGGGTGAGCCCGTCGACGCGTCCGGCCTCGTCGATCTCGAAGGGGATGGTGTCGAAGTACCCCTTGAGCAGCCAGGCGCTGTACGGGATGACCGTCGTGCAGTAGACGAGGACCAGTCCGAAGTAGCTGTCGATGAGTCCCAGGTCCGAGAGGATCTGGTACATCGGCACCATCAGGACGGCGACCGGGAACATCTGGGTGACCAGCAGCACCCACATGAACTTCTTGTAGCCGGGGAAGCGCATGCGGGAGACCGCGTAGCCGGTGGTGGCGGCGATCAGCACACCGATGAGCGTGGTGCCGAGCGTGACGATCAGCGAGCTCTTCAGCCAGTCGAAGAACTGCGTGTTCTCCATGACGAACGTGTAGTTGTCGAACGTCATCTTGGCCCAGATGCCGCCGGGGTGGAGGTAGTCGTCCTTGTCCGGGCCGAGGGACAGATAGACCAGCCAGCCGATCGGGAAGAGCGCGATCAGGCTCGCGACGGTCAGCACGCCGTGGGAGGCGAGGGCGCCGGCGAGGCTGGTCTCGCCCCGGCGCCGGGTCTTCTTGCGGGGGGCCGCGGCCGGCGTCTGCTCGGTCACCGGGGCGGAGGTCTCGACTGTGGTCGTACTCATGGGATCTCCTGCCTCAGATCGCGAGCTGCTGCTCGTTGCGGTTCAGCCAGCGACGGTAGAACGAGGTGAAAACGATCAGGATGGCCAGCAGCAGGATGCCGTAGGCCGCCGACTGCGCGAAGTCGCGCGGCTGCTGTCCGAAGCCCAGGAAGTAGGCCCAGGTCACGAGGATCTGGGCGTCGGGGGCGGTGTTGCCGAACAGCAGGAAGATCACGGCGAACTGGTTGAAGGTCCAGATGATGCCGAGCAGCACGACGGTGGAGCTGACCGAGCGCAGACCCGGCAGGGTGACGTACCGGAAGCGCTGCCAGGTGCTCGCTCCGTCCATCTCCGCGGCCTCGTACAGGGAGGCGTCGATGGACTGGAGGCCGCCGAGCAGGGAGACCATCATGAACGGCACACCGCACCAGGTGTTGACCATGATCGCGGCGAACCGCTGCCAGAAGGTGTCCTCCAGCCACAGGGGCGACGGCAGGTGCAGCGCGTCCAGGGCGGAGTTGATGATGCCGCCGTCGGCGAGCATGAAGCGCCAGCCGAAGACGGTGACGAAGGTGGGCACGGCCCACGGCAGGACCAGGACCAGCCGGTAGAGGGTGCGCCCGCGCAGCTTCTGGTTCAGCAGCAGCGCGAGGCCGAGGCCGACGGTGTAGTGCAGCGCCACGCACAGCGCGGTCCACACGATCGTCCAGACGAAGTGCGACCAGAAGCGGTCGTACGCCGTCGCGCCGAACAGGATGTCCTTGTAGTTGTCGAGCCCGATGAACTTGTAGGTGGCGTCGATGTGGTTGACGCCGATCGTGCGGGCCGTGTTGAGGCTGTTGGCGTCGGTGAGGGTGAGATAGAGGCCGTACACCAACGGGTAGAGCACGAGGACGCCGAGCACGACGGCCACCGGGGCGATCATCGCGTACGCGTACCAGTGCTTGTTGTATCCGTGCTTGAGGCGTTGGCCCAGCCCGGGCCGTGGCGCGCGGTCACCGTGGCGCTTGCCGGTGGCGCGGTCGATGGCGACTGTCATGTTCGACACCTTCTGGAAGTTCTACGGCTCTGGGAAGCGGCTGGGCGGGGCGGACCGGCCTCGGCCGGTGCAGGCCGGTGGCCGCCGGATCCTTCCCCCGGGTTCACAGGGGGATCCGGCGGCCACTGGGCATCACTTGCTGAAGTCCGGCACCAGCTTGGCGATGGCGGTCTCGGCGGTGCTCAGGCCCTTGTCGAGGGACTCCTTGCCACCCGCGATCTTGGGCAGCTCGGTGTCCAGCGGACCCCACAGGGAGCTGTACTCGGGCAGCGCGGGACGCGGCTGGGCGGCGGCGAGGACCGTGCCGTAGCCGGCGATGCCCGGGTCGGCCTTGACCTGGTCGGTGTAGGCGTCGTCACGCGTGGGCAGCGTGGAGTTCTTCAGCGCGATGGTCGACTGGCTCTTCGCCGAGGTCATGAAGTTCACGAACTTCAGCGCGGCGTCCTGGTGGGCCTTGTCCGAACCGGCGTAGACCGAGAGGTTGTGACCGCCGGTCGGGGCGCCCGCCTTGCCGGCCGAGCCGGCCGGGACGGTCGCGATGCCGAGGTTGGACTTGTCGGAGAACGCCGAACCCTTGTAGAAGTTCGTGATCTCCCACGGGCCCTGGACGATCGCGGCGACCTTGCCGTTGACGAACGCGTCCTGGATGTGGGCGTAGGCGTCGGCGGTGGTGTCCGCCTTGTGCAGACCCTTGCCGGAGAACAGACCGAGCCAGGTGCCGTACGCCTTCTTCGCGGCGTCCGAGTTCACCGTGATCTTCTTGGCGGCGGCGTCGACGGTGTCGGTGCCCTCGCCGTAGAGGAAGCTCTGGGCGTAGTAGGCCTGGGTGGAGCCCCAGTAGCCGTCCACACCGGTCTTGGCCTTGATGGTGGCCGCGTCCTTCTTCAGGTCGTCCCAGGTCTTGGGCGCCTCGGTGATGCCGGCCTTGGTGAAGAGCTGCTTGTTGTAGACCAGGGCGAGGGTGTCGGTGACGAACGGCACGCCGTAGGTCTTGCCCTCGTACTGGGCCTGCGTGACCAGGTTGGACTTGAACTTGGCCTGGTCCTTGAGGGCCTCGGTGCCGTCCAGCGGCAGGAAGTAGCCCTTCTTGGCGAAGGCGGGGGTCCAGCCGACCTCGGAGCGCAGGATGTCCGGGGCGCCGGAGGCACCGGCGGCCGTGTCGAACTTGTTCTGCGCCTGGTCGAAGGGCACGTTGACGTACTTGACCTTGATGTTCTTGTTGGCGGCCTCGAACTCCTTGACCAAGGCCTGGTACGTCGGTGCCTCGTTGGTGGCGTTGGACGTGTCCCACCAGGTGATGGTGACCGGCCCGGACGCCTTGTCACCACTGCTGTCGCCACCGCCGCAGGCCGTCGCCGCGAGGGCGAAGGACGCCACCAGCGCGCTGGCCGCTATGCCACGCCGCATGAGTTCTCCTTGAGGGTTAAGCCCGTGTACTGACAGGTGGCGGTCCCGTCCGCCGCCCCTGCCGACTTGCCGACTGCGCCGTTGCGGCCGCCGGGCGACGAGAACGTAACAGCCATGTAAGCGTTGCGAAAGACCTTGCAGAAAAAAAGCGCAAGAGGTCACGGAAGTTACGCCGCCGTGACCTCTCCTCGACCGGCGCGAGACCGCTGTATTACAGGGCTGAGCGGGAACCGGCCCGGTTGTGCAAGACTCTGCAAGCTCTTGCCATCCACTTCCGGCGCGGGGATTATCCGTTGCGGGACAGGACGCCGACCAGAACTCGAGGACCCGATGACGCAGCAGCCCGGAGGGGGCCGTCCGACCGCTCGCCCACGGCGTCCGATTGGTGTGCAAGGCGAGATCCGACCGGTACAGTCCAGTGCCGTGACCACCAGGCTTGCCGACATCGCCGCACAGGCGGGAGTGAGCGAAGCGACCGTCAGCCGCGTCCTCAACGGGAAGCCGGGCGTCGCCGCCACCACCCGCCAGTCAGTGCTGGCCGCACTCGACGTACTGGGCTACGAGCGCCCCGTGCGGCTGCGCCAGCGCAGCGCGGGCCTGGTGGGCCTGATCACCCCGGAGCTGGAGAACCCCATATTCCCGGCCCTCGCCCAGGTCATCGGCCAGGCGCTGACCAGGCAGGGCTACACCCCGGTGCTCGCCACCCAGACCCCCGGCGGGTCGACGGAGGACGAGCTGACCGAGATGCTCGTCGACCGCGGGGTCGCCGGCATCATCTACGTCTCCGGACTCCACGCGGACACCACCGCCGACATGCAGCGCTACGAGCAGCTCCGTGCGCAGGGCGTGCCGTTCGTGCTCGTCGACGGCTTCTCGCCCAAGGTGCAGGCGCCGTTCATCTCCCCCGACGACCGGGCGGCCATGACGCTGGCGGTCACGCATCTGGTGTCGCTGGGCCACACCAGGATCGGGCTGGCGCTCGGCCCCAAGCGGTTCGTGCCGGTCCAGCGGAAGATCGACGGATTCGTCCGGGCGGTGCAGGACCAGCTGGGCCTGCACGCCGAGACGATCGAGTCCGAGCTCGTCCAGCACTCGCTGTACACCCTGGAGGGCGGCCAGGCCGCCACCAACGCGCTCATCGAGCGTGACTGCACGGCGATCGTCTGCGCCAGCGACATGATGGCGCTCGGTGCGATACGGGCGGCGCGGCAGCGGGGGCTGAGCGTCCCGCAGGACGTGTCGGTGGTCGGCTTCGACGACTCCCCGCTGATCGCGTTCACCGACCCGCCGCTGACCACGGTCCGCAAGCCGGTCCCGGCGATGGGGCAGGCGGCGGTGCGCACGCTGCTGGAGGAGATCGGCGGGACGCCCGCGCCGCACAGCGAGTTCGTCTTCATGCCGGAACTGGTGGTGCGGGGCTCGACCGCGTCGGCCCCCGGGGAGCGCAACCGCCCGTAGCGAGCACTGTCGTCGGTGGCGCCACTGCCGTCCGCGGCGAACACCGTCACCCTTGGTGAGCGCGGTCACCTTTAGTGAGCGGTGCCGCCCGTGGGTCGTGGAGCGCGCCCGGTCCTGCCGTACGCCGTCGGGCGCTCCGGCAGGCCCCTCGCCGGAGAACATGCGCCCCCGCCCGACCAGCGGATGAGCGGGTGGGGAACCCTTTTCTGGCAGACTTTGTGGTTATGGGCGAACCGACCGTGACGACACAGGAAGGCCGCGATCGGGCGGTTGTTCCGAAGTCCGTCGCGGACGGCCCGGTACCGGATCTGCTGCGCCGGCTGCGCACTCCGCGCCGGCCCCGGCTGTGGTTCGAGATCCTGCTGATCGGGATGAGCTACTGGACGTACTCACTGATCCGCAACGCCGTGCCCGAGCAGCGGGCCCAGGCACTGCGCAACGCCGACTGGATCTGGCGGACCGAGAACCGGCTGGGCGTCGCCGTCGAGGAGTCCGTCAACCATGCCGTGAACTCGGTGAACTGGCTGATCGTCGGCATGAACTACTACTACGCGACACTGCACTTCGCGGTGACGCTGGCTGTACTGGTGTGGCTGTACCGGTGGCATCCCGGCCGCTACGCGGCGACCCGCCTCGCCCTGTTCGCGACGACGGGGGTGGCGCTGGTCGGTTACTACCTGTATCCGCTCGCGCCGCCCCGGCTGATGGACGGAGCGGAGTTCGTCGACACCGTCATGGTGCACCACACCTGGGGCTCGATGGCGTCCGGCGACCTCAAGCACATGTCGAACCAGTACGCCGCGATGCCGTCGATGCACATCGGCTGGTCGCTGTGGTGCGGGCTGACGGTCTTCGCGCTGGCCCGACTCCCGTGGGCGCGGCTGCTGGGGCTGCTCTACCCGGCGGCGACGCTGGGCGTCATCGTCGCCACGGCCAACCACTTCTGGCTGGACGCGGTGGGCGGTCTGCTCTGCCTGGTGTTCGGCTTCGCGCTGACCCGCGTCTGGTACGGGGGACTGCCGTACGGTCTCCCGCGCGAGCGGGACCGAGCACGCGAGCGGGCGAGGGAACGGGTGCGGGAACGGCTCCGGGTCGCCCGGTCGGCCGGGACCGCCGGCACCGCCGGCACCGCCGGGACGGTCGAGCCGGCGGGGACGGTCGAGACAGCCGGGACGGCCGACGGACCGGCGGACGGCGACGGCTGACCATGCCTGCCGAACGGCAGCAGCCGCTGCCGACCGGACGGCGACGGCAGCTGACCGGCCGGACGGCGACCTCGGCGGCGGCCGACCGACCGGACACGGCGGCGACTGCCCGGCCGGACGGCAACGGCGGCTGCCGACGGGCCGGACGGCAGTGCCGCCCGGGCGCGGTCAGCGCTCGCCCGCCGCCCCGTAGAACAGCTCCTCGACCACCGCCCGCGCCCGGCGTGTCGTACGCCGGTAGTCGTCCAGCATGTCGCCCGCGTGGCCCGGGCTGTAGCCCAGGTAGCGGCCGACCGCGGCCAGCTCGCGGGGGTCGGTGGGGAAGGTGTCCCCGGCCCGGCCGCGGACCAGCATGACCGCGTTGCGCACCCGGGTCGCCAGGATCCACGCCTCGTCGAGGATGGCGGCGTCCTCGCCGCCGATCAGCTCGGCGGCGCGGGCGGCGGCCAGCGCCTCCCGGGTGCGGGTGGTGCGCAGGCCCGGCTCCGCCCAGCCGTGCCGCAGCTGGAGCAGTTGCACGGTCCACTCGACGTCGGAAAGACCGCCGGGGCCGAGCTTGGTGTGCAGCTTGGGGTCGGCACCGCGCGGCAGCCGCTCGGACTCCATCCGGGCCTTCAGCCGCCGGATCTCGCGCACCGCCTCGTCGCCGAGCCCCTCCGCCGGGTAGCGCAGCGGGTCGACCAGGTCGAGGAAGCGGCGGCCCAGCTCGGGGTCCCCGGCGACCTGCTCGGCGCGCAGCAGGGCCTGCGACTCCCAGACCAGGGACCAGCGGCGGTAGTAGGCCTCGTAGGACTTCAGCGTCCGCACCAGCGGGCCGGACTTGCCCTCCGGGCGCAGGTCGGCGTCGATGAGCAGGGGCGGGTCGGCGCTGGGGATCTGGAGCAGCCTGCGCATCTCGGAGACCACCTTGTTGGCCGCGTCGGCGGCCTCCCGCTCGTCGACGCCCTCGCGCGGCTCGTGCACGAACAGGACGTCGGCGTCGGAGCCGTAGCCCAGTTCGTGGCCGCCGAAGCGGCCCATGCCGATGACGGCGAAGCGGGTGGGCAGCCGCTCGCCCCAGCCCTCGCGCACCACCGCGCGCAGGGTGCCGGCCAGCGTCGCCGCCGTCAGGTCCGACACCGCGCCGCCCACCCGGTCCACCAGGGCGCCCTGGTCGGCCTCGGCCGGCTGGGTCTCGGTGCCGTAGGAGCCGACGATGTCCGCGGCGCACGTACGGAACAGTTCGCGGCGGCGGACACCGCGGGCGGCCCTGACGCCGTCCTCGGCGTTCTCGGCGCGGCCGACCGCGGCCAGGGTCTCCTGTTCCAGGTGGGCTCGGGAGCGGGGTTCGAGTCCGCCGCCGTCGCCGTCGCCGAGCAGTGCCACCGCCTCGGGCGCGCGCATCAGCAGGTCGGGGGCGAGGCGGCCGGCGGACAGGACGCGCGCGAGGTTCTCGGCGGCGGCGCCCTCGTCGCGCAACAGCCTCAGGTACCAAGGGGTCTTGCCGAGCGCGTCGGAGACGTTGCGGAAGTTGAGCAGGCCCGCGTCGGGTTCGGCGGAGTCCGCGAACCAGCCCAACAGGACGGGCAGCAGGGTGCGTTGGATGGCGGCCTTGCGGGTGACGCCGGAGGCGAGGGCCTCCAGGTGGCGCAGGGCCGCGGCCGGGTCGGCGTAACCGAGCGCGACCAGCCGTTCGCGTGCCGCCTCGGGGCTCAACCGGGTCTCCCCCGGCGCCAGTTGGGCGACCGCGTCGAGCAGCGGCCGGTAGAAGAGCTTCTCGTGCAGACGGCGTACGACGCTGGTGTGCCGCTTCCACTCACGGGTCAGCTCGGCGGCCGGGTCGGTGCGCAGGCCCAGGGAGCGGCCGAGGCGGCGCAGGTCGGCCTCGGCCTCCGGGACGAGGTGGGTGCGGCGCAGCCGGTGGAGCTGGATGCGGTGTTCCATGGAGCGCAGGAAGCGGTAGGCCTCGTCGAGCTGGACGGCGTCCGCGCGGCCGACGTAGCCGCCCGCGGCCAGGGCGTGCAGGGCGTGCAGGGTGGTGCCGCTGCGCAGCGAGACGTCCGCCCGTCCGTGCACCAACTGGAGCAGCTGTACGGCGAACTCGACGTCCCGCAGGCCGCCGGGGCCGAGCTTCAGCTCGCGGTCGACCTCGGCGACGGGGATGTTCTCGACCACCCGGCGGCGCATCTTCTGCACGTCGGCGACGAAGTTCTCGCGTTCGGCGACCTGCCAGACCAGGGGTTCGAGGGCGGCGACGTACTCCTCGCCGAGCGCGAGGTCCCCGGCGACCGGGCGGGCCTTGAGCAGCGCCTGGAACTCCCAGGTCTTGGCCCAGCGCTGGTAGTAGGCCAGATGGCTGGCGAGGGTGCGCACCAGCGGACCGTTTCTGCCCTCGGGACGCAGATTGGCGTCGACGGGCCAGATGGAGCCCTCGACGGTGGTCTCGGAGCAGATCCGCATCATGTGCGAGGCCAGCCTGGTCGCCGACCTGAGGGCCTTGCCCTCGTCGGCGAGGCCGTCGGCCGCCTCGCCGACGAAGATGACGTCGACGTCGGAGACGTAGTTGAGTTCGTGGCCGCCGCACTTGCCCATCGCGATCACCGCGAGCCGGCACGCGGCGGCGTCCTCGGGCGCGGCGGCACCGGCGATGCGCAGGGCGGCGCGCAGGGTCGCGGTGGCCAGGTCGGCGAGCTCGGCGGCGGTCTCGGCCAGGTCGGTGGTGCCGCACACGTCACGGGCGGCGATGGACAGCAGGCAGCGGCGGTAGGCGACGCGCAGCGAGACGGGGTCCACGGCCTGCGCCAGACCGCGCTCGAACTCCTCGACCCCCGGGTGGAGATCGCGCGGCTCGTAGGTGACGAGCTCCTCCCAGTCGCGCGGGTGCCGGGCGAGGTGGTCGGCGAGCGCGGCGGAGGCGCCGAGCACGCCGAGCAGCCGGTCGCGCAGCGGCTTGGCCGCTATCAACGTGTCGAGCAGCTCTCGGCGGGCCGCGGGGCCGGGCTGCGCCTCCAGCACCCGGACGAGGCCGTGCAGCGCGAGGTCGGGGTCGGCGGTCACGCCCAGCGCCTCCAGGAGCACCGGGTCGTCGCGGACGCCCGCGAGTTCGGGGCTGTCCAGGAGCCGTTCCGCGGCCGAGGGATCGGTGAAGCCGTGCCGCAGCAGCCTGGTGAAGGTGCTGCTCCTGCGCCCCGGCGCCGTCATCCCCGGCCTCCCGTCGGATCGAGCCATCGGATCAAGGTCGTACTGGCCCGAGCCTAACCGGAGTCCCTGGCCGAAGCGCTGGGGCCGGCGCCTACGAGTCGCGCCGACGGGCGGGGCGCGCCCCGTCGGGGGAGGATCCTGACCAGAACCCGACCCGATCCTGCCAGGACGGCCGGCCGGACGGAGGGCTCTGTTCCGTGGTGGACGCAGTAGTTCACCCGGTCTTCATCCACCGGGTTTCACGTCGTGGGACAGCGGAATTTTGGCGTGCGCATGCTCTGTCCGCACCGCCACCCCGTTCTTTCCCATCGGAGGTAGATGTGTCCGGCAGTTCCGTGTACCGCCGCAGTCGCGCGGCACTGGCGTCCGGGCTGGCCCTCGCGGCCGCCGCGGTCGGCCTGTGGACCGGCCTCGGCGGCTCCTCGACCGCGCAGGCCGCGGCCGCGGTGCCGACCCCGGACCACGTGGTCGTGGTGGTCTTCGAGAACCACGCCTACAGCCAGGTCATCGGCTCCTCCAGCGCCCCCTACATCAACTCGCTCAGGACGGGCGGCGCCAACCTCACCCAGGCCTACGCCGAGACCCACCCGAGCCAGCCGAACTACTTCGCCC
This sequence comes from Streptomyces sp. NPDC104096, assembly GCF_055584385.1. Lineage (NCBI taxonomy): Bacteria > Bacillati > Actinomycetota > Actinomycetes > Kitasatosporales > Streptomycetaceae > Streptomyces > Streptomyces sp. NPDC104096. Next base: position 65,914 of record NZ_JBVJMD010000036.1, read on the forward strand.
TGTTCTCCGGCTCCACCCAGGGCATCACGGACGACAGCTGCTACACGCCCGGCTTCTCCTCGGCCGCCAACCTGGCCTCCGAGGTGATCGCGGCCGGCCGCACCTGGGCCAGCTACAACGAGACGCTGCCCAGCCAGGGCTCGACCACGTGCAGCAGCGGCAACTACGCCCGCAAGCACAACCCGTGGTTCGGCTTCAGCAACGTGCCGACCTCGACGGCGAAGACCTTCGCCCAGTTCCCCACCGACTACACCACCCTGCCGAACGTCTCCTTCGTCGTCCCCAACCTGTGCAGCGACATGCACGACTGCTCGGTGGCGACCGGTGACACCTGGCTGAAGAACAACCTGAGCGCGTACGCCACCTGGGCCAAGACCCACAACAGCCTGCTCGTCGTCACCTTCGACGAGGACAACCGGCTGGCCGGCAACCGCATCCCGACGGTGCTGTACGGGCAGCCGGTCACGGCCGGGTCCAGCTCGTCGACCACGTACAACCACTACAACCTGCTGCGCACCCTGGAGGACTCGCAGGGCCTGAGCGCCCACGCGGGCAACGCGGCCTCCGCAGCGGACATCACGGGCATCTGGGCGTCCTGACATGTACGTCGCGGACAGTCGCGCCGGGGCTCCCGGCGCGCCGGTGTCCGCGGACGGCGCCGTCCGGCCTTCCGCCGGGCGGCGCCGCGCCGCGGTCGCCCCCACGGTGCTGGCGCTCGGCACGGTCAGTCTGATCACCGACGTGTCCTCGGAGATGGTGACGGCGGTCCTCCCGCTGTACCTGGTGGCGGGCCTCGGCCTGTCCCCGCTCGGCTTCGGGCTCCTGGACGGCGTCTACAACGGCTTCTCGGCCCTGGTGCGGCTGGCCGGCGGCCATCTGGCCGACCGGGGCGGGGGCCGCCACAAGTGGGTGGCGGGCATCGGCTACGGCCTCTCGGCCCTGTGCAAGCCGCTGCTGCTGCTGGCGCACACCCTCACCCCCATCGGTCTGGTCCTGGCCGCCGACCGCACCGGCAAGGGGCTGCGCACCGCCCCGCGCGACGCGCTGATCTCGCTGTCCAGCACGCCCGAGACCCGCGGCCGCGCCTTCGGGGTGCACCGGGCGATGGACACGGCGGGCGCGCTGCTCGGTCCGCTGATGGCGTTCCTGATCCTGCGGGCGACGGTGGACGGTTACGACGCCGTGTTCACCGTGAGCTTCTGTGTCGCGGTGATAGGCGTGCTGGTCCTGGTCCTGTTCGTGCCGAACGGCGATCCGGCGCCCCCGACGGCTCCCCCGGCCCCGCAGCCGGCCGCGGCCGCGCAGGCTCCCGATGCCCCGGCCGAGCGCCCCACCCTGCGAGCCGCCCTGGGCCTGCTGCGCCGGCGCGACCTGCGCCGGATCACGCTCTGCGCCCTGCTGCTCGGCCTGGCCACGGTCAGCGACTCCTTCGTCTACCTGCTGCTGCAACGCCGTCTGGGCGTCCCCGACCGCTGGTTCGCGCTGCTGCCGCTGGGCACCGCGGCGGCCTTCCTGCTGCTGGCGGTGCCGCTGGGCCGGCTGGCGGACCGGGTGGGCGGCCGCCGGGTGTTCCTGGCCGGGCACGGAGCGCTGCTCCTGGCGTACGGCGTCCTGCTCTCCTCCTGGCACGGCAGCGCGCTGCCGTACGCCGTCCTGCTCCTGCACGGCGGTTTCTACGCGGCCACCGACGGGGTGCTGATGGCGGCGGCCTCGGAGAGCGTGCCGCCGGCCCTGCGCTCGTCCGGTCTGGCCCTGGTCCAGACGGGCCAGGCACTCGCCCGCTTCACCTGTTCCCTGGGGTTCGGGGCGGCCTGGACGCTCTGGGGCGACCGTACGGCGCTGCTGGCGTCGACGGTGGCGCTGGCGGTGTGCGCGGGCTGCTGCGCCCTGGCCCTGCGTCCCGCCCGGGAGGGCACCTCATGACCGTACGCAACCGCATCCTGGTGCTGCTCTCGGCCGTCGCCGTCCTGGCGGCGGTGGCGGCGGGCGCAGTCCTGCACGCCTCGGCCCGGGCGGAGCGCCGGGACCAGGTCCAGGCGGGCGGCCCCGCGGTGACGTCCGGCCCGGTCACGCTGACCGCCCGCGGCCGCCTGGTCTTCCGCAACATGGCCTGGGGCCCGCACCGCGACGAGCTCACCGCCGTCCCGGCGTCGGCCCCGGCCGGGGCCCGGACCGCCTCGGGCGTCAAGTGCCTGCGCTTCTACGCCGCGGCCGGCACCGGTGTGTGCCTCCAGGCGGTGCACGGCGCGGTCTCCGACACCTACCGCGCGCTGATCCTGGACGCCCGGCTGAAGGAGACCGCCCGCTACGACGTCCCCGGCATCCCCTCCCGCGCCCGGGTCTCCCCCAGCGGCCGCTTCGCCGCCTGGACGGCGTTCGTCGGCGGCGACTCCTACGCCGGCACGAACTTCTCCACCCGGGCGGCGATCGTGGACACCAGGACGGGGAAGCTGATCCCGTCGCTGGAGGAATTCGGGATCGTGAAGGACGGCCGGCGCTACCGGGCGGCCGACGTGAACTTCTGGGGCGTGACCTTCGCGGCGGACGACCGCACGTTCTACGCGACGATGGCGACGAAGGGGAAGACCTACCTCGTCCACGGCGACCTGCGGACCCGCACCGTGACGACCGTGCGGACGAACGTGGAGTGCCCGTCGCTCTCCCCCGACGGCACCCGGATCGCCTTCAAGAAGCGCGTCGCGGGCCTGCCCGCCGACGCCCCCTGGCGGCTGTACGTCCTCGACCTGCGCACCCTGCGCGAGACCCCGCTCGCCGAGTCCCGCAGCGTCGACGACCAGGCGGTCTGGGAGAACGCCCGCACGCTCGTCTACGCCCTGCCGGGCGACTACGGGGCGGACCTGTACACCGTCCCGTCCGACGGCACGGGCCACCCCCACCGCCTCACCACGGCAGCGGTCTCCCCCACCTACCTCGGCTGACCGTCCCGGACACGACGGTGGGGCGGGAGGGTCACCCCTCCCGCCCCACCGAACCGGCCGCCGGACCCCTTACCGCACCGGCGGGTTCTTGCGCAGGCAGAGGGATCGTCAGCAGGCTGACGATCCCTCATGCAGGATCGAGGCCGACGACACCCCTTCGACCGCGTCGGGCCCTTCTGCGTGGAAGGCCGAGCCTGACCGGGGCGGGGCCCGACGGCGAACTGTCGATCAGCGTGACGCGGGCGGGATGCTCTGCTCGTACTGGAAGACGTTGTAGGGGTCGTACTTCGCCTTGATCCCGCGCAGCCGCTCGAAGTTGCGCCTCCCCCAGTAGGCGGTCTCCCACTCCTGCATGCCGACGTTCGGCACGTTGACGTAGGCGCCGTCCACGAAGCCGCGCATCGCCTGGCTGAATTCGGCGGTCCAGGCCTGGCACGTCGAGGTGAGCGGGTCGCAGACGCCTGGTGTCGTCGAAGGAGTTCCCCAGGCTGCGCCGATCTCGCCGTAGAAGATCGCGTCGCGGTGCACGAACGCGGTGCCGCCGCGGGGCTCCTTCTTGATCGCCCCGCCGAAGGCATCGACGAAGTAGTTGCTGTCCTCCGTGGGAGCGTTCCGCATGTAGTGGCCGATGACGTCGATCGCCTTCTTCGAGAACAGCTTCTTGGCGAACTGCGAGAAGAACTTGACGTTGGCGGGCTCCTGCGAGCGCGGGACCTGCGCTCCGGCGAAGATGGGGCCCCAGTTGCCGACCTGCACTGTCACATCGGGCGAGCCGATCGACAGGATCGGGGCCAGCAGCTTTTTGGCCTCTGCCGCCGTGCCCTCCGCGAGCCACGCGAACAGCAGGATCTGGGACTTGTGGATCTCGACTTCGGATCCGAGGCGGTTGTCGGCGAACGGTACCGTGCGCTGCCAGGCATCGAAGATCCCGTGCAGGTCCGTAAGGCCGTCCCAGGTCGCCGTCACGTAGGCGATGCGCTTGAGCGGGTGCACCTTGTAGGTGAGTTGCGTGACGATTCCGAAGTTGCCGTTTCCCGCCCCACGGAGCGCCCAGAGCAGGTCCGAGTGGTCCTTCAGGTCGGCGTGGATCACCTTGGCGCACTCGCGACCCGACGGGACGACGACCTCGGTCCCGATCAGGCTGTCGCAGGCCATGCCGAGATAGCGGTTGAGGGGGCCGAGGCCGCCGCCGACCGTCGCACCGACCAGGCCGACGCTGCCCTCGCTTCCGGTCGTGACCGCGAGGTCCCGCTTGGCGAGCGCCGTCACCGCTTCCTGCTGGGTCAGGCCGGCGCCGACCGTCGCGATACGAGCGTCGGCGTCGATGTGGACCGACTTGAGCTGGCTGACGTCGATCACGATGCCGTTGTCGATGTTCGACCAGCCCTCCAGGGCGTGGCGGCCGCTGCGTACCCGCAGTGCGACGTTGTGCTGCCGCGCCCAGGTGAGGGCGTTCACCACGTCCTGGGTCTTCTGGGCGAAGACGATGACCAGCGGGTAGTGGGAGAACAGCTGGTCGTAGTCGATGCGATCTTCCGTGTACGAAGCGTCACCGGGGCGGACGATGTGACCGGTCAGCTTCGCCGGCCGACATCCCGACGACCCTTTGGTCGGGTCGCTCGCGGCCAGAAGGTCCAAGGTGCTCGCGGCCGCGATGTCCGGCGCGCCTGCGGCCGTAAGGCCCGGGACGACGACCGCCCCGGCGCCGGCGGCCGCTGACGCCCTGAGCAGGTAGCGGCGGGAGAAATCGCTCAAGGTCCAGATCCTCTCGATCGGGCTACGCCGGTACGCGGCTGAGGGAGCTTTTACCCGCCAGCCGCCGGGCAGTCCTTTGTGGTCGACCTCCGCACGCTAACGGGGCGACCATGCGGTTTTTCCCGACACGCCAATCGAGGACGATGACGACAGTCCGAAGGAGTAACTCAGCGGGATCCCGTCATAACCGGTTCGGGATGCACCGCGTCCTGCTCGAAGCCCTCCCTTGGTCCAAGCGGTCAGAATAAGCGGGTGCTCTCGAAGACGACGGGCTCGCCGAGCCTGCTGGTCAGGTCAGGTCAGGTCAGGTCAGGTCAGCGTCTCGCAATGACCCGACGAACCGCCTCTCTGATAAGAATTTGCGGGCGCGCCCCCGTAATCACCACTCCCGCCTGGCGAACCCCCGGAATACCCTGCTCCTACTTCCCGCGTTTTCGGTGGGCGCCTATACAATTTCGAACTTTCTCCACGGCTGCTGAACTTGAATGGGTGATGTCGGGACACTCCTCGGCCGGTGGCGATTCCTCCACCAGCGCGGACCTGGCCGAACAGGTCGTCGGAGAAGCCTGCGGCCGGTAGCAGCGCGTCCTCGGTCATCCACAGCGATACCGTGTCGATCGCGAGCGTCCTGTCGGTGAAGCAGTCGCTCGGGATCTCCAGCGGATCGTCGAAGCGAACCGTCCGCCGGGTTCGGTCCGAGGTTCGCGGGCCTCGCGTCACGGTCTGGAAGGAATCGTCGTCGGTGTGAACGACGGCCCGCCGCGTCGGCTGCTGCCACGACCAGCCGTGCCGCTTCAGCGGTCGCCAGGTGCCCTCCACGGTGTACGAGACGTGGGACAGCAGGCCGATCAACGTCTTCACCCGGGCCGGCGTCCACCGTTGATCCGTCCAGCCGTGCGCCGGCGGTCCCCGCTCCGACTCGCGTTCCAGACGTATGATCTGGACCTCGGACGGCCCAGGGTCGGTGAGAGGCGGCGGGGCCGGCGGTCCATGACCGTCAGCCCCGTTCGTCGTGTCGGCGGGAAACCCGCTCCGACCGGCGCTTACAGCACCGGCAGGTTCTTCCGCAGCTCGAACGCGGTGACCTCGCTGCGGTACTCCTCCCACTCCTGGCGCTTGTTGCGCAGGAAGAAGTCGAAGACGTGCTCGCCGAGGGTCTCCGCGAGGAGGTCGCTGCGCTCCATCAGGCTCAGGGCCTCGCCGAGGTTCTGCGGGAGGGGCTCGATGCCCATCGCGCGGCGCTCGGCGTCGGACAGGGCCCAGACGTCGTCCTCGGCGCCGGGCGGCAGTTCGTAGCCCTCCTCGATGCCCTTGAGGCCGGCCGCCAGGAGCACGGCGTAGGCCAGGTAGGGGTTGGTGCCGGAGTCGAGGGAGCGGACCTCGACGCGGGCGGAGCCGGTCTTGCCGGGCTTGTACATCGGGACGCGGACCAGGGCCGAGCGGTTGTTGTGGCCCCAGCAGATGTACGAGGGGGCCTCGCCGCCGGCGCCCGCGGTGCGCTCGGAGCCGCCCCAGATGCGCTTGTAGGAGTTGACCCACTGGTTGGTGACGGCGGAGATCTCCGCGGCGTGCCGCAGCAGGCCCGCGATGAAGGAGCGGCCGACCTTGGAGAGCTGGTACTCGGCGCCGGACTCGTAGAACGCGTTGCGGTCGCCCTCGAAGAGGGAGAGGTGGGTGTGCATGCCGCTGCCCGGGTACTCCGAGAACGGCTTCGGCATGAAGGTGGCCTGGACGCCCTGCTCCAGCGCGACCTGCTTCATGATCAGCCGGAAGGTCATGATGTTGTCGGCCGTGGAGAGCGCGTCGGCGTAGCGCAGGTCGATCTCCTGCTGGCCGGGGGCGCCCTCGTGGTGGCTGAACTCGACCGAGATGCCCATCGACTCCAGCATGGTGATGGCCTGGCGACGGAAGTCCTGGCCGACGTTCTGCGGGGTGTGGTCGAAGTAGCCCGAGTTGTCGGCGGGGGTCGGGCGGGAGCCGTCGAGGGGCTTGTTCTTCAGCAGGAAGAACTCGATCTCGGGGTGGGTGTAGAAGGTGAAGCCCAGGTCGGAGGCGCGGGCCAGGGCGCGCTTGAGGACGTAGCGCGGGTCGGCGAAGGACGGGGAGCCGTCCGGCATGAGGATGTCGCAGAACATCCGGGCGGTGCCGGGGGCCTCGGCGCGCCAGGGCAGGACCTGGAAGGTGCCCGGGTCCGGCTTGGCGATCATGTCGGACTCGTAGACCCGGGCGAAGCCCTCGATCGCGGAGCCGTCAAAACCGATGCCCTCGTCGAAGGCCTGCTCGAGCTCGGCGGGGGCCACGGCGACGGACTTGAGGAAACCCAGTACGTCCGTGAACCACAGCCGTACGAACCGGATGTCGCGCTCCTCCAAGGTCCGGAGCACGAACTCCTGCTGCTTGTCCATCTTCCGCTTCCCCATCCTTGCTGGTCAGGCCGCCTGTCTCCCGCATCGCGGGAAGCGGTCGGGCACCTGAGCATCCCACCACAACACCATTTCATGCGCGTTGCAGACCTTGATCATCCCGTCGTCATCGGGCTGAACGCCTCACGTACAGCAGATGTACTGCTCTGAAGCCCATCTTGCCTGCTCGGGACGACATCCGTAATGGCCGCCCCCGGTCGTCTCGAATCCGACGCTTAAACTTGCATCTCAGATGCAAGTTTTACTACGGTGTGCGACAGCCGAGCGATCGATCATCGATTCCGAGGAGCATCCGATGCTGTCCGAACAGTCCGCCGCCACCGTCCGCGCGACGCTTCCCGCCGTGGGCGCGTCCCTCGGCGAGATCACCGATCGCTTCTACACCGGGCTGTTCGCCGCCCACCCCGAGCTGCTGCGCGACCTGTTCAACCGCGGCAACCAGGCGGCGGGCACCCAGCGCCAGGCGCTGGCCGGTTCCATCGCCGCCTTCGCGACGCACCTCCTGGACCACCCGGACCGGCGGCCGGACGCCATGCTGGGCCGTATCGCCCACAAGCACGCCTCGCTGGGCGTCAGGCCCGAGCAGTACGCGGTCGTCCACGAGCACCTCTTCGCCGCCATCGTCGACGTGCTCGGCGAGGCCGTCACCCCGGAGGTCGCGGCCGCCTGGACCGAGGTCTACTGGCTGATGGCGAACGCGCTGATCGCGATCGAGCGACGGCTGTACGAGGAGAGCGGGACCGCCGAGTGGCGGACCTGGGAGGTCGTGGAGCGCGTCGCGGAGACGGAGGACGTCGTCACCTTCCGGCTGCGCCCGCTCGACGGGGGCGCGGTGCGCGACTTCCGGGCCGGCCAGTACGTCTCCGTCCGCGTCGGACTCGCCGACGGCGCCCGTCAGATCCGCCAGTACAGCCTCTCGGGCGCGACCGGCTCCGACGCCCTGCGCCAGATCAGCGTCAAGCGGGTCCCGGGTGACGCCACGACGCCGGAGGGCGAGGTCTCCAACCACCTCCACGCGCACGTGCGGGTGGGCGACGCCCTGGAGCTCTCCGAGCCGTACGGCGACCTGGTGCTCGACGACAGCGCGGACACGCCGCTGCTGCTCGCCTCGGCCGGCATCGGCGTGACCCCGATCGTCGCGATGCTGGGCCGGCTGGCGGAGACGGGCCACTCCGCCCCCGTCACGGTCGTCCACGGCGACCGCTCCCCGGCGCACCACGCCCTGCGCGCCGAGCACGAGGCGTACGCGGCGAAGCTCCCGCAGGCGCCCGTCCACTTCTGGTACGAGCGTCAGGCGCCGGAGGGGTCCGCCCGCACCGGCCTGGTCGACCTCACGGACGTGACCGTCCCGGCGGGCACGCGCGCGTACCTGTGCGGCCCGCTGCCGTTCATGCGGGCGGTACGGGGCCAGCTGATCGAGAAGGGCGTGGCCGCGGCGGACATCCACTACGAGGTGTTCGGGCCCGACCTGTGGCTCGCGGGGGCCTGAGCGACGGGACCGGCGGGGCGGGCCTCCACCCGGGGGCCCGCCCCGCCGGTCCACCCGCCCGCACGGCGCCGCGTCCGGCCCTGCGGGCCTGCCGCACAAGGATCATGACTCGCCATCAGTGTCGTCGTTGACGGGCGGACGCGAGGTGCGCAAGGTGGACGGATCACCGGCTCTCCGGCTCATCGGTTCACCGCCCCAGGGGGACGACAGACATGCGGAAGATCCTCAACACCGCCCACATCTACATGATCGTCGGAGTGCTCAGCGGCTTGTACTACCGCGAGCTCACCAAGGCCGAGGACTTCACCGGCGACACCCAGCTCGGCGTCGTGCACACGCATCTGCTGGCCCTCGGCATGCTGTTCTTCCTCATCGTGCTGGTCCTGGAGAAGCAGTTCGACCTGACCTCGAACCGGCTGTTCGGGTGGTTCTTCTGGATCTACAACGCCGGACTCGTGGTGACGGCCTCGATGATGACCCTGCACGGCACCCTGACGGTGCTGGGGCACGCGAGCAACGAGGGCATCGCCGTCGTCGCCGGGATCGGCCACATCCTGCTCACCGTCGGTCTGGTGCTGCTGTTCATCACCCTCGGCAAGCGCCTGCCCGCCGCCTCCAAGGCCGCCAGGACCGGCGGCGACGGCACCCCGGTCGTGGTCGCGGTGGGCCCCGAGGGCCACTGACCTCGCCCCGAGGGCCACCGACCTCTCCGGTCAGACCGGCCCGGAGATCTGCAGCAGCAGCGGTCCGGTCGGCCCGGCGACGATGTCCTGCATGGTGACCGGGTCCAGCGTGGCGTAGAACGCCTCCTGGGCCCGGCGCAGGGCTCCGCGCAGTCGGCAGGCGGTGTTGAGGGGGCAGGGCGTGGCGCCCTCGCACTCGACGACGTCGCCCTCGCCCTCGAAGCTGCGCACGACGGCTCCCACCGACACCGTGCGGCCCTTCTCGGTGAGCGAGAGTCCGCCGCCGCGGCCGCGGCGGGCGTCGAGCAGCCCCATGTGCTGGAGCTCGGCCACGATCTTCGCGGTATGGGTGTACGGGACGCCCATGTCCTCCGCGACCTCCCGGGTCGTGGGCGTGGACCCGCCGACGACGGCCAGGCGCATGAGAACGCGCAGAGCCAGGTCGGTGGAGCGCAGCAGTCGCATGCGCCCAGGGTAGATAATGCGCATCCAGGCTTCAAATTATCTGGCCGGATCGTATCGTTCCGGCCTTTCCCGTGCCCTCACTACGGGAGCGGGCATCTCTCCCCTTACGATCGGCGGACCCGAACGATCTCACCGTCCCGCCCCCCTTTCCCCAGAAGGACAGATCTCATGGTTTCCGCCAAGAAGAGCAGCGGCACGGCGCGCCAGGCCCGTATAGCGGAGATGCGGCGCGCCGAGCAGGCCCGCGAGCGGCGCAACCGGATCCTCGTGATCGCGGCTTCCGTGGTGGCCGTCGCGGGACTGGTGGCCGGCGGTGTCTTCGTCGTGCGGTCGCAGTCCGACGACACCACGGCGGCCGACGCGAAGGCCTCGGGGCACTTCACCACCGGCAAGGACGGCGTGAGGACGTGGCAGGGCAAGCTGGGCCGGACCCATGTCGCCAAGACCGTCACGTACCCGGTGGAGCCGCCGGTCGGCGGGGACCACAACCAGGTCTGGATGAACTGCAACGGCGACGTCTACGGCAAGGCGCTCAACAACATGAACGCCGTGCACTCGCTGGAGCACGGCGCGGTGTGGGTGACGTACAACAGCAAGGCCGCCAAGGCCGACGTGGACGCGCTCGCGGCGAAGGTGAAGAAGACGCCGTACACGCTGATGAGCCCCGACGACAAGCAGTCGGACCCGATCGTGCTGACGGCGTGGGCGCACCAGCGCACGGTGAAGAGCGCGAGCGACCCGGACGTCGACGCGTTCTTCGCGAAGTTCGTCCAGGGCGAGCAGACTCCCGAGCCCGGCGCCGCCTGCACGGGAGGACTGTCGCAGTGAGGCACGTCGGACTGATCGCGGGAGCCGCGGCGGCGGCCCTGGTCGCGGCCGGCGCGATCACCTACGCGGTCGCCGAGGACCACGGCCCCGTCGCCGCCACGCCGTCCGCGGCCTCCGCGGACGCCGGGTTCGCGCGGGACATGGCGGTCCACCACCAGCAGGCCGTCGAGATGTCGTACATCGTGCGCGACCGCACCGAGGACCCCGAAGTGCGGCGCCTCGCCTACGACATCGCGCAGACGCAGGCCAACCAGCGTGGCATGCTGCTGGGCTGGCTCGACCTGTGGGGGCTGCCGAAGGTCTCCGCCGACGCGCCGATGACCTGGATGGGCATGGGCGACATGGCCTCCGGCAAGGACGGCGCGCTGATGCCGGGCATGGCGACGAACACCGAGATGAAGAAGCTCGGTACGCTCGACGGGAAGCAGGCGGAGGTCTTCTACCTCCAGCTGATGACCGACCACCACAAGGGCGGCATCCACATGGCCGAGGGCTGTGTCTCCGCGTGCACGGTCGGGGTGGAGAAGCGGCTCGCGCAGGGCATGGTCGACGCGCAGCAGTCCGAGATCGATCTGATGGCGGACATGCTCAAGTCGCGGGGCGCGAAGGCTCGTTCCTAGCGCGGGAAGGCCCGTTCGCAGCGCGGGAAGGCCCGTTCGCAGCGCGTGAAGGCTCGTCCGCAGCAGGAGAAGGCCAGTTCATAGCACGGGTGAGGCGTGGTCCGGTGGCCGTTTGCCGGATCTTCGCCTCAAATCCCCTCGGACGGCTCTTTCTTGGGATCTTTTTGGCTATCGCATTCCCCTGGCATGAACGGTTCATCGAAAGAGTGGGCCCGGCATGTGATCCATTCGCGGGCCGAACCGCCGCGGGCCCGGCGCGGATCGCATGACGGCCAACCACTACATGCATGCGAACCGCAATGCAGGGGGTTCTATGAGATCCAACCGCGCCAAGGTGCGCGCCGGAGCGAGCCTGGCGGCGACACTGCCGATGCTCGCGGGCGCGCTGGCGTTCGGCATACCCGCGGCACACGCCGTGGACAACCCGGGCCGCGACACGCTCGCGGGCACCAAGCCCGCCTGGGCCACGGCCAGGGCCGACAAGGGCGCGACGGCGGACACCGCACAGGTCTCCGCCCGCGTCTATCTGGCCGGCCGGGACGCGGCCGGCCTCGCGGCCTACGCGAAGGCGGTGTCCGACCCGGCCTCCGCCGCCTACGGCAAGTACTTGAGCGCCGACCAGGCCCAGGCCCGCTTCGGCGCGACCGAGGCCCAGGTGAAGGCGGTCAAGGCCTGGCTGGCCTCGGCCGGCCTGAAGGTCACCGGCACCACGCGGCACTACGTCTCGGTCAGCGGTGACGTGGCCGCCGCCGAGAAGGCGTTCGGCACCCAGCTGCACAACTACGCCAAGGGCTCCAGGACCTACCGCGCGCCGTCGAGGACGGCCTCCGCCCCGGAGAGCCTGAAGGGCGCCGTCCTGACCGTCACCGGCCTGGACAACGCCCCGCACCGGGCCAGTGCCAAGGAGCAACTGCCGCCGCCGGACAGTGTCTTCAAGAACTCCGGGCCGTTCTCCTCGTACTACGGCTCGAACACCGCGAGCACGCTGCCGAGCGCGTACGGCAAGAAGATCCCGTATGCCGTGGAGGGTTACACCGGCAAGCAGCTGCGCGCCGCGTACGGCGCGGGCGACTACACCGGCAAGGGCGTGCGCGTCGCCATCACCGACGCCTACGCCTCGCCGACCATCGCCTACGACGCGGCCACCTACGCGAAGCAGCACGGCGACGCCGCCTGGAAGACCGGACAGCTGCGCCAGGTGCTGCCCAAGAACTACACGAAGACCGAGGAGTGCGGGGCGGCCGGCTGGTACGGCGAGGAGACCCTCGACGTCGAGGCCGTGCACGCGGTCGCGCCGGACGCCCAGGTCACCTACGTGGGCGGCGCGTCCTGCTACGACGACGACCTGCTCGACTCGCTCAGCAAGGTCGTGGACGACCACCTGGCCGACATCGTCTCCAACTCCTGGGGCGACATCGAGGCCAACCAGACGCCCGACCTCGCGGCCGCCTACGACCAGGTCTTCCAGTTCGGCGCGGTCGAGGGCATCGGCTTCTACTTCTCCTCCGGCGACAACGGCGACGAGGTCGCCAACACCGGTACGAAGCAGGTCGACACCCCGGCCAACTCGGCGTGGGTGACCGCGGTCGGCGGCACCTCGCTGGCCGTCGGCAAGGGCGACAAGTACCTGTGGGAGACCGGCTGGGGCACCCAGAAGGCCGTGCTGTCCGCGGACGGCAAGAGCTGGACGGACTTCCCCGGCGCGTTCACCTCGGGCGCGGGCGGCGGCACCAGCGCGACGGTGGCGGAGCCCTTCTACCAGAAGGGTGTCGTCCCGGACTCGCTCGCCAAGGCGAACAACGCCGCCGGCAACCGGGTCGTCCCGGACATCTCCGCGATCGCCGACCCGAACACCGGCTTCAAGGTGGGCCAGACGCAGACCCAGGCGGACGGCACCGAGGCGTACAGCGAGTACCGCATCGGCGGCACCTCGCTGGCCGCGCCGGTCATCGCGGCCGTGCAGGCGCTGGCGCAGCAGGCCGGCGGCGGCAAGGCCCTCGGCTTCGCCAACCCGGTGATCTACGGCAAGTACGGCACGAAGGCCTACCACGACGTCACGGACAACCCGACCGGCTCCGGCCTGGCCGTGGCCCGCGTCGACTTCGTGAACGGGTACGACGCCGCCGACGGCCAGGTCGTCTCGGTCCGCAGCCTCGGCAAGGACAGCTCGCTGTCGGCCGTGAAGGGCTACGACGACGTGACCGGCGTGGGCACGCCGGCGAACGGCTACGTCCGCTCGTTCGGCCCCCGCTGAGGCACCGGCAGCACGCGCGAAGGGACACGGGAGCTGAGCCGTTCCGTGTCCCTTCCGCACGGCAGGGGCGGGCCACGCCCCGCCCCTGCCCCCCATCGTGTCGCTCTGACGATTACACTGGGTCCGTGCCTCCTCTGAACTTCGGGTCGCTCTATCAGCACGGCTTCGCACGCGTCGCCGCCTGCACGGGCCACACCGCCATCGCCGACCCGCACGCCAACGCCGAGGCGGTGCTGCGCCAGGCGCGCAGGTGCGCCGCGGAAGGTGTCGCCGTCGCCGTCTTCCCGGAGATGGTGCTGTGCGGCTACTCGATCGAGGACCTGCTGCTCCAGGACGCGCTGCTCGACGGGGTCGAGGAAGCGCTGCGGACGGTGGTGGCGGGGTCGGCCGACCTCCTGCCGGTCCTGGTCGTGGGCGCCCCGCTGCGCCACCGCAACCGGGTCTACAACTGCGCGGTGACCGTGCACCGCGGCCGGGTCCTCGGGGTCGTGCCCAAGTCGTACCCGCCGAACTACCGGGAGTTCTACGAGCAGCGGCAGATCGCCGCGGGCGACGACGAGCGCGGCGGCACGATCCGGGTCGACGGCGAGCCGGTGCCGTTCGGCGTGGACCTGCTGTTCGCCGCGGACGACGTCCCGGGTCTGGTGCTGCACACGGAGATCTGCGAGGACATGTGGGTGCCGGTGCCGCCGAGCGCCGAGGCGGCCCTGGCGGGCGCCACCGTCCTCGCCAACCTCTCCGGCAGCCCGATCACCGTCGGCCGGGCCGAGGACCGCAGGCTGATGTGCCGCTCGGCGTCCTCGCGCTGCATCGCCGCCTACGTGTACGCGGCGGCCGGGCTGGGCGAGTCGACCACCGACCTGTCCTGGGACGGCCAGACCATGATCTACGAGAACGGGGCGCTGCTGGCCGAGTCCGACCGCTTCCCGCTCCGGGACCAGTTCGCCGTGGCCGACGTCGACCTCGACCTGCTGCGGCAGGAGCGCGGCCGGACGGGCACCTTCGACGACAACCGGCGCACCCACGGCGCCCGCACCGCCGATTTCCGCACCGTGCCGTTCCGGCTGGACCCGCCGGCCGCCGACCTGGGCCTGCGGCGCCGCGTCGAGCGCTTCCCGTTCGTGCCCGCCGACCCCGACCGGCTGGCCCTGGACTGCTACGAGGCGTACAACATCCAGGTCGCGGGGCTCCAGCAGCGGCTCGCGGCGATCGGGAACCCGAAGGTGGTCATCGGGGTGTCCGGCGGTCTCGACTCCACGCACGCGCTGATCGTCGCCGCCCGCGCGATGGACCGGGCGGGCCGTCCGCGCAGCGACATCCTGGCCTGGACCCTGCCCGGCTTCGCCACCAGCGACCACACCAAGGGCAACGCGCACGACCTGATGCGCGCCCTCGGTGTCACCGCGGCCGAACTGGACATCACGCCGACCGCCCGGCTGATGCTGAAGGAGATGGACCACCCCTTCGCCGCCGGCGAGCCGGTGTACGACGTCACCTTCGAGAACGTGCAGGCCGGTCTGCGCACCGACTACCTGTTCCGGCTCGCCAACCAGCGCGGCGGCATCGTGCTCGGCACCGGGGACCTGTCCGAGCTGGCGCTCGGCTGGTCCACGTACGGCGTGGGCGACCAGATGAGCCACTACAACGTCAACTCCGGTGTGCCGAAGACGCTGATCCAGCATCTGATCCGCTGGGTCATCGGCAGCCACCAGTTCGACGACGACACCAACCGCACCCTCGCCGCCATCCTCGACACCGAGATCAGCCCGGAGCTCGTACCGGGCGAGGAGATGCAGTCCACCGAGTCGAGGATCGGCCCGTACGCGCTGCACGACTTCACGCTCTTCCACGTGCTGCGCTACGGCTTCCGGCCGTCGAAGATCGCCTTCCTGGCCCGGCACGCCTGGCACGACCCGGACACCGGCGCCTGGCCGCCCGGCTTCCCCGAGGCCGAGCGGGTGGCTTACGACCTGCCGGAGATCCGGCGCTGGCTGGAGGTGTTCTGCCGACGCTTCTTCGGGTTCGCGCAGTTCAAGCGCTCGGCCATGCCGAACGGGCCGAAGGTCTCGGCCGGCGGTTCGCTCTCGCCGCGCGGCGACTGGCGCGCGCCGTCCGACAGCACGGCCCGGTCCTGGCTGCTCGACCTGGCCCGCTTCGACCCGCCGGAGGCCGGCCGCTGAGCCACTGCCGACCGGCTGCCGAAAACGGCCCCGGCCCCGCGAACGGGGGCGGGGCCGGTTTCAGCGGTGCGGACGCAGGGGCCCTCTCAGTGGTGCAGGGCGCCCGGCCGGTCGACCAGGTGGGTGGCGACGACGCGCTCCCGCCCGGCCGCCGGGGCCGCGCGGCGGACGTCGACCAGGTGGGCGACGGCCGCCACCGCGAGACCGAGCAGCGCGAGGCCCGCGCCCGCCAGGGCCGGTGACGTCACGCCGAAGCCCGCGGCCAGGGCCAGGCCGCCGATCCACGCGCCGCCCGCGTTGGCCAGGTTGAACGCGGCCTGGTTGGCGGAGGACGCCAGGGACGGCGCCGCCGACGCCTTCTCCATGACCATGAGCTGGAGCGGCGAGCCGGTGACGAACGCGGCGACGCCGAGCAGGACGACCGCGAGCCCGGCGCTCCACTCGGCGCGCATCAGCAGCGGGAAGACCGCCAGGACGGCGACCAGCGAGACCAGACCGCCGAAGAGGGTGCGGCGCATGGCGTGGTCCGCGAGACGTCCGCCGAGCAGGTTGCCCACGGTGGCGCCCACGCCGAACAGGGCCAGCAGCAGCGTCACGCTGGAGTCGGCGTACCCTGCGGCGTCGGTGAGCATCGGGGTGATGTAGCTGTACGCGGCGAACAGCGCGCCGAAGCCCGCGACCGTCGTGCCGAGCGCCAGCCACACCGGCAGCGAGCGCAGCGCGGCCAGTTCGCCGCGCAGCCCGGTCGCGGGGGTGTGGGCGCGGTCGTGCGGGATCAGCAGCGCCAGCGCGACGATCGCCGCGAGGCCGATGGCGCTGACGCCGAGGAAGGTGGCCCGCCAGCCCAGGTGCTGGCCCATGAGGGTGGCGACCGGGACGCCGGCGACGTTGGCGACGGTCAGCCCGAGGAACATCAGCGAGACCGAGCGGGCCTTGCGCTCGGGGGCGACCAGGCCCGTCGCGACGACCGCGCCGACGCCGAAGAAGGCGCCGTGCGGGAGGCCGCTGAGGAAGCGGGCGGCCAGCAGCCAGTCGTAGTCGGGGGCGAGGGCGGAGAGGGCGTTGCCGGCCACGAACAGGACCATCAGGGCGATGAGGACCGTGCGGCGGGACAGACGCGCGGTGGCCGCGGCCAGCAGCGGGGCACCGATGACGACACCGAGGGCGTAGGCGGAGACGAGGTGTCCGGCGCCGGGTATGGAGACGCGCAGGTCGTCCGCGACCTCGGGGAGCAGCCCCATCATCACGAACTCGGTCGTACCGATGCCGAAGGCGCCGACAGCGAGGGCGAGCAGGGCCAGGGGCATGAGGGGCCTTTCCGAGCGAAGTTACGTCCATCTTATGTTCAAGGACGGAACAAAGTCTCGGGCGCTCGGTATTCCTCCAGGTGAAGAAGAAGTTACGAAGGGTCGCGGCGGCCCCCGGGAACCGCTCGGGACGGCCCGTCGGAAACCGCTCGCGCCGGGCCCGTCAGGAGCCGCTCGCGGCGAGGTCCACCCGCGCGGCCACCGGCAGATGGTCGCTGCCGGTGGCCGGCAGCGTCCACGAGCTCACCGGATCGACGCCCTGCACCATGATCTGGTCGATCCGCGCCATCGGGAACGACGCCGGCCAGCTGAACCCGAAGCCGCTGCCCGCCGCGCCCTGGGTGGAGCGCATCTGGGAGGTGACGGCGTTCAGCGCGCGGTCGTTCATGGTGCCGTTCAGGTCGCCGAGCAGGATCTTCCGGTCGAGCGTCTCGTCGGCGATGGCCTCGCCGAGCGCGTCGGCGCTCTTGTCGCGCTGGCGGGCGGTGAACCCGGCGTTCATCTTGACCCGTACCGACGGCAGATGGGCGACGTACACGGCGACGTCGCCGGACGGCGTCGCCACGGTCGCCCGCATCGCCCGGGTCCAGCCCAGCTTGATGTCGACGGCCGCGACGGACGAGAGCGGGTACTTGCTCCACAGCCCGACCGTGCCCTGCACCGAGTGGTACGCGTACGTCGGGGCCAGCGCCTTCTCGTAGGTTCCGACCTCGGACGCCTTCAGCTCCTCCAGGGCCAGCACGTCGGCGCCGGACGCGGCGACGGCGCGGGCGGTGCCCGAGGGGTCGGTGTTGTCGGCGTTGACGTTGTGGGTGGCCACCACGAGGTCCCCGCCGGTGCCCGCCTTGTCCGTGAGCAGCCCCCCGAACAGGTTCAGCCACACGATCGCCGGCAGCAGCACCGCGATCAGCGCCGTCGCCGACCTGCGCACCAGCGCCAGGACCAGCAGCACCGGCACGAGGAGGCCGCACCAGGGCAGGAAGGTCTCCGTGAGGGAGCCGAGGTTGCCGACGGTGTTCGGGATCCGCGAGTGCAGCAGCATCACCAGGGCCAGCAGCAGCGCGATCACCGCGAGGACGATGCCGCGCCGCCAGATCCGCGGATCGCCGCGCCAGCCGCCGAGCAGACGACCCGTCAGGCGGTGGAGCCGGGAGCCCCGACGTTCGTCGTCCGAGACGCCTTCGTCCGTCTCCGTCGCATACGCCTGCTGCGCCATACCGTCGCCTCACTACCCGCCAGCACACCGTCGTCCCCTACGTCCCTATGACCCTAGGGGATGATCGGCTCCGATCCCCGCCGCCCCGTGACGGCCGTACGGGCACGAGGACGTCCGCGGCGGCACCGGGAGTTCCGCTTGCGGACCGGGGCGAGCGGTCTGTGACGAAACGCGCACATTCGGGCGCCGGTCGGGCGCCGGTCGGGCAGGTTCTAGGAAGCGGGCGGGCCGACCGGGCGCAGTCCCTGGAGCAGGGTGTCGACCACCCGCTCCGCGAGGTCCTCGGGAAGGTCGCTGTCCGGCCGCAGGACGGACCGGACGAGCAGCGGGCCCACGAAGATGTCGTTGGCCAGCTCCACGTCGACGTCGGCGCGCAGTTCGCCGTTGCGCTGGCCGCGGCGCAGGATCTCGACGCCGAGCCGGCGCCGGGGGGCGAGGACCGTGCCGTCGTAGACGGCCCAGATCTTCGGGCTGCTCTTCATCTGGACGTGGACGTTGTGCAGGATCGCCGAGGAGCGGCTGGCCAGGCCGCGCAGGCGCAGCGACTCCAGCAGCACGACGAGGTCGTCGCGCATGGAGGTGCCGGGGAGTTCGGGGTCCGGGGGCTCGGCGGCCCGGAGCACGTCGACGAACAGCTCCTCCTTGCCGCTCCAGCGACGGTAGATGGTGGCCTTGCCGACGCCCGCCGTGCGGGCGATGCGCTCGATGGAGAGCTCCGCCAGGGGCACGCCGTCCTCCAGGAGTTTCATCGCTCCCTCGATGATGGCGCGCTCCACGGCCTCGCTGCGGGGGCGTCCCCTCACGGGTGCTCCCGAAGCGTTGGTGTCGGCGAGGCTCACTGTCGTCCGTCCCTTCGTTGCGCTCGGGTGAATTCTCGGTGATTCCCCCCGGCCCCCGGGTCTGCTCCCCGTCCCGACGCCTTTCTACTCCGCGGCCACCACCAGCTCCTGCTCCGGCTCGCCCCGCTGACCGGCCTCGGGCCGGCCCGGCAGGAACACCGCGACCACGACGGCGCCGACGAGGGCGATGACGGAGCCGCACAGCGCGGTGACGTGCATGGCGTGCAGGAACGCGTCGTCGGCGGGCTCGACCAGGGCCTGGCCCCGGGCGCCCAGCTTGGCGGCGATGCCCAGCGTGGCCTCGATGGACTCGCCCGCGGTGTCGCGCAGCCCGGCCGGCAGCGCGCCGAGGCTGTCCTCGACGCCGCTGCGGTAGGACGCCGACAGGACCGAGCCGAGGACGGCGATGCCGAGCGCGCCGCCGACCTGCCGGAAGGTGTTGCTGAGCGCGGAGGCGGAGCCGGCCTTCTCACGGGGCAGGGCCTGCATGATCACGACGCTGGTCGGCGTCATGATGTGCGCCATGCCGGTGCCCATGAGGAAGAAGACGACCTCCAGCAGCCAGATCGGGGTGTCCGCCTCGAACGAGGCGAACGCGGCGAGCGTCGCGGCGATCAGGAGCATGCCGCCGGTGGTCGTGGCCTTGACGCCGAAGCGGTCGACGACCAGCCGGGCCCGCGGCGCGAAGATCATCTGGGCGGCGGCGAGCGGCAGCATCAGCAGGCCGGTCTGCAGCGGCGAGTAGCCGCGCACGCTCTGGGTGTAGAAGACGGAGAAGAAGGTCACGCCCATCAGCGCGAAGAAGACCAGCGCGATGACCGCGATCGCGGCCGAGAAGACCTTGTTCTGGAAGTACGTGATGTCGATGGAGGGGTGGTCGCTGCGCTTCTCGACCACCACGAAGGCGGCGAGGACGGCGAGACCGGCGGCGATGGTCGCCAGCACGGTGAGGTCGGTGAAGTCGGCGAGCTGGCCGCCCTTGATGATGCCGTAGACGAGCAGGACCAGACCGACGACGGACAGGACCACGCCGGCGGGGTCGATGCGGCCGGGGTTGGGGTCGCGGGAGTCCGGCACCAGCCACAGCATCAGGGCGATCGCGAGCACCACGATGGGCACGTTGACGAGGAAGACCGAGCCCCACCAGAAGTGGTCGAGCAGCAGACCGCCGGTGATCGGGCCGATGGCGATGGCGAGGCCGACCCCGCCGGCCCAGATGCCGATGGCCTTCGGCTGCTCGTCGCGCTCGAAGACGTTCATGAGGACGGCGAGCGTGGCGGGCATCACGAAGGCGGCGCCCAGGCCCATCACCGCGCGGAAGACGATCAGCTCGGTCGGCGAGCCGGACTCGGCGGCGAGCGCCGAACCGATGCCGAAGACCACGAGCCCGCCGAGCAGGACCAGCTTGCGGCCGAGGCGGTCGCCGAGCAGGCCCGCGGTGAAGAGCAGACCCGCGAAGACGAGCGTGTAGGCGTTGATCGCCCACTCCAGCTCGCTCTGCGTGGCGCCCAGACCGGTCGGGGCGGGGGTGGAGATCGTCTTGATGGCGACGTTCAGGATGGAGTTGTCGAGGACGACGATCAGCAGGCTGAGCATCAGCACGCCGAGGATCGCCCAGCGGCGCCGGTGCACCTCTTCCGGTATCCGGGAGGCAGGGACGGCAGGAGTAGTCATGGGGACGAGCCTAGGCCCTTTCCGATACGAGACCGTCTCGTATCGAATATCCTTTACCGAGACCTTACGCGCGGGGAACGTCACGCGGGGTGCCCTGGCCCTCACCGGCACGAGGTGCCACCATGGAAGCGGTCCGGGGACACCGTCAGGGTGCCTCGAGATGACGTAAGGAGTCGTTCCCATGACGCAGCTCTCGGCTGCCCAGACACCCTCCGGCGGCAGCAACGCGCTGTACGGGGGCAAGGGCACCCGCCGTGTCACCGTCCGCGACATCGCCCTCGCCAAGGAACGCGGCGAGAAGTGGCCCATGCTCACCGCGTACGACGCGATGACGGCGTCCGTCTTCGACGAGGCCGGGATCCCGGTCATGCTCGTCGGCGACTCGGCGGGCAACTGCCACCTCGGCTACGAGACCACCGTGCCCGTCACCCTCGACGAGATGACCGTGCTGTCGGCCGCGGTCGTGCGCGGCACCCGGCGCGCCCTCATCGTCGGCGACCTGCCCTTCGGTTCCTACCAGGAGGGCCCGGTCCAGGCGCTGCGCTCGGCGACCCGGCTGGTCAAGGAGGCGGGGGTCGGCGCCGTCAAGCTGGAGGGCGGCGAACGCTCGCATGACCAGATCCGGCTGCTCGTCGAGTCCGGCATCCCGGTGATGGCCCACATCGGCCTCACCCCGCAGTCCGTCAACGCCATGGGCTACCGGGTCCAGGGCCGCGGCGAGGAGGCCGCCCAGCAGTTGCTGCGCGACGCCAAGTCCGTCCAGGACGCGGGCGCCTTCGCGGTCGTGCTGGAGCTGGTCCCGGCGGAGCTGGCGGCCGAGGTGACCCGGGTCCTGCACATCCCGACGGTCGGTATCGGCGCGGGCCCGGAGACGGACGCCCAGGTGCTGGTGTGGACCGACATGATGGGGCTGACCGGCGGCCGGGTGCCGAAGTTCGTCAAGAAGTACGCCGACCTGCGCGAGGTCATGGGCAACGCGGCGAAGGCGTTCGCCGAGGACGTCGTCGGCGGGACGTTCCCGCTGGAGGAGCACTCCGTCCACTGAGCGACCCGCCCACCGGGCGCCACGCCCACCGGCACCGCGCCCACCGAGCCATCGCCGCACCACGCAGCCCCGCCGATCTTCCCCCGTCGGCGGGGCTGCGCCCCGTCCGCCGCCCGACGACCTCGGTCACACCGATAACGACTGTCGGCGACTGTCGTCCGAGTGTCGGCGACTGTCGGTGGGATGTCGGCGGCTGTAGGCCGGGTGTCGGTGGTTTGTCGGTCGGGGCTGACACCGTCATCGGCATGACGCGAATCGACAAGAACCCCCACGGCGGAGGCGCCGCCGTCACCGTCCGGGGGCTGGTGAAGCACTTCGGGGAGACCAAGGCGCTGGACGGCGTCGACCTGGACGTGCGGGAGGGCACCGTGATGGGGGTGCTCGGGCCGAACGGCGCCGGGAAGACCACCCTCGTGCGCATCCTGTCCACGCTCACCGCCCCCGACGCCGGACACGCCGTCGTCGCCGGCTACGACGTCGTACGGCAGCCGCGGCAGCTGCGCCGGGTGATCGGACTGACCGGGCAGTACGCCTCCGTGGACGAGAAGCTCCCCGGCTGGGAGAACCTCTACCTGATCGGCCGCCTGCTCGACCTGTCCCGCAAGGACGCCCGCGCCCGCGCCGACGAGCTCCTCGAGCGGTTCTCGCTCACCGAGGCGGCCAAGCGGCCGGCGGGCACGTACTCCGGCGGTATGCGCCGCCGGCTGGACCTGGCGGCCTCGATGATCGGCCGGCCGGCCGTCCTCTACCTGGACGAGCCGACCACCGGACTCGACCCGCGCACCCGCAACGAGGTGTGGACCGAGGTCAAGACCATGGTCGGGGACGGTGTCACCGTCCTGCTGACCACCCAGTACATGGAGGAGGCCGAGCAGCTCGCCACCGAGCTGACCGTCGTCGACCGCGGCAAGGTCATCGCGGGCGGCGCCATCGACGAGCTCAAGGCCCGGGTGGGCGGACGCACCCTGCGCGTGCGGCCGCTCGATCCGCTGGAGCTGCGCCCGCTGGCCGGGATGCTCGACGAGCTGGGCATCACCGGACTCGCCACGACGACCGTGGACACCGAGAGCGGCGATCTGCTCGTGCCGATCCTGAGCGACGAGCAGCTGACCGCCGTGGTCGGCGCGGTCACCGCACGCGGGATCACGATCTCCTCCATCAGCACCGAACTGCCCAGCCTGGACGAGGTGTTCCTGTCGCTGACCGGCCACCGCGCCAGTGCCCCGCAGGACGCCACGCCCGCCGAAGACCGCGAGGAGGTCGCCGTATGAGCGCCACCACTCTGCCCCCGACCGCCCTCGAGGCCGACGCGCCGATCACGCTGCGCGCCCATCTGCGCCACACCGGCGCGCTGATCCGCCGCAACCTGCTGTGGATCCGCCAGGACCCGGAGTCGATGTTCGACGCGATCCTGTTCCCGGTCATCTTCACGCTGCTGTTCGTGTACGTCTTCGGCGGCTCCATCGGGCAGTCGCTCGGCGGCGGCCAGGAGGCGTACGTCCAGTACGTCGTGCCCGGCCTGATGGCCATGATGGGCATGAACATGGCCCAGGGAGTGGGCACCGGCTTCAACACCGACTTCAACTCCGGTGTCATGGACCGGTTCCGGTCCCTGCCGATCGGACGCGGCTCGGTGCTGTTCGCCAAGATCGCGGTCGAGGTGATGCGGATGCTGATCGCGACCGCGGTCCTCATGGTCGTCGGTGTCCTGGTCGGCTTCCACATCACCAACTGGCCCGGTCTGTTCGCCTCCGTGGGCCTGTCGGCGATATTCGGCTCCGCCCTGATGTGGGTGTTCCTCACCCTCGGCGTGATCATGAAGAGCGCGCAGTCCGTGCAGGCGATGGGCTTCCTGGTGCTGATGCCGCTCCAGTTCGGCTCGTCGATCTTCGCGCCGACCCGGTCGATGCCGGGCTGGCTCCAGAACTTCACCGAGTACAACCCGCTGTCCTCCCTCGCGGACGCGGCCCGCGGGCTGATGGTGGGCGGCCCGGTCGCGCACGGCCTGTGGGTGACGCTCGGCTGGTCGCTGGCGCTCACCGTGGTGATGGCGCCGATCGCGATCCACAAGTTCCGCACCAAGAGCTGACGCCCGTCGCGCGGCAGGACGCGCGTACACGCCACGGCAGGGCGGCGGCCGCTCCCCCGGGAGCGGCCGCC
>NZ_JBVJMD010000037.1:0-88157 GCF_055584385.1 Streptomyces sp. NPDC104096
CGGGGTGGCGGGCCCGACGGGACGGGCGGTAGGTTCCGGGGTATGGCAGGCAGGACGCACTCCGTGACCAATCAGCCCCCGCCCCTGACCGGGTACGACGTCTACTCGGCCGACCGGGCACTGGTCGAGGCGGTCGAACGGCATGTCGACCCGGCGGTACTCGACGAGGCACGCGACGAACTCGCGGCGCTGGGCCGGTCCGCCGGGTCGACCCAGCTGCAGGAATGGGGGGTGCAGGCCGACACGAACCCGCCGCGGCTGCGCACCCACGACCGCTACGGCAACCGGATCGACGAGGTCGACTTCCACCCGGCCTGGCACCGGCTGCTCGGCAAGGGCGTCTCGGCGGGCCTCACCGGAGCCTGGACGCGGCCGGGCGGGCATGTGCGGCGGGCCGCCGGATTCATGGTGTGGACCCAGGTCGACGCGGGGACCGGCTGCCCGCTGTCGATGACGCACGCGGCCGTCCCGGCCCTGCGCCACGACCCGGCGCTCGCCGCCGAGTGGGAGCCGCGGCTGACGTCCACGCTGTACGACCGGACACTGCGGCCCGCCGACCAGAAGGCGGGGGCACTGTTCGGGATGGGCATGACCGAGAAGCAGGGCGGCAGTGACGTACGGGCCAACACGACGGCCGCGGTGCCGCTCGCCGAGGCCGGCACCTATGCGCTGACCGGGCACAAGTGGTTCTGCTCGGCGCCGATGTCGGACGGGTTCCTGGTCCTGGCGCAGGCTCCCGAGGGCCTGACCTGCTTTCTCGTGCCGCGGGTGCTGCCGGACGGCACCCGCAACGTGTTCCTGCTCCAGCGGCTCAAGGACAAGCTGGGCAACCGGTCGAACGCCTCGTCGGAGGTCGAGTTCGACGGGACCTGGGCGCGCCGGGTCGGTGCGGAGGGGCAGGGGGTGCGCACCATCATCGAGATGGTCGCGGCCACCCGGCTGGACTGTGTGCTGGGTTCGGCGGGGCTGATGCGGCAGGCCGTGGCGCAGGCGGTGCACCACTGCGCCCACCGGGAGGCGTTCGGCGGGCGGCTTCTGGACAAGCCGCTGATGCGCAACGTTCTGGCCGATCTCGCGCTGGAGTCGGAGGCGGCGACCGCGCTGGGGCTGCGTCTGGCGGCCGCCTGTGACGACGGGGGCGAGCAGGAGCGGGCGCTGTTGCGGATCGCGGTGCCGACGGCGAAGTTCTGGGTGACCAAGCGGTGCGCGCCGGTGGCGGTGGAGGCCGCCGAGTGCCTGGGGGGCAACGGTTACGTCGAGGAGTCGGGCCTGCCCCGGCTGGTGCGCGAGTCGCCGCTGAACTCGGTCTGGGAGGGTGCGGGCAACGTCCAGGCGCTGGACGTGCTGCGGGCACTGCGACGGGAGCCGCAGGCGCTGCACGCCTATCTCCAGGAGGTCGGGCGGGCGCGGGGCGCCGATCACCGGCTGGACCGGGCGATCAAGGACCTCCTGACGGAGCTCGCCGATCTGGAGGGTATCGAGGGCCGGGCCCGGCGGCTCGCCGAACGGCTGGCGCTGGTGCTCCAGGGGGCGCTGCTCGTGCAGTACGCGCCGGCCGAGGTCGCGGACCTGTTCTGTGCCTCCCGGCTGGGCGGCGACTGGGGCGCGGCCTTCGGGACCCTGCCGGCCACCCTGGACCTGGCGGCGGTGGTGGAACGCGCGCGGCCGCTGGGCTGACCTGCGGGTTCGGCCTCGTTTGACCGCGGGGGTGGTGCTGCGCCGACACGGCACCACCCCCGCGAGGTTGGCCCTGCGAGGCCAGGAACGCCGCTCGGGACGGCGTGCGTCAAGTTTCGAACAAAGCATTGAGGTGCACCAGGGTTGCAGGGGGTTGCAACTTACGGGCCGGGGTGTCCGGAGTCAGCCCCTCCGGCGCCGTCGGGGGGCATGATGTGACGCACCGCCCGAACCGGCGGAACAGGACCGGAAACCGTCGGCCGCGGGGCTTGACTTCTCCGGTTGTCGTAGGAGTTTCCCGGGGGGCCCAGTGGCGTACTCGCCGAAGAACATGACGCAACTCGCCTCCGTCGACGCACCGCGGGCCGCGCGGATGCTCAGCGACATCCGCGACGCCACCCTCGCCGGCAAGCGCGCGCCGATCGCTCCCCGTCCGGTGATCGAGCAGTCCTGGCGGCGCATGGCGCGCAGCGGGGTCGACCCCGAGCGCGACTTCAGATCGGGTCTGCTCGCCGAGGAGGAGGTGCGGCGGCGGCGTGAGGAGTCCCCGCTGCGGCACGTTCTGCCGGTGCTGCGCGAGGGGCTGCTGCAGTTCGCGGACGTCACCCGGCACATCATGGTGATCGCCGACGCCGAGGGGCGGGTGCTGTGGCGCGAGGGCTGCTCGCCGGTGCTGCGCAAGGCCGACGAACTCGGGTTCGAGATCGGCGCGGACTGGCGCGAGGACGTGGTCGGCACCAACGGGGTCGGCACGCCCGCGGTGGTACGCCGTCCCGTCCAGGTGTTCGCCGGTGAGCACTTCGTCCGCAGTCAGACGAGCTGGACCTGCACGGGGGCGCCGATCTCCGATCCGCGGGACGGCCGGCTGCTCGGGGTGGTGGACCTCAGCGGCCCGCTGGAGACGATGCATCCGGCCACGCTCTCCTGGGTCGACGCGGTGGCCAAGCTCGCCGAGTCCCGGCTGCGCGAGCTGCACCGGAACTCGCTGGAGCAGTTGCGCGCGGTGGCGGCGCCGGTGCTGGCGCGGCTCGGCGACCGGGCGGTGGTGGTGGACCGGGACGGCTGGACCGCGGCCGTGACGGGGATGCCGTACACGAACCGGATCGCCCTGCCCAAGTCGCTGGCGGCGGGCCGCCGGTGGCTGCCGGCGCTCGGGCTGAGCGCGGTGGAGCCGCTGGCCGGCGGCTGGCTGGTGCGGCCGGCCGCGGAGCCGGGGCCGCGGGCGGCCACCCGGATCGTGCTGGATCTGGGACGGCCGCGCGGCTGGTCGGTGACGGTGTCCGGCAGCGCGGGCTCCTGGACCCACGAACTGAGTCCCCGCCATGCCGAGTTGCTCTATCTGCTGGCCGTGCACCGCTCGGGGCGCAGCGCGGCGGGCCTGGCCGCCGACGTGTTCGGCGACCCGGCCCGCACGGTGACCGTACGGGCCGAGATGTCACGGGTGCGGAGGTACTTCGGGGGGTTTCTGGAGCACCGGCCGTATCGTTTCTGTGAGGACGCGGCCGTGGAGGTCCTGCTGCCCGACGACCCCCGTGACCTGCTGCCGCACTCCACCGCGCCGGCGGTGACGAAGGCCCGGGAGTCGGCCGCCCTGGCCTGACACTCCCGGCGGGTGCGCCCCGGCGTGCGGTCGCGCGTCGACCAGCCATACCGCATATGCCGCATCCGCAGGTGTCTTCCGCATATTTGCGAGGTCTTCGTCCCCGGCAGTGTCCGGCTGTCGTAGCATCCCTTGCAAGGGCCACCCCACCTGCTCCTCGTTCAACGTACTGATCGACAGGCGCAGTTGGTCCGCCTCGGGAGGTCTGATGAAGCAACGTGGCAGGCACCGCCGACGCAGGCGAGGGCGGGCGCTGCGCGCGTTCCTGTCCGGAGCGGCCCTCGCGCTCACCGCCGCGGCCACCATGATCAGCGCATCGCAGGCCACGGTCGCCGACGACCCCGGGGCGCTCAAGCCGCTCACCTCGACCGCCGAGACGGCCCGGCTGCGGCTGACGGAGAACCTGGTGCCGGCCGGCGACCTGAGCCGGCTGGCGGGTGGGATGGGACGGCCGGTCGGTGTCACCACCGTCCTCGCCGGGGCAGACCACACCCTGCGCGGCGCGGCCGACTGCACGTCCGACGAGAAGCAGGCGCTGCCCGTCGCACCCGCGGCCACCCGCGCGTACTGCTGGAACGCGGCGGACACCGACGGCTGGCGGCCCGGTGCGGTCACCACCTCGGGGGACGCCGACGACGACGGCCGCTGGGGTGCGCACCGCGTGATCCTCTCCGGCTGGACGGACCCCGGTGGCGCGGTCGGCGAGCGGGGGCTGGCCCGGGTCGCCTTCGTGGACGCCGACGACCTGGACCAGCTCAGCTACACCTGGGTCCTCCTCGCCGTCCCGGTCGACGGCGGCCGGGACTACCGGGGGCTCGCCTCCCATGTCTCCGGCATGGTCTGGTACGAGGACAAACTGCTGGTCACCGCCGACGACGGCGACCGGGCCGCGCTGTACGTCTACGACATGAACCGCGTCCAGCGCGCCACGGTCGAGACGGAGGCGGTCGGCCGGGTGCCGGGCGGCTGGTCGGCGCACGGCTGCCGGTACGTGCTGCCGGCCGTCGGCTCCTACCGGCTCCGCGGCGCCGACGGCACCCCGCGCCCCGGCGCCGTCTCGCTGGACCGCAGCACGGTGCCGGACAGCCTGGTGGCCGGCGAGTGGACCTCCGGCGACGGCGCCGGACAGGCCCGCCTGTGGCGCTACTCCTTCAGCACGGCCCCCGGGCGCTCGGGGCTGCTCGCCACCGACGCCGCGGGCCGCGTATCCGCGACCGAGGCCTACCGGACGAAGATCTCCGAGGTCCGGGGTGTGCTGTCCCTCGGCGCGCACTGGTACCTCAGCCGCGCGGCCGACGACGGCGACGGACCCGGCGGCCTGTGGCGGCAGGACACCGACGGCGCGCGGGCCACCCGGTGCGGATCCGAGGGCGGCCGCACCTGCTGGAGCCCGCGGACGGAGTCGCTGTCCTACTGGCAGGAGACCGGCGAGGTCTGGTCCCAGTCCGCCCGGATGCTGTTCGCACTGCCTCTGACCTCGATCGACAGATCATTGGACTAGATGATTCCCTGTCCGGTATGACGAACATTCCCGTGACCACCTGGTCCCTGGAGCAGACCGCGCCGACCGACGTCCTGCCGGCCTCCGCACCCGAGGGCGACGTGCGGATCGTGCGCGCGGAGGTTCCCTCGCCGGAGTTCAGCCGCTTCCTGTACGCGTCGGTGGGCGGGGACATCCGCTGGATCGACCGGCTCGGCTGGCCGTACGCGCGCTGGCGCGAGCACCTGGACCGGCCGGGTGTGGAGACCTGGGTCGCCTACGACCACGGCACCCCGGCCGGTTACGTGGAGCTGGAGCCGCAGGACGACGGGGTCGTGGAGATCGTCTACTTCGGGCTGATCCCGGCCTTCCGCGGGCGCCGGATCGGCGGCCACCTGCTGGCGTACGGCGCCGCCCGCGCCTGGGACCTCGCCGAGCGCTGGCCGGGGCTGCCGGAGACCAAGCGGGTCTGGCTGCACACGTGCAGCCTCGACGGCGAACACGCCATGGACAACTACCAGCGCCGGGGCTTCAAGCTGTTCGACACCAAGGTCGAGGAGCAGCCCCGGGTGACCTCGCCGGGCCCCTGGCCGGGCGCCTATCCCGTCTGACCTGCGCTGACAAGACAGCGCGCGCACCATGTGATCGACGACACCCTGATTCCACAATGTGGGACCACGGTGTCCACATGACGGACGAAGCTGGACTCTGTCCAGAACGCCGTGACACGCTTCCGTCATGTCTGGAACTGGAATTGCCTTGGTGAGTCGGCGGCACGTCGACCTCGGCCGCATGTCCAGCGCCATCTGTCCGGCGGGCTGACGAGCCGCAGCGCCGCAGTTCCCCCCTTTGGTCTTTCCCTGCGCAGAGCCGCGCACAGAACGTTTCCGTGCGCCCGTACGCACTGGTCAGAGCCGCTTTCCGCCTGTCTTGAAGGACGTAGAACCATGGCCGCCACCCCGCAGAACCCTGCTGCCGCCGCGCCCCGCCGCAAGGTGAGCCGTCACCGCGGCGAGGGTCAGTGGGCCGCGGGGCACTTCACCCCGCTCAACGGCAACGAGCAGTTCAAGAAGGACGACGACGGTCTCAATGTGCGGACACGCATTGAGACGATCTACTCCAAGCGCGGGTTCGACTCGATCGACCCCAACGACCTGCGCGGCCGGATGCGTTGGTGGGGGCTGTACACCCAGCGCAAGCCCGGGATCGACGGCGGCAAGACCGCGGTCCTGGCGCCGGAGGAGCTGGACGACTCGTACTTCATGCTGCGCGTCCGCGTCGACGGCGGGGCGCTGACCACCCGGCAGCTGCGCGTCGTCGGTGAGATCTCGCAGGAGTTCGCGCGCGGCACCGCCGACATCACCGACCGGCAGAACGTCCAGTACCACTGGATCCGGATCGAGGACGTGCCGACGATCTGGGAGCGGCTGGAGGCCGTCGGCCTGTCGACGGTCACCGCCTGCGGCGACACCCCGCGCGTGATGATCGGCTCGCCCGTCGCGGGCATCGCCGAGGACGAGATCATCGACGCCACCCCGGCGCTGGAGGAGATGAAGCGCCGGGTGCTGAACAACCCGGCGTACTCGAACCTCCCCCGCAAGTTCAAGACGGCCATCTCGGGTTCGCCGCTGCTGGACGTGGTGCACGAGATCAACGACGTGGCGTTCGTCGGCGTGCGCCACCCCGAGCACGGCCCCGGCTTCGACGTGTGGGTCGGCGGCGGCCTGTCCACCAACCCCAAGCTCGGTGTGCGGCTCGGCGCGTGGGTGCCGATCGACGAGGTGCCCGACGTCTACGAGGGCGTCATCTCCATCTTCCGCGACTACGGCTACCGCCGGCTGCGCAACCGCGCCCGCCTGAAGTTCCTCGTCGCCGACTGGGGCGCGGAGAAGTTCCGCCAGGTCCTCGAGGACGAGTACCTCGGCGGACGCAAGCTGGTCGACGGACCCGCCCCCGAGCAGCCGGTGCAGCAGTGGCGCGACCACATCGGCGTGCACCGCCAGCGGGACGGCCTGTTCTACGTCGGCTTCGCCCCGCGCGTGGGCCGCGTCGACGGCGCCACCCTGACGAAGATCGCCGATCTCGCGGAGGCGCACGGCTCGGGCCGGGTGCGCACCACCGTCGAGCAGAAGATGATCGTCCTCGACGTGCCCGAGGACCAGGTCGACTCGCTCGTCGAGGGCCTGGAGGCACTGGACCTGACGGCCCGGCCGTCCTCCTTCCGGCGCGGCACGATGGCCTGCACCGGCATCGAGTTCTGCAAGCTCGCCATCGTCGAGACGAAGCAGCGCGGCTCCCAGCTGATCGACGAACTGGAGCGCCGCCTGCCGGAGTTCGACGAGCCGATCACCATCAACCTGAACGGCTGCCCGAACGCCTGCGCCCGTATCCAGGTGGCGGACATCGGTCTCAAGGGCCAGCTGGTCGTCGACGGCAACGGCGAGCAGGTCGAGGGCTACCAGGTGCACCTCGGCGGCGCGCTCGGCCTGGAGGCCGGGTTCGGCCGCAAGGTGCGCGGCCTGAAGGTCACCTCGGAGGAGCTGCCCGACTACATCGAGCGGGTGCTGAAGCGGTTCCAGGACGAGCGCGCGGACGGCGAGCGGTTCGCCGCCTGGGCCGCGCGCGCCTCGGAGGAGGCCCTCTCGTGAGCGAGCGCGCAGCCCCCTTCTACTGCCCCTACTGCGGCGACGAGGACCTGCGTCCGAACGAGGCCGGTCACGGCGCCTGGGAGTGCGCGGCGTGCAACCGCGCGTTCCAGCTGAAGTTCCTCGGACTGCTGAGCCGGGGCCTTCACGACTCCGACGCCGAAGGGGAGAACCGGACATGACGACCACTCGGCAGGAACGTACGGCGGACGACCTCAAGGCCCTCGCCGAGCAGGCGGGCCGCGATCTGGAGGACGCCTCCGCGCTGGAGATCCTCCGGTGGGCGGCGGACACCTTCGGCGAGCGGTTCTGCGTCACCTCCTCCATGGAGGACGCGGTGGTCGCGCACCTCGCGTCCCGGGTCAGGAAGGGCGTCGACGTCGTCTTCCTCGACACCGGCTACCACTTCCCGGAGACCATCGGCACCCGCGACGCGGTCGAGGCCGTGATGGACGTCAACGTCATCACGCTGACCCCGCGTCAGACGGTCGCCGAGCAGGACGCGCAGTACGGGCCGAAACTGCACGACCGCGACCCCGACCTGTGCTGCAAGCTCCGCAAAGTACAGCCCCTGGAAGAGGGCTTGACGGGTTATCAGGCCTGGGCGACCGGTCTGCGTCGCGACGAGTCCCCGACCCGGGCGAACACCCCGGTCGTCGGCTGGGACGAGAAGCGGCAGAAGGTCAAGATCTCCCCCATCGCCCGCTGGACCCAGGACGACGTCGACGCCTACGTCGCCGAACACGGCGTCCTGACCAACCCCTTGCTGATGGACGGCTACGCCTCCGTCGGCTGCGCCCCCTGCACCCGTCGCGTCCTGGAGGGCGAGGACGCGCGCGCCGGCCGCTGGGCCGGACGCGCCAAGACCGAGTGCGGGCTGCACGGCTGACCATGACACAGATTCAGGAGACACACGTGACGACCGGAGCCACCGTCTGGCTCACGGGTCTGCCGAGCGCCGGCAAGACCACCATCGCGTACGAACTGGCCGGCCTGCTGCGGGCGGAGGGCCACCTCGTCGAGGTGCTCGACGGCGACGAGATCCGCGAGTTCATCTCGGCGGGCCTCGGCTTCAGCCGCGAGGACCGGCACACCAACGTGCAGCGCATCGGCTTCCTCGCCGAACTGCTCGCCCGCAACGGCGTCAAGACGCTGGTCCCGGTGATCGCGCCGTACGCGGACAGCCGGGACGCGGTGCGCAAGCGTCACCAGCAGAGCGGGGCCGCGTACCTGGAGGTGCACGTCGCGACCCCGGTCGAGGTGTGCTCGGTCCGCGACGTGAAGGGCCTGTACGCCAAGCAGGCGGCCGGCGAACTCTCCGGGCTCACCGGCGTCGACGACCCGTACGAGGCGCCCGAGTCGCCCGATCTCCGTATCGAGTCCCAGCACCAGACCGTGCAGGAGTCCGCGGCCTCGGTGTACGCCCTGCTCAACGAGAGGGGACTGGCATGACGACCGCTGCCGAGCTCAAGGGGGGCGAGGAGGGCACCGCGGGCCCGTACGCCCTCAGTCACCTGGACGCGCTGGAGTCCGAGGCGGTGCACATCTTCCGCGAGGTGGCGGGCGAGTTCGAACGGCCGGTGATCCTCTTCTCCGGCGGCAAGGACTCCATCGTCATGCTGCACCTGGCGCTGAAGGCGTTCGCCCCCGCCGCGGTGCCGTTCTCCCTGCTGCACGTCGACACCGGGCACAACTTCCCCGAGGTGCTGGAGTACCGCGACCGCGCGGTGGCCCGGCACGGGCTGCGGCTGCACGTGGCCTCGGTGCAGGACTACATCGACCGCGGAGTGCTCAAGGAGCGTCCCGACGGCACCCGCAACCCCCTCCAGACCCTCCCGCTCACCGAGAAGATCCAGAGCGAACGGTTCGACGCGGTCTTCGGCGGCGGCCGCCGCGACGAGGAGAAGGCCCGCGCCAAGGAGCGCGTGTTCTCCCTGCGCGACGAGTTCTCCCAGTGGGACCCCCGCCGCCAGCGCCCCGAGCTGTGGAACCTCTACAACGGCCGCCACGCACCCGGCGAGCACGTCCGCGTCTTCCCGCTGTCCAACTGGACCGAGCTGGACGTGTGGCAGTACATCGCCCGGGAGGGCATCGAGCTGCCGCAGATCTACTTCGCGCACGAGCGCGAGGTGTTCAGCCGCAGCGGGATGTGGCTGACCGCCGGCGAGTGGGGCGGCCCGAAGGACGGCGAGACCGTGGTGAAGCGCCAGGTGCGCTACCGCACCGTGGGTGACATGTCCTGCACCGGCGCGGTCGACTCCGACGCCGTCACCCTGGACCAGGTCATCACCGAGATCGCCGCGTCCCGGCTCACCGAGCGCGGCGCCACCCGCGCCGACGACAAGCTCTCCGAGGCCGCGATGGAAGACCGCAAGCGCGAGGGGTACTTCTAGACATGAGCACCACCACGACCGAGGAGCTCTCGGCCACCACCCTGCTGCGGTTCGCCACCGCCGGCTCCGTCGACGACGGCAAGTCCACCCTCGTCGGCCGGCTCCTGCACGACTCCAAGTCGGTCCTCACCGACCAGCTGGAGGCCGTGGAGCGCGCCTCGGCCGGGCGCGGCCAGGAGGGCCCGGACCTCGCGCTGCTCACCGACGGTCTGCGCGCCGAACGCGAGCAGGGCATCACGATCGACGTGGCCTACCGCTACTTCGCCACCCCCCGGCGCCGCTTCATCCTCGCCGACACCCCCGGCCATGTGCAGTACACCCGCAACATGGTCACCGGCGCCTCCACCGCCGAGCTGACCGTCATCCTCGTCGACGCCCGCAACGGCGTCGTCGAGCAGACCCGTCGGCACGCCGCGATCGCCGCCCTGCTCCGGGTCCCGCACGCGGTCCTCGCGGTGAACAAGATGGACCTCGTCGGCTACGAGGAGTCCGTGTTCGCCGCGATCGCCGAGGAGTTCACGGCGTACGCGACCGAGCTGGGCGTCCCCGAGGTCACCGCGATCCCGATCTCGGCGCTCGCCGGGGACAACGTGGTCGAGCCGTCCGCGAACATGGACTGGTACGGCGGCCCGACGGTGCTGGAGCACCTGGAGTCGGTGCCGGTCAGCCACGACCTGGCGCACTGCCACGCGCGGCTGCCCGTGCAGTACGTGATCCGGCCGCAGACCGCCGAACACCCGGACTTCCGGGGGTACGCGGGCCAGATCGCGGCCGGTTCGTTCCGCGTCGGCGAGGCGGTGACGGTGCTGCCGTCGGGCCGGTCGACCAGGATCTCCGGCATCGACCTGCTCGGCAGGCCGGTGGACGTGGCCTGGACCACGCAGTCGGTGACCCTTCTGCTGGCGGACGACATCGACATCTCGCGCGGCGACCTGATCGTGCCGAGCAAGGACGCGCCGCCCACCACGCAGGACGTCGAGGCGACCGTCTGCCACGTGGCCGACCAGCCGCTGACCGTCGGGCACCGGGTCCTGCTCAAGCACGGCACCCGCACGGTCAAGGCGATCGTGAAGGACATACCGTCCCGGCTGACGCTCGACGACCTGTCCCTGCACCCCCACCCGGGACAGCTGCTCGCCAACGACATCGGCCGGGTGAAGATCCGCACCGCCGAGCCGCTGCCGGTCGACTCCTACGCCGACTCGCGCCGCACCGGCTCGTTCATCCTGATCGACCCGAGCGACGGCACCACGCTCACCGCGGGCATGGTCGGCGAGTCGTTCGCCGCCCCGGACCCGGTCAAGGACGCGTCGGAAGACGACGGTTGGGATTTCTGAGCATGAACGCACCGGATTACTATTCGACGTTCGCGAAGGAGGGCGGCCGTATCGGCAGCGGCGCCCTCGGCAGCGGCGAGGGCGGAGTCGCTCGATGTGCGCGCTGACGTACGCGCACCGCCTGCGCGCCCAGCCCTCCCCTCTTCCGTCCCGGAAAAGACGGAGACCGTCCGCCGACCTCCCGGCCACGACCTGAGTGACGTGACCGCCGGGCCAACGAGAGGAACTCCTCCCGTGCCTGCCAACCCTCCGCCGTCCCGGCTCCGCCCGCGCAGGGGCGCGCCCGCCGCCGCCCTGCGCCGCGGCACGGCCGTCGTCGCCGCTCTGCCCCTGCTGGCGCTCGCCGCGTGCGGCTACGGTTCGCAGGCCGCCGACACACCCGCCGACCAGCAGATCGCCGCGGGAGCCGAGAAGATCGACGGCCTCGACTCCGTGAAGATCGGTTACTTCGGCAACCTCACCCACGGCACGGCGCTGGTGGGGGTGCGGAAGGGCTACTTCCAGAAGGAACTCGGCGCCACGGCGGCCAAGTACCAGGTCTTCAACGCGGGTCCGTCCGAGATCGAGGCGCTGAACTCGGGCTCGATCGACATCGGTTGGATCGGTCCGTCCCCGGCGATCAACGGCTACACCAGGTCCGCGGGCAAGAGCCTGCGCATCATCGGGGGTTCGGCCTCCGGCGGCGTGAAGCTCGTGGTGAACCCTGACAGGATCAAGTCCCTGAAGGACGTCAAGGGCAGGAAGATCGCGACTCCCCAGCTCGGCAACACCCAGGACGTGGCGTTCCTGAACTGGATCTCCGAACAGGGCTGGAAGGTCGACGCGGAGAGCGGCAAGGGCGACGTCTCGGTGGTCCGCACCGACAACAAGATCACCCCGGACGCCTACAGGTCCGGTTCCGTCGACGGCGCGTGGGTGCCGGAGCCGACCGCGTCCAAGCTGGTCGCCGAGGGCGCGAAGGTACTGCTCGACGAGGCCGACCTGTGGCCGGCCAAGAAGTTCGTGATCACGAACGTCATCGTGCGGCAGGAGTTCCTCGAGCAGCACCCGAAGGCCGTCGAGGCGGTGCTGCGGGCCTCCGTCGAGGCCAACAAGTGGATCAACGCCCACCCGGACGAGGCGAGGGCCGCGGCGAACGAGCAGCTCGAGGCCGACTCCGGCAAGGCGCTGCCGGCCGCGGTGGTCGGCCCCGCGTGGAGGTCGATCCGGTTCACCGACGACCCGCTGGCCGCCACCCTCGACACCGAGGCGCGGCACGCGGTCAAGGCCGGTCTGCTGGAGAAGCCCGACCTGTCCGGCATCTACGACCTCACGCTCCTGAACAAGGTTCTCGAGGCCGAGGGCGCCGCCGCCGTCGACGACGCCGGTCTCGGCGCGAAGTAAGCCCCGTACCCGATGAGTTGCCAGGAGGTGACGACCATGGCCACGACCTTCGCCAAGGCCGACGTATCGGTGGAGTACGCGGCACGCATCGAGCACGTCTCGAAATCCTTCGCCGGTCCCGGCGGACAGCAGCTCGTCCTGGACGACATCAGCCTCGATGTCGCGCCCGGCGAGTTCGTCACGCTCCTGGGGGCCTCCGGCTGCGGCAAGTCCACGCTGCTGAACCTGGTGGCCGGACTCGACCGGCCGACCGTCGGCTCCATCGCGACGGACGGCCGGCCCGCCCTGATGTTCCAGGAACACGCCCTCTTCCCGTGGCTGACCGCGGGCAAGAACATCGAACTCGCCCTGAAACTCAGGGGAGTCGCGAAGAACGAGCGCCGCGGCAAGACCGAGGAGCTGCTCGAACTGGTCCGGCTCAAGGGCGCGTACGGCAAGCGGGTGCACGAGCTGTCCGGTGGTATGCGCCAGCGGGTGGCACTGGCCCGCGCGCTGGCGCAGGAGAGCAATCTGCTGTTGATGGACGAGCCGTTCGCCGCCCTCGACGCCATCACCCGGGACGTGCTGCACGACGAACTGACCCGGATCTGGGCGGAGACCGGGCTGTCCGTCCTGTTCGTCACGCACAACGTGCGCGAGGCGGTCCGGCTCGCCCAGCGTGTGGTGCTGCTGTCCTCCCGTCCGGGGCGCGTGGCCCGGGAGTGGACGGTCGACATCCCGCAGCCGCGCCGGATCGAGGACGCCCCCGTGGCGGAACTGTCCCTTGAGATCACCGAAGTACTGCGTGGGGAGATCCGCCGTCATGGCCAGCACTGACACAAGGACGACGACGGAGGAGTCCGGCAGCGTCGAGGCGGGCCTCGACGCGCTGGAGAGCTCGGTCGCCGGCCGGCCGCCACTGCGGCAGACCCTGCGCCAGAAGGTCCTGCCGCCCGTCGTCGCGATAGCGGTGGTCGTGGTGATCTGGCAGGGCCTGATCACCCTGAAGATCGTCGACGACCCGACGAAGCTGCCCTCCCCGGGTGCCGTCTGGGCCGAGGTCCGGGACGCCTGGCTCAAGGGCACCCTGCTCGGCTACGTCTGGACGAGCGTCTCGCGCGGCCTGCTCGGCTTCGCGCTCGCCCTGCTCATCGGCACCCCGCTCGGCCTGCTCGTGGCGCGGGTGAAGTTCGTGCGCGCGGCGATCGGCCCGACCCTGTCCGGCCTCCAGTCGCTGCCCTCGGTCGCCTGGGTGCCGCCCGCCGTGATCTGGCTGGGCCTCCAGCCGTCGATGATGTACGCGGTGATCCTGCTCGGCGCGGTGCCGTCGATCGCCAACGGCCTGGTGTCCGGCGTCGACCAGGTGCCGCCGCTGTTCCTGCGCGCGGGCCGCACGCTGGGGGCGACCGGCTTGCGCGGCACCTGGCACATCGTCATGCCGGCCGCGCTGCCCGGCTACGTGGCGGGCCTGAAGCAGGGGTGGGCGTTCTCCTGGCGGTCGCTGATGGCCGCCGAGATCATCGTGCAGGCGCCCGACCTGGGCGTGGGCCTCGGTCAGCTGCTGGAGGTGGCCCGCACCAACAGCAGCATGGCGCAGGTGTTCCTCGCCATCCTGCTCATCCTGTTCGTCGGTATCGCGATCGACCTGCTGATCTTCAGTCCGCTGGAGCGGTGGGTACTGCGCAGCCGCGGCCTGCTGGTGAAGGGCTGACGCCCGTGCGCAGCGAGCCGGTCCTCCTCGTCATCGCCCACGGCAGCCGCGACCCGCGGCACGCCGCGACGGTGCACGCCCTCGTACGCCGGGTGCGCTCGCTGCGCCCGGACGTACGGGTGGAGACCGGCTTCCTGGACTTCAACGTGCCGTCCGTGCAGGGCGTGCTGGGGTCCCTGGCGGCGGAGGGGGTGCGTGACGTCGTGGCCCTGCCGCTGTTGTTGACGCGTGCGTTCCACGCGAAGGCGGACATCCCCGCGGTGCTCGCCGCCGCGCCGCCGCGGCTGCGGATCCGGCAGGCGGAGGTGCTCGGCCCGTCGCCGCTGCTGCTGCGCGCGCTGGAGCGGCGGCTGTGCGAGGCGGGGCTGACGCCCGCCGACAGGTCCTCGACCGGGGTCGTGCTGGCCTCGGCGGGGTCCACCGACCCGGAGGCGATCGCGGTGATCGCAGACATCGCGCGGGAGTGGCGGCACACCGGTTGGTGCGCCGTGCGGCCCGCGTTCGCCTCCGCCTCCTTGCCCCGCACCGAGGACGCGGTACG
This sequence comes from Streptomyces sp. NPDC104096, assembly GCF_055584385.1. Classification (NCBI taxonomy): domain Bacteria; kingdom Bacillati; phylum Actinomycetota; class Actinomycetes; order Kitasatosporales; family Streptomycetaceae; genus Streptomyces; species Streptomyces sp. NPDC104096. The sequence continues at coordinate 14,747 of NZ_JBVJMD010000037.1, forward strand.
GGAACTGCGCGACCTCGGCTGCGAGCGGGTGGCCGTCGCGCCCTACGTCCTGGCGCCCGGCTTCCTGCCGGATCGCATCGCACGGGGCGCGCAGGATGCGGACGTCCTCGCCGAGGTGCTCGGCCCGGCTCCGGAGGTGGCGCGACTGCTGCTGGAGCGCTACGACGCGGCCCGCAGGCCCGCCCTGGCGGCCCTGGGAGCGTGAGCGCCCTCCCGGGGGCCGGGCACCCGGCTCGTCGTGGCACCCGAGGGAGCTGCTCCTCCAGGTGGCCATGGGCACGGCCCGCCCCCAGGCCGGTGGCGCACCTCATACCGGTGGCCGCAGGGATGATTCCTCGCCGGGTGACGGATCGTGACGGCACAGGTCGTCGCCGAGCCGCGTGCGCGCGTACCGGACGCTGCGACCGCTGCGGGTGCGGCCGAGGAGGCCCGCCGCGTGGAGGACGGCCAGGTGCTGGCTGACCGCTCCCGGAGTGACGTCCAGACGGTGGGCCAGTTCGGTGGTCGAGGCGGGCTCTGTCAGCAGGCCCAGCAGACGGGCACGGGGGCGTCCCAGGAGGCGTGCCAGGGCGTCGTCGGCCACCTGGGGCGGGCCCTCACCGAGGGTGGCACGGCCGCGTGCCGGATACATCAGCAGCGGAGGCCGGGTGGGATCGATCGGCGGCTGGGCACCACGGGCGAACATCGTCGGCGTCAGCACCAGGCCGCGCCCGTCGATGCTGACGTCGACCCAGGGGACCGGCAGCATGAAGTCCCTGGTGGACAGCCGCAGATGGCTGCCCGTCCAGACCAGTCGCGCGTCGAGTCCCGAGAGCATCGCGCCGACGCCCCGCTCCGCCAGTACCCGTCCCCGGTGGGCGAGGTCGGCCTCCAGGATGTTCTGTACGCGCGGCCACCAGTCGGCGGCGAGGCAGGTGTGCCAGTAGGCGTCGAGGGCGTCCGCGAGCCGGGTGAGGAGGGCGTCGGGCTCGGCGAGGCCCCGGGCGAGCACCGGCGGGAGTGCCTCCCGGGTCCGGTAGGTGGCCCGGAAGCCGGCGACGACGGCCTCCACCGGGGTGGCGCGCAGCAGGTCCACCTCGTCGGCGAAGGCCGGGCGGGCCCGGATGGGACGCGGGGTGAGGAAGTCCGGTACCCACAGCCAGGGGGCGACGAGCGCGGTGAGCAGTTCGTGGTCGAGCGTCTTCAGACCCGGGCGGATGCGGCGCAGCCACGGCCGGTGGTGGAGGTAGCGTGCCGGGTCGTGCAGACAGCGCAGCGACAACACCGTCTCCTGGAGCGGTGAGTACGCGAAGGACGTGGTCGCGAGGTCGCCGACGGCGAAGCGTAACTCGATCATTGAGCACCACGCTAAATCATTGTCGGCCCCCGCCCCACGGCCGGTTGGCTGTGTCCATGACCACGACACCCGCCGCCGAACCCGCCTCCGAGCCTTCCGTCGAGCCCGCCTCACGACCTGCCGACGCCGGCTCCGGCGCGCCGCCGCGGCCTGTCACCCGCGCCGCCGGACTGCTGCCGGCCGACCCCGTCCTGCGCCGGGCCACGGTCCTGACCGCGTTCAACTCCCTCGGCAACGGCCTCTACTTCCCGCTCGGCGTGCTGTACTTCACCCGCGTCGTCGGTCTGGACGCGACCGCGGTCGGGCTCGGCATGACGGTCGCGGGGCTGGTCGGCGTGGCGGTCGGGATCCCCGCCGGGCGGGCCGCCGACCGCTGGGGTGCCCGGCACGTGGGCTCACTGCTGTGGGGCGGCACGGGTGTGGCCACGGCCGGCTATGTCCTGGTGCACTCCTACCTCGGCTTCCTCGTCGCGGTGGTCTGCGCGACCGGCCTTCAGATGGCCAGCCGCGGCGTACAGGGCGCGCTGTACGCGGACGTGCTGCCCGCCGCGACCCGGGTGGAGGCGCGGGCGTATCTGCGGATGGTCACCAACGTGGCCATGGGCGTCGGCGGCCTGTTCGGCGCGGTCGCGCTCCAGATCGACACCCGCGGCGCCTATGCGACGGTCATCGTGGTGAACGCGCTGTCCTTCGGGGTGCCCGCGCTCATGGTGCGCCGGCTCCCGCTGGCCGCCCACACGCGCGACCGGACGCCGGTCGCGGCCGACGCTCCGGCCGCCGACCGCTGGCGTGCGGTACGGGACCTGCCGTTCCTGGCGGTGACCGTGCTCAATTCCGTGCTGGTCGTGCAGTACACGCTCTCCGAGGTCGGTCTGCCGCTGTGGATCGTGCAGCGCACCGAGGCACCGCGCTGGACGGCCGCGTTGCTGATGGTCGTGAACTGTGCCCTGGTCGCGCTGCTGCAGGTGCGGATCGCCCGCCGCGTCTCCCGAGTCCCCTCCGCGGTGCGGGCGATGGGCCGGGCCGGACTGCTGCTCGCCGCGTCCTGCGCGGTGTACGCGCTCTCCGCGGGCCTCTCCCCCGTGTGGGCGGTGCTCGCGCTGACCGTCGGCGCGGTGGTCCAGGTCTTCGCCGAGGTGCTGTCCGCGGCGGGCGGCTGGACCCTCGGCTACGAACTCGCCGACGCCCGCGCACACGGCGTGTACCAGGGTGTCTTCGGCGCCGGTGCGTCCGCCGGGATGATGGCGGGACCGGCTCTGGTGACGGTGACCGCGATCCGGCACGGCAGTGCGGGCTGGGCGGTGCTGGGCGCGCTGTTCGCGGTGGTGGGCCTGGCGGTGGCTCCCGCGGTGCGGTGGGCCCGGCGGGACGGGGACTGGCGGGGCGAGAGCGCCTGACCCGGCTTCCCTCGCCGGGGCTCGCCCCGCGCCGCGGCAGCGGTCAGCCGGTCAGCTCGACGAGCTTGAGGACGGTGTTCCAGTTGCGGGTGGTGGCGATCAGGCCCTTGGTGATCCGCGACCTGGCGAGCTGTTCGGCGAGCTTGGAGCGGCCCAGGCCGTCCGGGGCGTACAGGTACAGGGCGCGGTCGCCGAGGCGGAACTCCTCGGGGAGATGGGCGGCCCGGTCGACCGCGGCGAAGCGTCCCTCGTCGACCGGCTCGGAGAAGTACGTGACGTGCAGCTGCTTCGCCTCGAGTTCCGCGGCCGGGAACGGGCAGGCGTCGGCGACGGCCCGCAGATAGGCGTGGTCGCGCACGATGACGTCGACCGGGAAGCCGAACCGCTGCTCGATCGCCTGCGCGAACTCGGCGGCGAGGGACTCCTCGTCGCCGCGGTCGGGGGTGAACACGGCCTGGCCGCTCTGGAGATGGGTGCGGACACCGGCGTACCCGAGGCCCTCCATGAGGACGCGGAGCTCGGCCATCGGGACCTTCCTGTTGCCGCCCACGTTGATTCCGCGCAACAGCGCCGCATAAGTCGTCATCCGGCCAGCCTAGAGCGGTCCCCGTGCCCCGCGGGGGCGGCCGCGAGGACCGCTCGGGCCCACGGATCCACTCGTCGGCGGGAGCACGGCATCACCACACGTCCCCGAGCCGCACCCCCGAGAGACGGGGATGCGTGTAGGGGGCCGTCATCCTCCCCAGTGCGGAGCCGGCGCGGTCCACCGGGATGAGCCGGGAGCGCCCCACCTCACCGGGCAGTACGACGAGACGTCTTTATCGGGCCCATACCGTCGTAGGGAAAGGTGGCGGCAGGGGCTGTCACCGCGACGAGGGGGCAGGCCCGTCATGGGGACTGGAGATGCACGGGTGCGGGGGATCGCCGCACGGGCCGGCGGCTGGAGCGCCCGGCACCGATGGGCGGCCGTCGGGATCTGGGTCCTGTTCGTCGTCCTGGCGATGGGGCTGGGCTCGGCGGCGGGCCGGGTCGACGTCGACCAGAGCGACCAGCTCAAGGGCGAGACCCACACCGCCGCGACGATCGTGAAGGACGCGGGGATCGAGGAGCCGGCCGGGGAGACGGTGCTGATCCAGGGCCGGGGCGCCGGGGTCGAGGCCACCGACGCCGAGTTCCGTGCGACGGTCGCCGATGTCGTCGAGGCGGTGCGGGCCACCGGCCGGGTCACCGACGTGACCTCGCCGTACGACACCCAGACGATCTCGAAGGACGGGCGCAGCGCGCTGGTGCAGTTCGACATGCGCGGCGACGCCGAGACCGCCGGGGACCGGGTGGAGCCCGTCCTGAAGGCCGTCGAGGGCGTCGGCCGCGAGCACACGTCGCTGCGGGTCGAGGAGATCGGCAGCGCCAGCATGAACAAGACGTTCTCCGACGCGTTCGGGGACGACTTCCAGCAGGCCGAGTACTCCGCGGTGCCGGTGGCCCTCGGCATCCTGCTCATCGCCTTCGGCGCGCTGGTGGCCGCGCTGCTGCCGGTGGCCCTGGCGATCACCGCGATCATGGCGACGATGGGCCTGATGGGCGTCGTCAGCCATGTGATGCCGATGAGCGACACCGCCAACTCCGTGATGCTGCTGGTCGGTCTGGCCGTCGGCGTCGACTACTGCCTGTTCTACCTGCGCCGGGAGCGCGAGGAGCGCGAGGCGGGCCGGGACGCGCAGACGGCCCTGCGGATCGCCGCCGCCACCAGCGGCCGGGCGATCGTGGTCTCCGGTGTCACGGTGTGCGTGGCGATGGCGGGCATGCTGTTCACCGGGCTCGCCGAGTTCGAGGCGATGGGCCTGGCCTCGCTGATGGTCGTGGCCGTCGCCATGGTCGGTTCGGTGACCGTGCTGCCCGCGCTGCTGTCCCTGCTGGGCGAGCGGGTCGAGGCCGGCCGGATCCCGTTCCTGAACCGCCGTCGGCGGGCCGGCAACGGGGACAGCCGGTTCTGGAGCGCGGTCCTCAAGGGCGTACTGGCCAAGCCGGTCCTCTCCGTCGTCGTCGCGACCGGTGCGCTGCTGGCGATCGCGGCCCCCGCGGTCGGCATGAAGACCCAGAACCTCACCATGGACCAGGAGTTCGGCGACTCGCTGTCCATCGTGCAGACGTACAACCGCGTCAACGACGCTTTCCCCGGCGGCTCCGAGCCGGCCGAGGTCGTCGTCAGGGCGCGGGACATCAACGCCCCCGACGTGAAGGACGCGCTCGCGCAGTTCAAGGAGCGGGCGATCAGCTCGGGCGCCTCGCGCGGCCCGGTCGAGATCAAGCTGCACGACGCGCAGAACATCGCCTTCGTCTACGTGCCGCTGGTCGGCGGCTCCGACCAGGACAAGGCGAGCGCGAGCCTGGAGAAGCTGCGCGACGAGGTACGGCCCGCCACGCTCGGCAAGGTCGACGGCGTCCAGGCGCCGATCACCGGGAACGTCGCGGGGAACCACGACTTCAACGACCAGCTGCTCGGTTCGGTCGCCCCGGTCTTCGCGTTCGTGGTCGTCTTCGCCTTCCTGCTGATGCTGGTGTCGTTCCGCTCCCTGACCGTCGCGATCACCTCGATCGCGCTGAACCTGCTCTCGGTGGGCGCGGCGTACGGCATCCTCGTGGCCGTCTTCCAGCACGGCTGGGGCGCCTCGCTGGTGGGCGCGGAGGGCGTCGGTGCCATCGTCACCTGGCTGCCGCTGTTCCTCTTCGTGATCCTGTTCGGCCTGTCGATGGACTACCACGTGTTCGTGGTCTCGCGGATCCGCGAGGCGCGGCTGCGCGGCCGCACGACGACGGACGCGATCCGGCACGGTGTGGTCACCACGGCCGGTGTCGTGACCAGTGCCGCCGTCATCATGGTCGCCGTGTTCGCGATCTTCGGAACGCTGTCCATGCAGTCCATGAAGCAGATGGGCGTCGGCCTCGCGGCCGCGGTGCTCATCGACGCCACCGTCATCCGCGGTGTGCTGCTCCCCGCGGTCATGGCGCTGCTGGGTGAGCGCAACTGGTACCTGCCGAAGTGGCTGAACCGGATGCCCGACTTCACGCACGACGAGGCACCCGGGGCCGTGACCGCGTCCACGGTCTCCGACGGGGGTGAGCCGATCCGGGTGTGACGCACGACGGGGCGGGTCCGGGGCCGCTCTGACCGCTCCGGCCGGATCCGCCTGCGTCGAGGGCCCGCCGGTCTCCTCGGGGAGACCGGCGGGCCCGCGGTGCTGTTCGGCCCACGGGCCCGCAGCGCCGGTCCGACCTGTGCGGATGCGAGACTGGCCGGTGATCGACCGGAGCCCTGCGGGGGTCGCGCCGTCGGGCCGGGCGGCCGGTTCCGGCTCGCCCGGACGGCAGGTACGGACACACCGGCGAAGACGAAGGCGGAGGCGGACGATGGACGAGGCACGGGCCCGCGAGGTACTGGCGGCGGCGGGCGTGTCGCCACGACCGGCCGGGGACGCGAAGCTCCTCGCCCTGGGCGAGAACGCGGTGTTCGCCGTCGGCGACCTGGTGGTCAAGGTGGGGCGCGACGCCGAACTCCTCGACCGGGCCCGGCGCGAGCTGGCCGTCGCGGCCTGGCTCGCCGGGGCGGACGTCCCGGCGGTGCGCGCGGCCGAGCCCCGGGCCGAGCTGGTGTCGGGGCACCCGGTGACCGTGTGGCATCGGCTGCCCGACCCGGTACGGCCCGCCGAGCCGCGCGACCTCGCCGGACTCCTCCGGGTGGTCCACGCACTGCCCTCCCCCGGCTTCGACCTGCCCCCGCGCGAGCTGCTGGGCGGGGTGGAGCGCTGGCTGCGGCTGGCCGGTGACGCGATCGACCCGGAGGACGCGGCGTATCTGCGGGCCCGCCGCGACGGCTTCGCGTCCGCCGCCGCGGCCCTCGTCCCGGAGCTGACGCCCGGCCCGATCCACGGCGACGCGCTGCCGCGCAACGTGCACATCGGGCCGGACGGTCCGGTCCTGGTCGACCTGGAGACGTTCTCCGCCGACCTGCGCGAGCACGACCTGGTGGTGATGGCCCTCTCCCGGGACCGCTACGGACTGCCGGCCGAGGCGTACGACGCCTTCACCGAGACCTACGGCTGGGACGTACGGACCTGGGCGGGCTGCTCGGTGCTGCGCGGCGCCCGCGAGACCGCGAGCTGCGCCTGGGTCGCGCAGCACGCGCCGAGCAACCCCAAGGCGCTCGCCGAGTTCCGGCGCCGGGTGGCGTCACTGCGGGACGGGGACGAGTCGGTGCGCTGGTATCCGTTCTGAGGCGTGAGGCGCCGCCGGGGCCGGGCGCCGGTGGTGAGGGCGGCGCGGCGGCCGGGGAGGGGCGGAGACGTCAGCCGTCGGGCGGCTGCGCGTCGCGGGCCTGGATCGTGCGGGCGGCTCGGCGCAGTTCGGTCAGGACCGTGCGGACCGCCGTACGGGCCGTGCGCTCGGGCCGGCACAGGACGTCGATGTGGCGGCTGGCCCGGACACCGCTGAGCGGGCGCAGCACCAGGGCCGGGTGCGGGCGCATGGTCAGGCGGGGCAGCAGCGCGATGCCGCCCCCGGCGGCGACGGCCTCGGCGACCACCGTGAACTCGTTGATGCGGTGCACCAGCCGGAGGCTGCGGCCGGCCGCCGCGGCGATCGCCTCCACGGTCGCCAGGACGGGAAAGCCGTCGTGCGCGGTGATCCACGGTTCGTCGGCCACGTCGAGCGGTGTCACCCGCTGCTTCGCCGCGAGCGGATGACCGACGGGCATCGCCACGTCGAGCGGCTCGCGCAGCAAGGGGGTCACCGTCACCGTGCGCGGCCACGGCGGGGCGTGGTCGAGACGGTGGGCGACGACGAGGTCGTACTCCCGGGTCAGCCGCGGGAAGTCCTCCTGCGGCACGTCCGCGTCCGCGCAGGCGAGTGCGGGTGCGCCGGGCCCGGTGCAGGCCCTCAGCAGCATCGGGAACAAGGCCAGGCCCGCGCTGTGGAACGCCGCCACCGACACCTCGCCGTCCGGTCGGCCGACGAACTCCGCCACCGCGTGCCGGGCGCGGGCCAGCGCGGTCTCCACCTCGACGGCCGCGCCCGCCAGCGCCTGGCCCGCGTCGGTGAGCGCCAGCCGTCGGCCCTGGCGCTCGGTGAGCGGCACCGGGACCGAGCGCTGGAGCAGCCGCAGTTGCTGCGAGATCGCCGAGGGGGTCACCAGCAGCGCCTCGGCGACCGCGGTGACGCTGCCCAGTTCGCCGAGCTCCCGCAGGATCCGCAACTGCCGTTCGTCCATTTTCCCAGTTTAGAGCCATGGTGAAGGACTCCTAAAAGATCATTTTAGAAACTGGTTCTGGGCTTCAGGGTCGTCCGCGGTGCACGGTGGGCGGGTGTCCGACGCCCGACGTACCGATGCGGTACTCCTCCTGGTCGCGCTCGTCTGGGGATCCAGTTATCTGTCCGCTCAGACCGCCGTCTCCGCGCTGCCCGTGCTCACCGTCCTGTTCGCGCGCTACGCGCTGTCCTCCGTGGCCTGTCTGGGGGTGCTGGGGGCGGGCCGTCGCGGACCGCGCGGGTGGACCCGCGACGAGGTCCGGGCGGGGCTGCCGCTGGGGCTGACCCAGGCCACGGTGCTGGTGGTGGAGACGTACGGGGTCGCCCACACCAGCGCCGCCAACGCGGGTCTGATCATCAGCCTGGCCATCGTCCTCACCCCGCTGCTCGACCGGTCGGGTCACCCCGGCGGGCTGCCGCCCTCCTTCTACGCCTCCGCCGGTGTCTGCGTCCTGGCGGTCGGTCTGCTGATGTCGGACAACGGCTTCCAGGCGCCGCGCCTCGGTGATCTGCTGATGCTGGCCGCGGCCGGTCTGCGGGCGGTGCACGTGGCGCTCGTCGGCCGGTTCACCGCGCGCCGGGCCGTGCGGCCCTTGCAGCTGACCACGATCCAGACGCTGGTCGGCACGGCGCTGTTCCTGCCCGCGGCCGCCGTCACCGGGCTGGGCGGTCTGGTCCGGGCCGACGGCGCGACCTGGACGCAGTTGCTGTATCTCGCGCTGTTCTGCAGTGTGTTCGCGTTCCTCGCGCAGACCTGGGCGGTGCAGCGCACCTCCGCCAGCCGGGCCAGCCTGCTGCTGGGGACGGAGCCGGTCTGGGCCGCGCTGGTCGGCGTCGTCCTGGGCGGCGAGCACCTCGGCCCGCTCACCGGGCTGGGCGCGGCCCTGATGGTGGCCGGCACCTACTGGGGACAGTCGGTGGAACGCGCCCACCGCGCGTCGGCCCAGGCGCCGGACACCACGCCAGGCCCCGGCCGCGACCCAGCGCATCTCCCCGACCGCGACCCGGTGCCTCTCCCCGACCTCGTCGCCGCCCCCGCTCCCCTTCCCGCCCACGACGCCTCAGCCCGCCCCCAGGAGGACCCCCCGTGCCGGACCACGACAGCAACGACGGCCACGACACCTACGACCGTCTGATCTCCCTGCTCGACACCGCTCAGGTCGGCTACCGGCTCATCGACCACGAACCCGAGGGCGCCACCGAGGCCGTGTGCGCGCTGCGCGGCCACCCGGCGTCCGAGGCGGCGAAGTGCATCGTCCTGCGGGTGAAGGTGGACCGACGCACCACACGGCACGTCCTGGCGGTGGTCCCGGGGGACCGGCGGGTGGACCTGGACGCCGTGCGGGAGCTGTTCGCGGCGCGCTATGTCGGGTTCAGCGACGCGGAGACCGCCGAGCGGCTGGCCCGCTCCGTGCCGGGCACGGTGCTGCCGTTCGCCTTCGACCCCGGGCTCGAACTCGTCGCCGACCCGGATGTCGTCGCCCAGTCGCGGCTGTACTTCAACGCCGCCCGGCTGGACCGGTCGCTGGTGATGTCCGGCGAGGACTACGAGAGGCTCGCCGGGCCGCGTGTGGAGCGCATCGCCGGCCTCGCCCGACCCGAGCGGACCGGGTGATCGCCGGACGGGCCCCGGCCGCTCAGACCCGGTGGTCCGCCGGTTCCCGCAGCGGCCAGGTGCCGTCCACCACCGCCTCCGGGTCGCCCTTGCGGCGCAGGAAGCTCTGGAAGTCGGCCGCCCAGTCGGCGTACCACTCGATCTGGCGGCGGTGCAGCTCCGCCGGACCGAGCGCCGCCACCTTGGGGTGCCGCTCGGCTATCGCGCAGGCCAGCCGGGCCGCGGCCAGGGCGTCGGCGGCGGCGTCGTGCGCGGCGTCGAGGACGACGCCGTACTCCGCGCAGACCGCTTCCAGGTTGCGCTTGCCGCGGCGGTAGCGGTCGGCCCAGCGGTCGATGGTGTACGGGTCGACGACCGGGGCGGGGTCGAGGCCGCCCAGCCGGTCGCGCAGGGACGGCAGCCCGTGCCGGCGCAGTTCGGCGGAGAGCAGGCTCAGGTCGAAGGCCGCGTTGTACGCGACGACCGGGACGCCGGTCCTCCAGTAGGTCGTCAGGACGTCCGCGATCGCGTCGGCGACCTGGTCGGCCGGCCGGCCCTCGGCGGTCGCGCGCTCGTTGCTGATGCCGTGCACGGCGACCGCGTCCGCCGGGATCTCCACCCCCGGGTCCGCCAGCCACTCACGGCGGCCCTGTGGCCGTCCGCCCCTGACCTCGATCACGGCCCCCGTGACGATACGCGCCTCGTGGGGATCCGTCCCCGTGGTCTCCAGGTCGAAGCCGATCAACAGCTCGCGGTGCCAGGCCATGATGGCCCCCCTTCTCGGTGGTGCTTTCCCCCTGTGCTCCACACGATCGCACGCGCCACTGACAATCCGAGGAGCGCGTTCCGCCTGCCGACCCCGACCACCCGCCCTCATGGCGGACATTTTAGGACACAGGCCTCGAATCAGCCCAAGCGAGCTCGAACTCCTCGCGGTACGCCGAGAAGAGACCGCCTTCGTCCACTTCGCCCGCCTTGACCACCCGGCTGCCGTTGCGCAGTACCAGCACCGGCGCCTCCATGCCCCGGGTGCGCCGCAGATAGGACTGCACGACGGCGACGCCGTCCGAGCCGTCGCCGTCGACGAGGTAGGCGGTGAAGCGCGGGGTCTCGTCGTAGACCTGGATCTGGAAGGCGTCCGGGTCGCGCAGCAGGGAGCGGACCCGGCGCATGTGCAGGATGTTCATCTCCACGGCCCGGCTGAGCTCGCCGCGCTTCAGGCCGAGCTCGCGCTCCCGGCGCTTGACCGCGCTGGAGGCCGGGTTCAGGAACAGCAGCCGCACCCGCGCGCCCGCCTCGGCCAGCCGCACCAGGCGCCGCCCGGAGAAGTTCTGCACGAGCAGGTTGAGGCCGATGCCGATGGCGTCGAGCCTGCGGGCGCCGCCGAAGATGTCCTCGGCCGGGAACCGGCGCAGCAGCCGCACCCGGTCGGAGTGGACGGCGACCACGTCCGCGTAGCGGTCGCCGACCAGGTCCTCGACCGCGTCGACGGGCAGCCGCCGGGCGGAGGGCACGTCGCCGCCGGGGGCGAGCATCTCCAGGAGCCGGGCGGAGGCCCGCTCGGCCTGGTTCAGGACGGCCTCGGACAGGGCCCGGTTGCGGGAGACGACGTTGCGGGTGACTTCCAGTTCGTCCAGGGCGAGTTCGACGTCCCGGCGGTCGTCGAAGTAGGGCTCGAAGCACGGCCAGTGCTGCACCATCAGCTCGCGCAGCTGGGGCAGCGTGAGGAAGCTGACCACGTTGTCGTCGGCCGGGTCGAGGAGATAGCCCTTGCGGCGGCTGACCTCGCGTACGGCGACGGCGCGCTGCACCCATTCCTGGCCGGCGGGCCCGGCCGCGGCGACCACCCACTCGTCGCCGTGGACGGGTTCGTAGACGGGGCGCAGGACGGCGGCCACGACCGCGCGCAGCCGCTGTTCGACGAGGTTCAGCCAGATGTAGGCCCGGCCGGCTCGCTGGGCGCGCGTACGCACCTCACGCCAGGCGTCGGCGTCCCAGTCCAGCTCCGGCCCGATGGAACCGGTGCCCATCGGCCGCGCCAGCGACACCGTGCCGGGCGGGACTTCTGCCGAGTTCCCCTCGTGACCCTCGTCACCAGGGGGCAACTCAAGCCCTCCCGAGCCCACCCGCGCACCGCCTTCCGCTCCCCCGAGCATCCCCGTCCCAACGATCAAGGAAGGGTACTCCGGGAGCGGTCGGCGGTGCAGCCGGATGGCCATGGTCGTTTCTCAACTACGAGGTTCCACATGACCGTTCTGCCCCGCGAGGGCGGCCGGCGTGAGCGGATTCATAGCGGTTACGTCCCTGGGTGCGATGGAGAAGCCCTGCCAGTGGACGGGCATGGGCTGCTGGTCCTCGTCCCGGGCTATGTGGTGGAAGCCCACGTTCACCCACACGACAGGGTGGGTGAGGGTCTGTCCGTTGACCCAGGAGTCGACCGACTTCCCGTGTCCTGCACCGCAGTTGAGCGGATTGTTGCTGGCGTACTGCTCGCACTTGTCGTACTCGGTGAAGTACACGTCGTGCTTGGTGAAGGCGCGGCCCGGGTACTTGGCGGTGGGCCCGGGGACGAGCTCGTAGGAACGCGCGTGGCCGTCCTTGTTCTTGCCGGTCGCGCTGACGACCCGCCACCAGCGCATGTCCTTGGCGTCGCCCGCGAGTTCCTTGGTGACGTTGGTGCGGGTGGTCTTGTTGGTCGGGCCCTGTCCGCCCGCGGCGGGCGGGCTGACGACCGAGTCGTACTGCTCGACGCGGCCCTTGGAGGAACCGTCGAGGCCGAAGTCGAGCCGCCAGAACACATTGTGGCTGTGGCTGGTGGCGTAGGCCTTGGCGCCCTTGCCGAGCGGCCAGCCGCGGCCGTCGCCGGCGTCGTAGTCGTACGGCGAGAGGCTGCCGGTGGCGCCGACGTTCATGTTGACGGTGCCGTCGTCCTGGAACCGCCACTCCGTCATGTACTCGTACCAGCCGACCTTGTTGACCGTGTAGACGAGCAGGTCCTTGCCCTGGGCCTGGTACACCTTGTTCCCGGTGTCGGCCTGCATGCGGTACGCGTGGCCGCGCGAACGGGTCGTGGTGCACAGGCCCTTGACGTCGGGGTGCGCGGGGTCCCCGTCGGGGACCTTGACGGACCGGATGGTGCCGCCGGGGCACTCGCCGGCGGCCAGGTCCACCAGGCCCGAGCCGAAGTTGTAGTCGGTGACGTCGTTGAACTCGTTCTTGCCGTCGTCGTAGGGCACATGGATCTGGGCGAGCTTGGCGCTGTTGAGGACCTTGATCGGAGCGGCCTCGCCGGGCGGCTGGTAGGTGACGTCCTCCAGGACCAGCCCGGACCTGCTCTCGAAGCGCCAGCACATGCGCCAGGTCGTGCCGCTGGCGAGCTTCTGTTCGATCCGGTAGGCGGTGCTGCACGACGGCGCCGCCGCCGCGGGGGCCGCCTCGGGCCGGGCGGCCGCCGGTCCCGCGGCGGTCGTCGCTCCGGCGGTCAGCGCCACCAGGGACAGTCCCACCGCAGCGGTGCGGGCACGGCCGATTCTGTTCACACGCATGAGGAAATGACTCCCTAACAGGAGGTGGGTTTGCGGGCTGGACGCGACGCGCCCCAGCGGGCCGGACACGGCACGCCCCAGCGGGCCGGACGCGGCGCGCCTCAGTGGGCCAGCGAGGCGACCTTGCGGGCGCTCAGGTCGATGACGAGCGACCGGGCGTCGATCCACGGCCCGTTCCTGACCTTCGGGAACAGCCGCACACAGCGGTGCTCGCCGCACTTGTCGAGAACGGCGGGCTGCGCACCCGGCGTGGCCCGGTAGACCATGCCGGTGATCAGCAGCTGGTCCGGAGAGGTCAGCTCCTCGCCCGTGGCGTCCTTGTAGTCCGCCTTCAGGCCCGCGCCCGCCGGATCGGCGATCAGCAGCCGGGCGGCCTCGGTCTGCTCGTCCCGGCTCAGCGGCGGCTGGACACCGTGCTGACGGCCGGTCCCCTCCACCTTCCCGGTGTCCAGGTTCACGGTCCGGGTGACGAGCGTGTCGTCGCGGTAGTCGTAGAACGTGACGTCCGCGCGGCGCGGCGCGTCCGGGTCGTCGAGTTCCGCGGCGTCCGGCTCGGCGAGGTCGACGCCGATGCGCTGCGGTCCGCGTCCGCCCGTCACGTTCTCCCCCGCGACGAGCTGCTGCCCGCTCAGCGCGATCCGCTCGACCCGCCGGGTCTCGTCGTCGGTCAGCGGGTCCCGGCCCGTGCCCTTCGCGCCCTCGGCCGGCGCCGGTGCGACGACGCCCGGCGCGACCGTGCCGCCGCCCTGGCCCGCGGCATCGTGCGTGGCCGACTGCCCGCCCTTGCTCCCTCCCGTCTCGTCCGCCCCCGCCGTGCCCGGCAGGGTGACCGCGGCCATGACGGCGGTCCCCACCACCGCCATGGCCGCACCGGCCACCACCTTTCCCAGATGGCGGTGCACTATTTCGCGCACTTGTTCCCCCTACTCCCCCGACATCCTGGGAGTAACTGTTTGCCCCGATTGTTCGGCATACGTCGTATGCACTGGTCGGACGGTAAGAGGGGCGTAAGTCACAGGTGGTTCCATCACTTTCGGGGACACTCGGGGCCAAGGCGCCCCCAGCGCCGCCGTCCACCTGAAAGAGTCGTGTCCATGCAGGTCTGGCCTGGAGAGGCATATCCACTCGGTGCCACGTACGACGGCGCCGGCACCAATTTCGCGGTCTTCACGGAGGCCGCCGACCGAGTCGAGCTGTGTCTGCTGCACGACGACGGCTCGGAGACGGCGGTCGAGCTGCGCGAGAGCGACGCTTTCGTGCGGCACGCGTACGTGCCCGGCGTCATGCCGGGCCAGCGGTACGGCTTCCGGGCGCACGGCCCGCACGCCCCCGAGCGCGGACTGCGCTGCAACTCGGCGAAGCTGCTGCTCGACCCCTACGCGAAGGCGGTCAGCGGCTCGGTCCGCTGGGGGGAGGAGGTGTACGGCTACCACTTCGGCAGCCCCGACCGGCGCAACGACCTGGACTCCGCGCCGCACACGATGACCTCGGTCGTGGTCAACCCCTACTTCGACTGGGGCGACGACCGGCGGCCGCGCACCGAGTACCACCGCACGGTGATCTACGAGGCCCATGTCAAGGGCCTCACGATGCGTCACCCGGCGCTGCCCGAGGAACTGCGCGGCACCTACGCGGCGCTCGCCCATCCCGCCGTCATCGACCACCTCACCTCGCTCGGGGTCACCGCGCTGGAGCTGATGCCGGTCCATCAGTTCGTCAACGACCACCGCCTGGTGGACATGGGCCTGAACAACTACTGGGGCTACAACACCATCGGCTTCTTCGCCCCGCACAACGCCTACGCCTCCTGGGGCGACCGCGGACAGCAGGTCCTGGAGTTCAAGTCGGCGGTACGGGCGCTGCACGAGGCCGGCATCGAGGTGATCCTCGACGTGGTCTACAACCACACCGCCGAGGGCAACCACCTGGGCCCGACGCTGTCCTTCCGGGGCCTGGACAACCCGTCGTACTACCGGCTGGCCGACGATCCCCGCTACTACATGGACACCACGGGCACCGGGAACTCGCTGCTGATGCGGTCCCCGCACGTGCTCCAGCTGATCATGGACTCGCTGCGCTACTGGGTCACCGAGATGCACGTCGACGGGTTCCGCTTCGACCTGGCGGCGACGCTGGCGCGGCAGTTCCACGAGGTGGACCGGCTGTCGTCGTTCTTCGACCTGGTGCAGCAGGACCCGGTGGTCTCCCAGGTCAAGCTGATCGCCGAGCCGTGGGACGTCGGCGAGGGCGGCTACCAGGTGGGCAACTTCCCGCCGCTGTGGACCGAGTGGAACGGCAAGTACCGCGACACCGTGCGGGACCTGTGGCGCGGCGAGCCCCGGGCGCTCGCGGAGTTCGCGTCGCGGCTGACCGGCTCGTCCGATCTGTACCAGGACGACGGACGGCGCCCGCTGGCCTCGATCAACTTCGTCACCTGCCACGACGGCTTCACCCTGCACGACCTGGTGTCGTACGACGACAAGCACAACCACGCCAACGGCGAGGACAACCGGGACGGCGAGAGCCACAACCGGTCCTGGAACTGCGGGGCGGAGGGCGAGACGGACGACCCCGCGGTGCTGGCCCTGCGGGAGCGCCAGATGCGCAACTTCGTCGCCACGCTGATGCTCTCCCAGGGCGTGCCGATGATCAGTCACGGCGACGAGGTCGCGCGCACCCAGCGCGGCAACAACAACGCCTACTGCCAGGACAGCGAGCTGGCCTGGGTGAAGTGGCCCGGGACCGACGCCGACGGCGACGACGACACCGTGGGCGGCGGACTGCTGGAGTTCACCCGGGCGCTGGTGCGGCTACGCAAGGACCATCCGGTCTTCCGCAGGCGGCGCTTCTTCCACGGCCGGCCGGTGGAAGGCACCCACGACGAGCTGTCGGACATCGCCTGGTTCACCCCGGAGGGCAAGGAGATGACCCAGCGGGACTGGGACTCGGCGCAGGCGTCCGCGCTCGCCGTGTTCCTCAACGGCAACGCGATCTCCGAGCCCGGCCCGCGCGGGGAGCGCATCTCCGACGACTCCTTCCTGCTGATGTTCAATGCCTCGGCGAAGCGGCTGGAGTTCGTGGTTCCGGTCGATCACGGGCAGCAGTGGCAGGTCGTGGTGGACACGGCCCTCCCGGAGGGGGTGGCGCCGCCGACGGGCGACAAGGTGCGGGCCGGGGACCGGCTGACCCTGCTCGACCGGAGCCTGACGGTCCTGCGCCGGCCCACCTAGGCGGACCGGCGGTGGGGCTCCGGCGGCGCTCCGGTGGGGGCGTACGGGCGGAGCCGGGTGCGGCGATGACACGAAACGCGACGGGGCGGGTACGTAGGTGCCATGACACCTGAGCGACCCGACCCGACGGTGCCCATCGCCACCTACCGGTTGCAGCTACAGCCCGAGTTCCCGTTCGGGGCCGCGGCGGAGATCGTGCCGTACCTGGCCTCGCTCGGCGTCTCGCATCTGCACCTGTCCCCCGTCCTGGAGGCCGTGCCGGGCTCGGCGCACGGCTACGACGTCGTCGACCACGCGCGCGTACGGGCCGAACTGGGCGGCGAGGACGGGCTGCGCGCGCTGTCGCGCACCGCGCGCGAGCACGGTCTCGGCCTGGTGGTGGACATCGTGCCCAACCACATGGCCATGGCGCCCCGGCACAACCGGGCCCTGTGGGAGGTGCTGCGGGAGGGGCCGAAGTCGCCGTACGCGCGCTGGTTCGACATCGACTGGGAGGCGCAGGGCGGGCAGGTGCTGCTGCCCGTGCTCGGCGGCCCGCTCGGCGCGGAGATCGGGCACCTGGAGGTCGACGGCGACGTCCTGCGTTACCACGACCAGGTGCTGCCGCTGCGGGAGGGTACCGAGGAGCTGCCGCTGCCGCAGCTCCTGGACGCCCAGTGGTACCGCCCCGCGTGGTGGCGGCTGGCCCGTACCGAGCTCAACTACCGGCGTTTCTTCAGCATCTCCGAGCTCGTCGGGGTGCGGGTCGAGGACCCCGAGGTCTTCGAGGCCACCCACGCCAAGATCCTCCAGCTCCTCCACGAAGGGGTGGTCGACGGTCTGCGCGTGGACCACCCCGACGGGCTCGCCGACCCCGACGGCTATCTGGAGCGGCTGCACGGGGCGACCGGCGGCCGCTGGACGGTCGTGGAGAAGATCCTGGCGGACGGGGAACACCTGCCCACCTCCTGGCCCGTGGCCGGCACCACCGGCTACGACGCCCTGCGGCACGTCGACGGCCTCTTCACGGATCCGGCGGGCGCCGATGAACTCCTCGCCCGGTACCGGCGGTTCGCGGCCCCGCAGACCGACCGGGGCGGTGACTGGGCGGCGACGGTACGACGGGCCGCCTACCGGGTGCTCTCGCACGAACTGGCCGCCGAGGTCGACCGGCTGACCCGGGTCGCGGTCCGGCTGTGCGCCACGGCGCCGGAGCCCGCGCTGCGCGACCGGGCGCCCTGGGCGCTGCGGACCGCGCTGCGGGAACTGCTGGTCCGGCTGGAGGTCTACCGGCCCTACGCCTCGGGCGACGCGGCCGAGGTCGTCACCGCGGAGGCCGCGGCCGAGGCCCGGCGTGCCTTCGTCGTGCCCGAGGAGGCCGGCGCGGTCGATGTCGTACGGGATCTCGTACTCGGGCGGCACGGGGACGGGCCGGGTCATGCCGAGTTCCGTACGCGTTTCGCGCAGACGGCGTCCGCGCTGCGCGCCAAGTCCGTCGAGGACACCGCGTTCTACCGCTATGTGCCGCTGCTGTCGGGGAGCGAGGTCGGCGGGAACCCCGGGCGTCCGGCCGTGTCCCCGGCGGACTTCCACGCCCACTGCGCCCGCGTGCAGCGCGACTGGCCGGTCGGCGGGAGCGTGGTGACGACCCATGACACCAAGCGGAGCGCCGATGTCCGGGCCGCCCTCGCGGTACTGACCGAGTGCCCCGGGCCGTGGTCCGACGTGCTGGCCGAGGTGACCCCCGACGGCGACGGCGGGCCGGACGCGCAGCTGGCGTGGGCGGCCTGGCAGACGGTGTTCGGGCTCGGTCCGGCGTCCCCGGAACGGGTCGACCAGGCGTTGCTGAAGCAGGTGCGGGAGGCCGGCCTGTACACGAGCTGGACCGAGCAGGACCCCTCGTACGAGGAGCGGGTGGCGCGGTTCGTCGCCGTGGGGCCCTGTGGCGCGCCGGGTGAGCGGATGGCCGCCTTCCGGGACGCCCTGGAGCCGCATCTGCGCGCGAACGTGCTGGGCACGGCCCTGGTCCATCTGACGATGCCCGGCGTCCCCGATCTGTACCAGGGCACGGAGGCGGAGTACCGGGCGCTGGTCGACCCGGACAACCGGCGGCCGGTGCGGTTCCCGCCCGCGGATCCCGGGGAGAAGGGTGCGCTGACCGTGGCCGCGCTGCGGCTGCGCGGGCGGCGGCCCGAGGCGTTCGGGGACGCGGCGACGTACGCGCCCCTGCCCGCGGAGGGCGCGGCGGCGGCGCACTGTCTGGCGTTCGTCCGCTCGGCGACGGTCGTGACGGCGGTGACCCGGCTGTCGCTGCGGCTCGCGGAGGCGGGCGGCTGGCGGGACACCCGGCTGTCCCTGCCGCCGGGGCGGTGGGCCGATCTGCTGGCGCCCGGCCGGGAGTTCGAGGGGCACACGCGCGTGGCGGACCTCTTCGGCGAGCGGCCGGTGGCACTGCTGGAGCGCATCGACGGGGAACGACCGGCCGGGACGGCAGAGACGGCAGAGACGGCAGAGACGGCCGGAACGGTGCGGGCGGCTGGGACGACCGGGACGGCGGGCACGACCGAGGGCGCCGCGGGCGAGGTGTGACAGGCGGCGCGGACGGGCCGCGGGGCCGGCCGGCTGCAGGGTCCGGGGCAGGCCGTCCGGCGGCAAGGGCCGGGGCGGGCCCCTGCCGCCGGACGGCGGGAGTCCGGCGGAGATGCAGGAGATCCGGCGGGGAAGGGGGCGATCCGGCGGGGGCACGCCTCGCGTCCTTGACAGTCCACAGAGTCCATGGGGTACTGCGGATGCGAAGCAGGGCGGACCTATCGGGGGTGAGTCTCCTGCCGGAGCAGCGTTACCCCAGCGTTCCCGAACTGGTCGAGTCCGCGAAAGCGTTGGCCGCCCATCGGCCTGACCTGTGCACCCTGCGGCAGGTGGGCGTCTCGCGCGCCGGCCGACCGCTGCATCTGCTGTCCGTGGGCCACGCCCGGCGCGCCGTCCTCGTCGTCGCGGGGGCCCACGCGAACGAACCGGTCGGCGGCTCCACGCTGCTGGCCCTCGCCGCACGGGTGCTGCGCGAGCGGGAACTGCGGGCCGACACCTCCTGGCACTTCCTGCTGTGCGCGGACCCCGACGGGGCGAGTCTGCACGTGACGCCGTCGCCCCGCAGTCTGTTCGACTATCACCTCGGCTTCTTCCGGCCCGCCGGACCGGAACAGCCGGAGTGGTCGCCGTCCGTGCTGCCGCCCGACCGGCTGCCGCCCGAGACCCGCACCCTGACCGGGGTCATCGACGAGCTGCGGCCCTACCTCCAGATCTCCCTGCACGGCACCGACCTGGGCGGCAGCTGGATACAGCTCACGAAGGACATCCCCGGCCTGGCGGAGCCGTTCGCCAAGTCCGCGGCCGAGTTGCACATCCCGGTGGAGACGGGCGCCGCCGACGCGGCGGGCTGGCCGGCGAGCGGGCCCGGGGTGCATGTGATGCCCGCGCCCGGCGCGGGCGCCGCCTACCCGAGCATGCCGGACGACGCTCGGCACAGCACCTGGTACCACGCCCACCGGTACGGCGGTCTGACCGCCGTCGTCGAGGTCCCGATGTGGGCGAGCGACCTGGTGGACGACCGCGCGCCGCACCCGGCCCCCGCCGCCGCGATCCGGCGCCTCGCGCACCGGCTGCGGCGCGACGCCGTGGAGGTGGAGCAGGTGCTCGCCGAGGCCCTGCCGCGCCTGGCCGGCGTGGACGGGCCGCTGCTGCGGGCCGCGCGCTGGGTGCTGGAGCTGGTGCCGGGTCTGGTCGAGGACTGGATCCACATGCCGCCGGCCGACACCACGATGGCGTACGTCGGCAGCGTCGACGCGTTCGCCCGCCGGCTGCCGATGCGTTCGGCGGCGATGCTGCTGCGGGTCCTCCAGGAGCACGACGACCGTGCGGCACCGCGTCTCGAACAGCTCGTGGCGGCCTGGAGCGACGCCTTCGCGGTACGGTTCCGCGCCCGCTGGGTGCCCCTGGAGCACCAGGTCGAGCACCAGTCCCGTACCGTCGTCGCGGCCGCGCTGCACGCGCGCGACCGCGACGGCTGAGACGGCCTGCGCCCCGCGCTCCGTCACTCGTCCAGCGCGAACACCGGCCCGGTCCACGTCGTCAGCGCGCAACGGTTGGCGAAGGTCCGCGCGAACGCGACCGGCCGCCCGCCCCACTCGCCGCGCGCGTGGGCGGTCACCGGGGCGTACACCATCGTGCAGAAGCCGTCCGCCGGCGTGAGGGCGCCGATGTCACCCTTCACCGCGGCGAGCCGCTCGCAGGCCTGTGCGGCGTGCGCGTGCCCCCGGGGCGGGTCGCACCGCAGCAGGGCGTCGCGGGTGTCACCCGGGCGGGCGCCGTCGCCCCGGGTGACGGTGAGGCGGAGCCAGTCGCCCGAAAGGACGTCCCGGGCGGCCGCCGGGGCCGACGCGCCGACGGTGAGCAGAGCCGTCGCCGTCAGCAGGGCGCCGCGTGCCAGGTACGCCGTACCCGCCCTGTTGCCCGGGCGTGTGCGGTGCCGGTCGTGCCTCGTGTGTGTCGCGTACTTCGGGTGCGTCATTCAAGAGGCATCGGCACGGCCGTCTCCGGACACCAGTCCCGCTCACCCGAACGGGACTCCTCGCGCGCGTGCGCCGCGGCCAGCCCGAACGTGGCCAGCACCACGCGCGACTGGTACTCCACCTGGCGGGCGACCGGGATCCAGCGGGCCCCGCAGCCGTCGCGGTAGTCGGCGCACCACTCGTCGATGACCCGGTCCAGGTCCGGCAGCGCGTCGTCCGGATCGCCGCCGGCGCCCCGCACCAACTGGTGCAGCAGCCCCGCCGTGCGCAGGGCGAGCCGCCGTCCGGCGATGCGCAGGGCGGCGAGATGGGCGGTGCGCAGGGCCGGCAGGGGGCGCCCCCGGTCACGGACGTCGGGGTCCCAGGCGTCGGCCAGGCCGGGGCAGACCAGTAAATAGTCGTCGACCGGTGCGAGCAGGCGCGCCGCGTCCGGTGAGCCCGCGAGACGGGGCCGGATCCGGGCGAGGATCAGCTCCAGGAGCCCGGCGTCGTGCCGCAGCGTGCGGCTCACCGTGCGCAGGGCCTCGTCCGGGTCGGCGGGCCGGGAGCCGTCCTCGACACCGGCCACACCCCACATGGGGGCCTCGATCACGGCGGTGACCGTGCCGTGCCGGTGCGGGTGGAACCAGGTGGACTCGACGGCGGCCTCGGTGATGGCCGCGGCCAGGTCGCCCCGGCTCGGGGGCGGGATCCGGTAGACGGCGGGGCCGAGGCCGGGCCAGTACAGGGTGTCGTAGGGACCGAGTTCGCGCGGGATGCCGAGCCGGGTCGCGGTGTGGGCGACGCGCTGGGCCAGGCCCGGCAGGTCACGGGTCAGTTCGACGAAGCCGCCGCCGACGTCGACACCGTGCAGCGAGCACTGGAAGAAAGGTTTCAGTTCGTCCTGGACGCGGAGCAGGGCACGCGTCTCGGGGAGCGTGGCGGCCTCCGCGCCGTCGGGCAGCCACTCGGGCTGTTCGAGGAAGCCGGGGCGGAAGAAGTTCCGGAAGTAGTGGCCGAGGGTGTACGGGCCGGACAGCCAGCCCTCGTTGCGGCGCAGACCGTCGGGGTCCAGGCACAGCAGCAGGTTCCAGGTGGTGTCCGCGCCGTCGGCGAGGCGGGGTTCGGCCAGGACGCGTTCGGCCAGGCGCAGCGCGGTCGCGCCGCCCACCGGCTCGTTGGCGTGCGGTCCGGCGACCACCAGGGCCTGCCGGGTGCCGTGCCCGACGGACAGCAGCCACAGGGGCGTTCCCGCGCGGGACGTCCCGATCCGGCGCAGCCGGGCGTCCCGGGGGCGTCGGGCGACGAGTGCGGCGGCCCGGGTGCCCAGTTCGTCCACGCTCGGGTAGCGGAGGAGTGGCGGCAGGGCACACCTCCACAATGTGGTGCCGTCGGTTCACCTGGTGTACATGGTGTAAGCACAGTCAGTCATGGCTCGCCGGGTACGTCAACACCGCGGTACGCAAGGGAGTTCGAGGACCGGTGGCGGTCCGGGGCCGGTTCAGTCCGCCGCGAGCCGGAACGCGATGCTCCCGAAGCCGATCTGGTCGCCCTCGCGGACGACGGCCGCGCCGATCACCCGGCGCCCGTTCACCGTCGTGCCGTTGGTCGAGCCGAGGTCGCGCAGGACCCACATGCCGCCCTGCCGGCTGAGTTCGGCGTGCACGCGCGAGACCGTCTCGTGGGTGAGCCGCAGTCCGCTGGCGGGGTCCCGGCCTATCCGCAGCGCGTGCGCGGCGCCCGGGTGCGGCAGCAGCAGCTTGGGCAGCTTCTCGGCCTGCCAGGCCCGGCGCAGCCGTACGGTGAAGCCCGAGACCGCCTCGACGGTGCCGAACACCACGCGCGCGAAGCGGCTCTCCGTGGGCAGGTCGGCGGTGAGCGCGGCGAGTTCGTCGGAGCGGCGCGCGGACAGCGCCAGTTCCATGCGCCGGACGAACGTGTCGTGCGACAGCCGCCCCTTGGCGGCGCCGTCGCGCAGCACCTCCAGGGCCCGGTCGCGCTCCGCGTCGGACAGCCGCGCGGGGTACGTGTGGAACTCGAAGGACGACGTCACGCTCGTGATTGTCGGTCAGTGAACCCCGAGTGTCCAGAAAACACAGAAACGGCGCGCCCGTGCCTGTACCTGGACGACACCCCCCGCAAAAGGGAGCATTCAAAGGCGGATTGATCGCGTTTGAAGGACCATGGACGGGCTACATCACGGTGAGCAGACGAAGGGGAACCGTCCGTGCAGTTCGAGGTGTGGGCACCGCAGGCCGACCGGGTGACGCTCCATTGCGGCGGAGCCACGCGCGCGTTGGAGCGCGATCCGGCGCGCGAGGGCTGGTGGAGCGGCGAGGCGAAGGCGGCCGACGGCACGCGGTACGGGTTCGCGCTGGACGACGGCCCCGTGCTGCCCGATCCGCGCTCCCGCCGACAGCCGGACGGCCCGGACGGCCTGAGCGCCGTCGTCGATCACGGGCGGTACGCCTGGCAGACCGAGTGGGCGGGCCGGCCGCTGCCGGGGGCCGTGCTGTACGAGCTGCACGTGGGTACGTACACGCCGGAGGGAACCCTCGACGCGGCCGCCGAGCGGCTCGTCCATCTGGCGGAACTGGGGATCACCCACGTCGAGTTGATGCCCCTGTGCCCCTTCCCCGGCCGGCACGGCTGGGGGTACGAGGGGGTGTCGCTGTGGGCGGTGCACGAGCCGTACGGCGGCCCCGAGGCGCTGCGCAGGTTCGTGGACCGGGCCCATGGGCTCAATCTCGGGGTGGTCCTGGACGTGGTCCACAACCATCTGGGCCCGTCGGGCAATCACCTGCCCGCGTTCGGCCCGTACTTCACCGACCGGCACCACACCCCCTGGGGCGCCGCGGTCAACCTCGACGGGCCCGGCTCGGACGAGGTGCGCGCCTTCCTGCTCGGCAGCGCGCTGGCGTGGCTGCGGGACTACCGGATCGACGGGCTGCGGCTGGACGCGGTGCACGCGCTGGCGGACACGCGCGCGTGCCACTTCCTGGAGGAGCTGTCGCGGGCGGTGGACCATCTCGGCGCCGACACGGGCCGGCCGCTGTTCCTGGTCGCCGAGTCGGACCTGAACGACCCGCGCGTGGTCACCGCGCGCGCGGAGGGCGGCCTCGGCCTGCACGCGCAGTGGAGCGACGACTTCCACCACTCCCTGCACGCCGCGCTGACCGGCGAGTCCCAGGGCTACTACGCGGACTTCGCGCGCGCCCCCCTCGCGGCCCTGGCCAAGACGCTCACGGGCGGTTTCTTCCACGACGGCACGTACTCCAGCTTCCGGGGCCGGCACCACGGCCGCGCCCTGGACCGCGGCCGGGTGGCCGCGCACCGGCTCGTCGGCTACAGCCAGACCCACGACCAGGTCGGCAACCGCGCCCAGGGCGACCGGCTGGCGGCCGTCCTCTCCCCCGGGCTGCTGGCGTGCGCGGCGGCGCTGACGCTGACGGCGCCCTTCACGCCGATGCTGTTCATGGGCGAGGAGTGGGCGGCGGGCACGCCCTGGCAGTTCTTCACCGACCACACCGATCCCGAGCTCGCCGAGGCCGTACGCCGCGGCAGGCGGCGGGAGTTCACGGCGCACGGCTGGGCCGAGGAGGACGTGCCCGATCCGCAGGACCCGGCGACCCGCGACCGCTCCTGTCTGGACTGGTCCGAGCCGGAACGCCCGCCGCACGCGCGCGTGCTGGACTGGTACCGCCGCCTGATCGCGCTGCGGCACAGCCATCCGGACCTCACCGACCCCGATCTCGCGGACACGAAGGTGGCGTACGACGAGGAGGCCCGCTGGCTGGCCTTCCGCCGCGGTGACGTACGCGTGGCGGTGAACCTCGGCAAGGAGCAGGCGGCGATCCCGCTGGGCACCCGCCCGGCCCGGGTGCTCGCCGCGTGGGAGCCGGTGGAGCGGCCGGGGACGGACGGGGTCCTGCTGGTGCCCGGGGAGTCGTGCGTGGTGCTGGAACAGAGCTGACGGGACGGGCGGGGCGGGAGCCGGGGGCGCGGATCCGGAGGGCCGGTCGCCCGGAAGTCCGGAGGCCCGGTCGCCCGAGGGCCCGGTCGCCCGGAAGTCCGGTGATCCGGAGGTCCGGTGGCCCGTGGCTCCGGGGTTCGGTGCGGCTCGTCAGGGCTGATCCGCGCCGTCCGGTCCCTCCTCGCGGAACTCCGTCACGCGCTCCAGCAGGATCGCCTCCCAGGCGCGGCGCAGCTGTGTGCGCAGCAGCGGCGGCGGGCTGCCGCCACGGCCGTCCAGACGCTCGGCGAGCGCGAGGACCGTGTCGCAGCGGGCCAGCCACAGGCCGCGCAGGCAGCTGCGGGCGCCGTAGCCGGCGAGGGTCGCGGCGCGTACGGCGGCGGGCGAGCCGACGGCGAGGGCGAGTCCGGCGATGTCCTCCGCGGGGTCGCCGACGACCGCGTGGGTCCAGTCCAGCACCCCGCGCACCCGGCCGTCGGCGCTGACCACGAGGTGCTCGCCCCGCAGACCGTGGTGGACGAGGACGGCCGCGCCGGGCCGGGCGGCGAGCTGGGCCGCCCCCTGCGGGGTGAGCTGGTGCAGCAGCGCGGCGTCGAACTCGTCTGCTGCGCGCAGGAGTTCCGCGGCCGGTACGGCCATCCGGCGCAGCGCCTCCAGGGAGCGGGCCGGGGCGTGCGGTACGCCGAGGACCTCGATCTGCCGGGCGGGCACCTCGCGCATCCCGGTGAGCAGTCCGGCCAGGTCGGCCTCGCCGACGGCCGACACCTCGTGCTGCTCCGCGGTGCCGCCGGGCACCTTGGTGTCCAGCGTGTAGGCGAGTCCGGGCGCCCAGTCGCCGTGCGCCACGCTGACCGGTACGGCGACCGGGACATGGGGGCGGACGAGATCGCGCAGGCGCAGTTCACGGCGGCGCCGGGCGGTCGCCTCGCGGTCGGTGGCGAGGCGCAGCACATGGCGGGTGCCGACCCACCACGTGGTGGACCCGCCGCCCTCGGCGACGGGCCGGACATCGGGTCCGGCGGCGCCCGCCGCACCCTCCTCGCCTTCCTTCGTCAGGGAACGGACCAGTCGGCGGACGGTGTCCGCGGTCGGTGTCGGTGCCTGGGTCATGGGTCGCGCCGTCGCTCGGGGGTGTCGTCTCACGGGTTTCCTGGAGGTCCTTCGGACCGGGCCGTCAGTCCACGAGGACCATCTCCCGGGTCGTGTCGTTGAGGCGGCGGCCGCCGTCCTCGGTCACGGTCACGATGTCCTCGATGCGCACCCCGAAGCGGCCGGGCAGGTAGACGCCGGGTTCGACGGAGAAGCACATGCCGGGGACCAGGGGCTGTTCCTCGCCCTCGATCATGTACGGCGGCTCATGGGTGGTGACGCCGATGCCGTGGCCGGTGCGGTGGATGAAGTACTGGCCGTATCCGGCGTCCTCGATGACCCCGCGGGCGGCCCGGTCGACCTCCTGGCAGGCGACGCCCGGCCGCACGGCCCGGAAGCCCGCCTCCTGGGCCGCGCGCACGAGGTCGTGGACCGTCCGCTCCTCGTCCGTGGGCTCGCCCACGTGGACCGTGCGGCTGGTGTCCGAGCCGTAGCCGTCCTTGAGGCCGCCGAAGTCGAGGACGACCATGTCGCCGCGTTCGATGACCCGGTCGCCCACCTCGTGGTGCGGGTTGGCGCCGTTCGGTCCCGAGGCGACGATGGTGAAGTCGACCTGGGAGTGTCCGTGGCGGCGCAGCAGACCCGCGAGGTCGGCGGCGACGTCGGACTCCCGGCGTCCGGCGAAGCGCACGTCGCGGATCTCCTCGAACGTCGCGTCCGCGGCCGCGCCCGCGGCCGCCAGCAGCTCCAGCTCGGCCGGGTCCTTCACGGCGCGCAGCATGGGCAGGGCGTCGGTGAGGGAGGCGTACGAGGCGCCGGGCAGCGCCCGCTGCAGGGCGAGCAGATGCAGCGCCCAGGCGTTGTCGCTGATCCCGAAGGAGCCCGAGGCGTCGAGGAGGCCCGCGGTGAGCGCGTAGGGGTCCTTGCCGTCGGTCCAGTCGCGCAGCGTCAGGGCGGTCGCCCCGGTGGCCTTGGCGGCGTCGGGGGCCTCCAGGGCGGGGACGACGAGGACGGGGTCCTGCCCGGCGGCGAGGAGCAGCAGGGTGAGCCGCTCGGTGACCGCGGTGGGCGCGTAGCCGGTGAGCCAGACGAGGTCGGGGCCCGGCGCCACCAGGAGCCCGGCCAGCCCGGCGTCCGCCGCGGCACGGGCGGCCCGGTCCATCCGGGCCCGGTAGTCGTCTGCGGTGAAGCGCGCGGCCGTGCTGCCGGTCATCCGGGCCTCCCTGGGCGGACGAAGAGGGGCTACGGGCAGCATCCTGCCCGGCCGGAGGGGCCCGCGCGAGCCGGTCGCCCCACACTCACCCGCCGCGCACGCCAAGAGCCACCGCTCGCCTTCCCCCACCCGCCCCCGCCCCGGCCTCGCGCCCGACTGCGCCCGGCCCCGACCGGCCCCGGCCGCCGACCCCGACCGGCCCCCGGCCCCCGGCCCGGATCCGCCGACCCACGACAGCCGTCCCGCGTCCGGCGGTCGGCAGCAGCCGGCCCGTGTCCGCCCGTCGCCCCACGGCAGGGCAATGCCCCGCGTCGTCAGGTGACGACGCCCGGGACGGCCCTCAGTCGTTGGTGGGCTCCGCCGTGGTGCCGGACGGTCAGGACGACCTCCTTGCCGGGGCGGGCGCGGGCGACGGCGTGCGCGAGGTCGGCCGCCGAGCCGATCCTGGTCCTGCCGAAGGCGAGCAGCACGTCTCCGCGGACCAGCCCCGCCGAGTACCCGGGGCCGGGGACGTGGACGCCGACGACCAGCGCCCCGGGCCGCGCGGCGTCGACCGCCTCGACGCCGAGCGTCGCCGTGGGGGCGGCGGGCGACAGGGACGACACCGGGGGCACGGCGGCACCGGAGCGGTCGGCGGCGGACTCGGGGCCGGCGGCCGCCGGGCCGTGGGAGGCCGCCGCCCGGCGCTGGAGCTCGGCGAGCTTGCCCATGCTGACCACCGTCGCCCCCACCGTCCCGAGGCCCACCCCGGACAGCACCAGCGCCGCCCCCAGGAGCAGGCCGGACAGCAGGGTCGTGAGCCGTCGACCGCGGCGGCGCGCGGCGTGCGGGCGCCGGATACGGCCCTCGGGCCCGGCAGTGCCCGGCGGCTGCTGTCCGGGCATCGGTCGGGGACGCAACGCGGTCTGTTCCGACGCGGTCTGTTCCATGAATCGCCTCCGCCCGGTGCTCTACCCGGAGCACCGGCGTGGGACGAGACACGAACGAGTGAGACTGACCCGGGGTCGGGGACGGGCATCATCCGGTCGACGTGCCCCGCACCCCGTCACCGCGCTCGTAGCCCGTCACCGCGTTCGCGCTACGCGCAGGAGGGGCACAGCCCTCGGTAGGTGACCTCGACCTCGGAGATCGTGAAGCCGAACCGTTCCACCGCCGGAAGGTCGGCCAACGGATCGCCGGTGGGGTGGACGTCGCGGATCAGACCGCAGTTGGAGCACACGAGGTGCTGGTGCGGTCGGTGCGCGTTGGGGTCGTAGCGCTTGGCGCGGCCGTCGGTGGCGACCTCTATGACCTCGCCGAGGGTGACCATCTCGCCGAGCGTGTTGTAGACGGTCGCCCGGGAGATCTCGGGCAGCCGCTGGGCAGCACGGGCGTGCACCTCGTCGGCGGTGAGGTGCACGTGGTCGCCGTCGAGGACCTCCGCAACGACACGCCGCTGGGAGGTCATCCGCCAGCCGCGGCCTCGCAGTCGCTCCAGCAGGTCACTCATATCGGTTCACCTATTCACGTTCGGTGGGACACCCGGGATTTTACCAGTGGACATCCGGGTTCCTATCGGATATGGGTTTAGTGTGCTTCTTGACTAAGACTCTGTCCATTGTAGGATCGGATCAGGCGCTGGCCAAGGGACAAAAAGACACCAGTACGACAGGAGCGGACGGAGTGACCGCGAGGCTTTTCTCGCGCTCACCGCAGCTCTACGGGAGTCGGTGTCCCGTCCGTCCCTCCTCCCGCGGCCCCTGAGCACAGTGATCCGCCCCATCCGGAAGGATTCCCATGTCCGAGAACCACGACGCCATCGTCACCGACGCGAAGTCCGGAGGCGCAGGTGGTTGCCCGGTCGCGCACGAGCGCGCCGCGCACCCGACGCAGGGCGGCGGAAACCGCCAGTGGTGGCCGGAACGGCTCAATCTGAAGATCCTTGCCAAGAACCCCGCAGTGGCGAACCCGCTGGGCGAGGACTTCGACTACGCCAAGGCGTTCGAGAGCCTCGACCTCGCCGCCGTGAAGCGGGACATCGCCGAGGTGCTCACGGACTCGCAGGACTGGTGGCCGGCCGACTTCGGCAACTACGGCCCGCTCATGATCCGGATGGCCTGGCACAGCGCGGGCACCTACCGGATCAGCGACGGCCGTGGCGGCGCGGGCGCCGGGCAGCAGCGCTTCGCCCCGCTCAACAGCTGGCCGGACAACGGCAACCTCGACAAGGCCCGCCGTCTGCTGTGGCCGGTCAAGAAGAAGTACGGCCAGAGCATCTCGTGGGCCGACCTCATGATCCTCACCGGCAACGTCGCCCTGGAGACGATGGGCTTCAAGACCTTCGGCTTCGCCGGCGGCCGCCCGGACGTCTGGGAGGCGGACGAGGACGTCTACTGGGGCCCCGAGACCACCTGGCTCGACGACCAGCGCTACACCGGTGACCGCGAGCTGGAGAACCCGCTCGGCGCGGTCCAGATGGGCCTCATCTACGTCAACCCCGAGGGCCCGAACGGCAACCCGGACCCGCTGGCCGCGGCCCGCGACATCCGTGAGACGTTCCGCCGGATGGCGATGAACGACGAGGAGACGGTCGCCCTGATCGCGGGCGGTCACACCTTCGGCAAGACCCACGGCGCGGGCCCGGCGGACAACGTCGGCGCCGACCCCGAGGCCGCCTCGATCGAGGAGCAGGGCCTGGGCTGGAAGAACTCCTTCGGCACCGGCAAGGGCGCCGACGCGATCACCAGCGGCCTGGAGGTCACCTGGACCGCCACGCCGACGCAGTGGGGCAACGGCTTCTTCGACAACCTCTTCGGCTACGAGTGGGAGCTGACCCGGAGCCCCGCCGGCGCCCACCAGTGGGTGGCGAAGGACGGTGCCGGCGCCGGCACCATCCCGCACGCCCACGACGCGTCGAAGAGCCTGGCCCCGACCATGCTGACGACCGACCTCGCGCTGCGCCTCGACCCGGCCTACGAGCAGATCTCGCGCCGCTTCCACGAGAACCCCGAGGAGTTCGCGGACGCGTTCGCCCGCGCCTGGTTCAAGCTGACCCACCGCGACATGGGCCCGCTCGCGCGCTACCTCGGCCCGGAGGTCCCCTCCGAGGTGCTGATCTGGCAGGACCCGATCCCCGCCGTCACGCACGAGCTCGTCGACGCCGACGACGTGGCCGCCCTCAAGGCCCAGGTCCTCGCCTCGGGTCTGTCGGTGTCGCAGCTCGTGTCCGCCGCGTGGGCGTCCGCCTCGTCCTTCCGCGGCAGCGACAAGCGCGGCGGCGCCAACGGCGCGCGCGTGCGTCTTCAGCCGCAGAGCGGCTGGGAGGTCAACGACCCCGACCAGCTCGCCCAGGTGCTGCGCACCCTGGAGGGCATCCAGGAGTCCTTCAACGCCGCCCAGTCCGGCGGCAAGGAGATCTCCCTCGCCGACCTGATCGTGCTCGCCGGCTCCGCGGCCGTCGAGAAGGCCGCCCGGGACGCCGGTGTCGACGTCGAGGTGGCCTTCACGCCGGGCCGTGCGGACGCCTCGCAGGACCAGACCGACGTGGAGTCGTTCGCCGCGCTGGAGCCGGCCGCCGACGGGTTCCGCAACTACCTCGGCAAGGGCAACCGCCTGCCGGCCGAGTACCTGCTGCTGGACCGGGCGAACCTGCTGACCCTGAGCGCGCCGGAGATGACGGTCCTCGTCGGCGGTCTGCGCGTGCTGGGCGCGAACCACAAGCAGTCGTCGCTCGGTGTCCTCACCGCCACCCCCGGGGTGCTGACGAACGACTACTTCACCAACCTGCTCGACCTGGGCACGACGTGGAAGGCGACCTCCGAGGACGCGACCACGTTCGAGGGCCGCGACGCCTCCGGCCAGGTCAAGTGGACCGGCAGCCGCGCCGACCTGGTCTTCGGCTCCAACTCCGAGCTGCGCGCGCTCGCCGAGGTCTACGCGAGCGACGACGCGAAGGAGAAGTTCGTGAAGGACTTCGCCGCCGCGTGGACCAAGGTCATGGACCTGGACCGGTTCGACCTCGTCTGACCGTCCGTCCCACCTCCCGCGCCCGACAGACGTCCGGGCCGGCCCGTACGGGCCGGCCCGGACGTCTTCGCGTACCGGCGGCCGGGCCGTCCACCGCCCTCACCGCACCGGCGTCCCGGCCCCGCCGTCGAGCAGCGCCTCCGCCAGCCGGGCCGCCGGGCCGCCCGGCGTGCCCAGGCAGATCAGTTCGGTGCGGTGGACGACACGCGGCTGCGCGAGCGGCACGGCGACGGCCCCCGGCACCCCGGTGGCGGCCGACCGGGGCAGCAGGGTCAGCCCGTGACCCGCGGCCGCCAGGGCGGTGAGGACACGGACGTCGGTCCCGTCGTACCGCAGCGCCGGGCGGAAGCCGGACCCGTCGGCGGCGGCCCGGAGCCGGTCCAGCGGCAGTCCCGCGTCGGGCGCGTCCAGCCAGCGGGCGTGGGCGAGGTCGCCGAGGCGCAGCCCAGGTCGGCCGGCCAGCGGATGGGTGTCGGGCAGCAGGACGCAGACGGACTCCTCGCCGACGCCGTACGTCGTCAGGGGTGCCACGTCGGGCAGCCGCAGCGGATCGCTGGGGGCGGCCAGTCCGTCCACCAGTCCGAGGTCCGCGCGCCCGGCCGCGACGGCCTCGGGCACCTCGTCGCGGGCCAGCACCCGCAGGGTCACCCCGGCCCGCGGGAGCGCCGCCACGGTACGGGGCCCGAGCGCGGTCGCGGTGGTCGCGAGCGTCAGCCCCTGCTCGGGTGCGGCCGCCCTGCGTACGACGTCCGCGCGGGCCGCCTCCAGGCGCAGCAGCAGCGGGCCCGCGTGCTCCAGGAGCCGCTCGCCCGCCGGGGTGGGGACGACCGGGCGCCGGGTGAGCAGGTCGGTGCCGAGGTCCTGTTCCAGCGCCGCGATGTGCTGGGAGACCGCGGACTGGGTGTAGCCCAGCTCGCGGGCGGCCGCCGAGAAGGAGGCGAGGCGGGCCACGGTGACGTAGGTGCGCAGGAGATGCGGGTCCATGCCGCCCCAGCATGCCATCAGCGACGCTTATCGAGCGTGCAGGAATCATCGTTGGACGTGAACCGCGGACGCGCCCAGGATGAGGTGCATGACGCACTCCCACACGGCGAGGATCGCCCTGGTCGGCGACCGTTCCCCCGAGGTCGCCTCGCACGCCCGTATCCCCCTGCTGCTGGACGCCCTGGCCGAACGCGACGGGCTCGTCCTCGACGCCTACTGGATCCCCTCCGAGGACGCCACCGCCGAGGGCGCGGTACGCGGTTTCGACGCGGTCTGGGTGGTGCCGGGCAGCCCGTACCGCAGCGAGGCGGGCGTCCTGTCCGCGATCCGGACCGCACGCGAGGAGGGCATCCCGTTCCTCGGCACCTGCGGCGGGTTCCAGCACGCGCTGCTGGAGTTCGCCCGTGACGTCTGCGGACTGACCCGGGTGGCGCACGCCGAGAACGAGCCGGACGCCGACGACTTCCTGATCGAGCCGCTGGTCTGCTCGCTGGTCGGCCACGAGGCGGCGGTGATGGTCGAGCCCGGCTCGCTGGCGCAGTCCGTGATCGGCGCGGCGCACACCGTGGAGCGCTACTTCTGCATGTACGGCCCCTCCCGTCACCTCGACACGCTGCGCGCCCACGGGCTGCGCTTCTCCGGCCACGACGCGGACGGTCAGGTCCGGATCGCGGAACTGCCCGGCCACCCCTTCTACCTGATGTCCCTCTTCCAGCCGGAGCTGTCCGGCGACGGCTCGCGCCCGCACCCGATGGTCCGGGCGCTGGCGCGGGCGGCCGTGGAACACGCGGCACGGGAAGGCCGGTTCAGCCTGCCGCGGGGGTGAGCGCGGGCGGGCGGGTCGGCAGGAAGCCGTGCGAACGGCGGGCCAGGTAGGCGGACTTGTAGCGGTCGACCGCTCGGTGCCAGTTCAGGATGCCCGCCATCCAGTTCTCCAGATCGGACACATGGCCCCGCATCACCTCACGCGCCTCCTCCGACAGGCCGAAGTCGTCGTAGAGGACGGGCAGTTCGTGCGCGACGACGTGTTCGAACTGGCGCATGCGCTGGTTCATCAGGTCGGCTACCACGCGCAGGGCGGCCGGATAGTCGCAGCCGAAGAAGTTCTGCACGACGAGGACGGCGTTGTGGATCTCGCCCTCGTACTCGATCTCCTTCTGGTACGAGAAGACGTCGTTGAGCAGACAGGCGTAGTCGACGGCCGCGTTCTCCAGGGAGCGGACGGGCCCGCTGCGGTACACCTCCGGCGGGACGGCGGGACCGTGGCCGAGCCGGCACAGGCTCAGGGTGAGGTCGGAGCCGAAGGTGGCGCGCCGCATCTCCAGGTAGTCGACGGGGTCGGGGATCCGGTTCTGGAGCTGGTTGGCCAGCTCCCACAGCCAGCTCTCGGTCATCTTGTCCACGGACTCCTTGAGCGTGCCGCGGGCCTCGGCGGTCATCCCCGCCGTGGTGCGCGCCCACAGGTCGGTCAGCCCGCGCTCCATCGCGCTCGCGGGGACCGGGACCGCCTCCCCGGCGACGGGCATGCAGTCGGACAGCCGCCGGGCGGCCAGCCGGGCCCCGGCGAGGTCGCCGCGGTGCCCGAAGGCGAGGGGGAACCAGTCGTCGCCGTAGGTCCCCCAGGCCAGCCATCGCGAGCTGAGGTCGAGTGCCTCGGGAGACGCGTCCGGGTCGAGGCCGGCCGCGCACAGCGGGAGGTCGGCCGCGGCGAGCCGGTCCTCGTCCCACACGCCCTCCTCCAGCATGCCGACGCGGTGCATCCAACCGGTCAGCCGGTGGCGGGCGCCGTCGAGGTGCGGGCTGAGCCCCACCTCGAACGGCATCCGGAAGTCGGGCAGCAGGCTCGGGCCGACCTTCTGGCGCGGCACGTGCGCGTGGGCGCGCAGGCGTTCCGCGGCGGCGGCGGCGAGCAGCGCGCCGATGTCCGAGGCGGAGGTGCCGGGCCCGGTCGGACCGTGCCAGAACGGCACGGCCCGGGCGCCCTCGTTCATGTACCGGCTGGACCGCAGGTGCCACTCGTGGCCGCCGGACTGCCAGTCCTGGAGCCCCTTCGTGTACGCCGTCACCGCCGCGACCTCGACGGGGGTCAGCGCCCGGTCCACGGCCAGGGCGGGCACCTCGGTCAAGGCGGTGTGCTCGAACTGGTGCAGCCGTGAGGTGAGGACGTCGTTGACGATGTCGGCGGCCTGCTGGGTGGTGCAGCCGAAGAAGGTCTCCAGGACCAGCACGCCGTTGCTGTTCTCGCCCTCGTCCTGCACCTCCCGCTGGTAGGAGAACAGGTCGTTGCGCAGGTGCACGGCGTCGGAGAAGGTCTCCATCAGCACCCGCAGCGGCCTCGATCCGGCGACGGACCCGGGCACTTCGGCGGTGGCGTACTCCACGAGACCCGCCGACCAGGGCGCGCCGCCCACCTTGCGGCGCATCTCGATGTACTCGACGGGGTTGGCGATCCGTCCCTCGTCGATGTTGGACAGCTCCCACATCGACTCGTTCAGCAGGTGCTCGGTGGCGACCGCGAAACGGCGGCGCCAGGCGACGGACATCGACGGCACGGTGCGCGCCCACAGGTCGGCGAGCCCGGCCTCGACCGGGTTCCGCGGCTGCGGCACGGGGGTTGCCGGGTCCAGCGGCATGAACAGCGGCAGCCGGTCCAGGTGGGCCTTGCCCGCGGCGCGGTCCGGGGTGCGCTTG
Source organism: Streptomyces sp. NPDC104096 (assembly GCF_055584385.1). NCBI lineage: Bacteria > Bacillati > Actinomycetota > Actinomycetes > Kitasatosporales > Streptomycetaceae > Streptomyces > Streptomyces sp. NPDC104096. Next base: position 49,631 of record NZ_JBVJMD010000037.1, read on the forward strand.
AACATGTCGAGGAAGTGGTCGTCGAAGAAGAACACCCACACGTACCAGTCGGTGATCAGCGACAGCGCGGGGCCGTCGCAGTCGGGGTGGGTGTAGGCGCAGAGCAGGCCGTAGTCGTGCGCGTCGAGATCGGCCTGCTCCCAGATCCCCGAGCCCTCCAGCATGCCCATCTCGCGCGCCCACCGCGACGAGTGGGTCCGCGCCTCGTCGAGGTGGGGGTTCAACCGCGCGGGGTACGGCATGTAGAAGTGCGGGAGTTCGAACGGCTGCGTCATGGCCGGGCCCTACCCGGGCCCTCCGAGCCGCATCCACCCGGCCGGACATGATCACACCATCGCGTGAATCGAGGCCGAACGCCCCCTTTCGCGGTGTTGTTCCGTCAGCCCTTCACCTGGATCAGCGCGTGCCTGCCGCTCGTCCGCCAGCGCTGCCCCTCGGCGGCGTCGAGTGCGTCGCGGGTGGCGGCGTCGAGTCCGGTGACCACATCGGACTTGAGGGTGCGCAGGGCGGCGACCGGCCCGGGGAAGTAGGCGGTGACCTCGGCGAACGGGGTGGTCGGCGGCCACCGGCGATCGCCCACCAGTCGCCGGTAGTTGAGGTCGCCCTTGACGACGGTCAGGTCGGCGGCGCCGAACTCCCGGTACAGCTCGGCGGGCATCTCCTCGTACCCGAGCGGGGCGCAGGCGAAGGGGTGGGCGCGCAGCCGGATGCGGCCGTCGGTCAGCGCGTCCCGGACGCGTCGCCCGTACCCGGCGGCCGCGCCCGGCGCCTCGGTGAGCCGGCGGACCGCGTCGAGCACGTCGGCGGTGGTGGCGTCGGAGACGTAGTACGGGTACGGCTTGATGTGCAGCACCGCCCGCTCCACCCGCCCCTCCTCGAGCAGACGGGCCACGAGGAGCAGGTCGGGGACGAGTTCGCGGCCCGCGTTGTCGGCGACCAGACAGAGCGTGCCGGTACCGCCGGGCGGGAGCAGCGACCACAGGGCCGCGCCGGCGTCGGCGACCAGCGCCGGGGTGGTCCCGGCGCTGGGGCCGCCGGGGTCGGACAGCCGGAACCCGAGGTCGGCGCGGTTGCCCCAGAGGGATCCGTGCAGCAGTGCCTCGGCCTGCTCGTCGGCCGTACGGTCCGCCAGACCGTCGAGGGCGGCCAGCTCGGCGTCCGTCTCCGGGGCGGCCAGCTCGGCGAGTTTGGAGGGCCGGAAGGGATCGATGCCCTGCCAGGGCCCGGCCGCGAAGTACCCGACGGCTTCCAGGAGTTGCCGGTAGAAGTAGCTCTCCGACCACAGCCACGGCACCTCGAACCAGGACCGGCCCGCGTACGCGTCCAGGCCCCAGGTCCGCCACCGGTCCAGGTCGTGCGCGCCGCCGGGAAGCGGTTCGAGCACGCCCTCGGTGCAGTTCTCCAGGAGCGCGTCCAGTGCGCCGCGCACGTCGGGGCCGTAGGGAAGGGCGTCGCGTACCTGGCGGATGATCGCGGGGTGCCGCTCGGCGAGCACGCCGTGGGGGAAGGAGCCGGGTTCGTCGCCCAGGATCACGGGCGGGACGGGGGTGTCGGGCATACGGCTCACCGTATCGGCCGGCCCAGGTCACACCGCGCCGATCTCCCGTTCCAGCCGGGTGACGAGGGTCAGGTACCTCGGCCGTCGCGGCACCGGCACCAGGCCCCGGATCAGCACCCGCCACATCTCCGCGACACGGCGCGGGAGCCGGGCCACGGGCTCCAGGGAGCGGCCCACGACCCGGGTGCCGACGAAGAACGAGACGAGGGAGTGGGCGACGGCGTTGACGTCCACGTCCGGGTGGACGTCGGACTCGCGGACCGCGCCGAGCAGTCGGCGGGTGACCAGGTCGAGCCACTCGGTGAACGGGTGCGACAGCGGTGGACGCACCTCGACGGCGCCGGTGGCGAGCCGGAGTCCGGCCCGGGTGATCGGTCCTTCGACGGACAGGCGGGCCATGCCGAAGGTGATCCGCATCAGGGCCTCCAGGGACGGGTATCCCCGGCCGTCGATCTGGCCGGCCACCTGTCGCGAGGCCTGCGACTGGAGTTCCAGGATGGCGTGGGCCAGGTCCTCCTTGGCCGCGAAGTGGAAGTACAGGGCGCCCTTGGTGACCTGTGCGTGCTCGACGATGTCGCTCAGGCTGGTCGACTCGTAGCCGCGTCGGTCGAACAGGTCCGCGGCGGCCGTGATGATCGTCGCGCGGGTCTGTTCGGCGCGTAACTGCCTCGCCATCGGATGGACACTCCCAGGGGCCGTAAAGAACGGGTCATGCCGTTTGTTTTGACTCCCCGCACACGATAACTCAATGCCCAGCCGTACCCACCAGGCACTCAAAGATCCTCGACTCCCCCTGTTCGCCCACGACTTGCAGCGTCCCGTCGTCCTGGCAGGTCAGCCCTATCCAGACCGGACCGTCGAGTTCGGCGTAACGGTGGAAAAGCGCATGGTAGGACACCGGGTCCCGTTTCCCCTCGGACCACCACACGGCCGCCTGCCGGGCCGCCTCCAGGAGCAGCATCCCCGGCACATGGTCGAGCGGGTGGTCGAAGAAAACGGGGTGGGCGGTATCCACCCGCAGCTCCCAGCGGTCCGGTTCGTCCGTCGGGGACAGCACGACGTCGGCCGACCGGACCCGGCCCACACCGGCCGGCGGCAGTCCGGCCCGCGGGGTCCGGGCCGGGACGGGGCCGCTCGTACGGCCGGCCCGCAGCCGTTCGTAGACGGCCGCGCTCAGGCAGGTGAAACCGACGTCCGCGTACGCCACTTGCTCCCCCGCGCACCGGACCTCCGCCGTGTAGCGGGCGGCGGTCACGCGCGTGCCCCGGTGGCGGACGTCGGTGAAGGCGATGTCGAGGATCGGTTCGGCGGGCAGCATCCCGACGGCCAGGTGCCGGGCGGACGTCTCCACCCGGAACTCGTCGAGCACGAACCGGTGGCCCAGGGGCACGTCGTACTCGGTGTGCGCGATCAGCGTCCCGCTCTGCCGCACGGTCTCCACGACCAGGAGCGGGTCGTACGCGGTACGGTCGCAGGAGACGTGCAACTCATGGGCTCGCGGCCACTGCGCCGACACCTGGAAACGGTCGGGTCCGGTCCGCTCCCAGTCGGTGAGGAGGGTCTCCGCGACCGCCGCGCGGTGGACGAGTTCACGGGCCACGGTCGCCGTCATGGACGGGGTCTCGACTTTCCGGCGAGGTCTCGGCATGTCCCTCTCCCTACGGTCTCCCCCGAAGGCCATGGCGGACGGCCAAGTGCCCGATCGAATAAGCGTTAGAGTACGAGGCGACCGGTTTGTTTTCAATGAGATCAGTGGACGACGCCCGATGATCGGGCCGATCCGGCACTCGATCACGGGAGTCGGCCGACTCGGCGGTGCGGAGGGGCTGTTATGGCAAGACAGGAGCGCGCCATCAGGACGCGCCGGGCGATCCTGGAAGCCGCCGGCGCGGTCTTCGACGAGCACGGCTACACCACCACCACCATCGCCATGGTGCTGGAGCGGGCCGAAGTCACCAAGGGCGCCCTGTACTTCCACTTCTCCTCCAAGGAGTCCCTCGCCCAGGCGGTGCTCGACGAGCAGGTGCCGTTCGGCGCCGTGCCGTCCCAGCCCTGCAAGTTGCAGGAGATCATCGACATGACCTTCGTCGTGGGCATGCGACTGCTGAGCAACTCCCTGCTGCGGGGCAGCGTCCGGCTCGCGGTCGACCAGGCGGTCCCGTCCGGCATCGACTTCGCGGAACCGTTCCGGCAGTGGGCCGGACGGCTGACGGAACTGATGGAGGAGGCGCGCGCCCAGGGCGAGTTGCTGCCCACCGTGCGACCGCGGGACACGGTGGAACTGCTGGTCGGCGCGTTCACCGGCATCCAGTTGATGTCGCGGGCGCTGACCGGCCGCGCGGACCTGGCCGAGCGGTTGTCGGTGCTGTGGACGCACATGCTGCCCAGCATCGCGGTGCCGGGCCTGCTGCCCGCGCTCGACAGCGGCGCCGACCGGGGCGCCCGGGTCCTGGCAGGCGCGGACACCCCGGTCGCGACGTAGCGGGCGGCGCCCGGCGTTCCGGACGTTCGGCGTTCGGCGTTCGGCGTTCCAGTGCGGCGTTCAGCGCTGGGCGTTCGGCGTTCCAGTGCGGCGATCGGCACTCCGGGTGCCGGGCGGCGCTTCGCCGTCGGCTGAACGCGCAGGCCCCGGGGGCCGTACTGGACACAACAGAACCGTTCCCGCGCCCGCCGAGGAGACGTTCCGGATGTCCCGGATGACCGCACACCACCGCACCGCCCTGGCGGCCGCCACCGTGACCCCGCTCCTGCTGAGCCTGTGGACCGCGGCACCCGCGCTGGCGCACGGCGCGCCCACCGGTCCGGCCAGCCGGGCGTTCGCCTGCTCGGCCGAGGGGGGCTCGGCCGGGACCGCGGCCTGCCGGGCGGCCGCGGCCGCGAGCGGACAGAACTTCGCCGCCTGGGACGACATCCGGGTCGCGAACGTGGGCGGCCGGGACCGTCAGACGATTCCCGACGGGAAGCTGTGCAGCGGCGGCCTCTCCTCCTACAAGGGCCTCGACCTCGCCCGCGCGGACTTCCCGGCCACGCGCGTGTCCCCGGGCGGGACGCTGACGATGACGTACACCGCGACGATCGCGCACGCCGGTACGTTCAAGCTGTTCCTGACGAAGCCGGGTTACGACCCGGCGAAGTCGCTGACCTGGTCCGATCTGCCCACGCAGCCGTTCGCCCAGATCAAGGACCCGAAGCTGTCGAACGGCGCCTACCACTTCTCGGCCCGGCTCCCCTCGGACCGGACGGGACACCAGGTGCTGTACACGATCTGGCAGACCAGCAGCACCCCGGACACCTACTACTCGTGCTCGGACGTGGTGTTCCCGAAGGCCGCGACGTCCTCGAAGGACACCTCGGCCGCCAGGACCACCGCGCCCGCGCGCACACCGGCGCACGCGAGTGCCGGTCCGTCGCCCTCCGCGTCGGCGCACCGGAGCGCGACCCCGTCCGCGGGCGTGTCGACGCCGGCCGCGGCGCGGACCTCGGAGCCGGCCGCCGTGGCCGCGGCGGCCGACAGCACGCCGGTCGCGGCCGGCACCGACGCCGGGTCCGGGCCCTCCGCGCCGCTCCTGGCGGGCGGCGCCGCCGCGGTGCTGGTGCTCACCGGGGGCGCCGCCCTCTTCACCCGTCTACGGCGACGCTGAACCTCCCTGTAAGGAAGGTCAGTTGACGGTTACCGTGACGCCCGCGTCCGTCACCGGGGCGTACTTCGCGGTGAAGTAGCCGTTGGCGAAGCACAGGGACGAGCCGGACACCTTGGTGAACTGCTGGTTCACGAAGGAGATGCTGCTGTCGGCGTTGCTCGCCGTGCCGGAGAGCGACGCCGCCTGGTAGACGCAGGTGATCGAGCCGAGCAGGGTGCGCAGTTTGGCCGTGGTCTGGATGGTGGAACCGGCCGCCGGGGTCACGGTGACGGTGCCGTCGGAGGACACGGCGGTCGTGTACGGCAGGTTGTCGACCGTGATGCTGGTGACGCCGAGCACCCCGATGACGTTGCTGGAACAGCTCGCGGAGTCGAAGGTGTGCGACGCCAGGGACTCGGTGGCGGTGCCCGGCGCGGTCGGGTTGTCGCCGACCGTGGCGGTGAACTGCGACGAGGTGCAGGAGATGCCGCTCGTTCCGGTCGCGCTCGAGTAGAGGGTGGCCTTGGTGCCGCTCGCCAGGTTCGCGACCAGGGTGTCGCCGCTCGCGACGGCGTTGCCGCCGGCGGTCAGGACCGCGACGTCGTCCGCCGAGGCGGTTCCGGCCATCGGCAGCGTCAGGGCCGCGACGGTGCCGACGAGCGTGAGGAGGGTGCGTGTGCGCATGCGGGTGCCTCTTCTCCGAAGTGGGGGGTATTGCGGGGGGTTGCGGGTCGAGCAGCGTGGGGGGTGGGTCGACGAGGACGCGCTCGGGCGTCCGCCATTGCCGACCCGTGACGCCTTCTCCGTACGTGACGGGCCGGCAACAGCAGCCGCCGGCCTGGGCCGACGACCGTGGGGGAGCCGGCGGCCGGGCCTGGCGGAAAGGGCGACCGGTCACGGTGCGCCGGAAGGCGACCGTGGCGGCGCCGAGAGGAAACGCGGACTCGTGGGTCACTGGGGACGGAGGCCGGGAACGCGGGCAGTCGCCGCGTCAAGGATCCGGCGCCACGGATCCGGGCTGAGCCAACGAGAGTTGTAGACCTGATGCTCAGTCAACGTCAAGCAGAGAAAGGGAAGTTGGCGCAAACCGTCGGGTCCCTTAACGCCTTCCGAATTCCTTGATCCATAGGTGAAGCACAATCGACACCCTTTTTCCACATCTCTCTTGACCCTTGACTGTAACCATCGGTAACTTCCTCGGCGGCTACTGCTGCGTAACCGTGAAAGCCCTTGTGGGAGCCGGGAGTCACAAGGGGGCGTGCGCCGCAGCCGCTGTCCGCGCCAGGACAACGCGCCACTGGAGCCCAACCCGCACTGACTATGCCCACGGGAGCAGACATGGCCTCGTCCCCGGACGTCACGCCGTCCGAAGACAACACCCCAGAGAACCCGGAAAGCGGTTCCTCGGCCGCGACCGCGGCGGTGGCCGCCGGATCCGGCCGACGCGGACGCGTCCGTATGCGCCGGGCCGCGGTGATGGCGGTACCCGCCACCCTGGTCGCCGCCGGCCTGGCGGTCCTGACCGCGCAGGGGGCGCTCGGCGTGCAGTTCTCGATCTCCGGCATGCCCTTCACCGTCACCGCGACGGAGCTCGACGGCACCGGGTTCGAGCAGTTCGGCGCCCTCGACAACATGGCGAAGGACAGCCCCAACGCGGGCGACACCGGCGGGCAGGTGCTGGTCGTCACCTCGGCCATCAAGGACGCCCACCTCACCAAGCTGTGCCAGAGCGTCGACCTCGGCGGCATCAACCTGCACATCACCGCGGGCGACGGCAAGGAACGGGTGCACGCCACCGACCTGACCACCGACTCCACACTGCTGTCCGGCAACGCCGAGTTCCACGGCATCGAGATCGGCAACGACGCCAGCGAGCTCAACAAGGCGGGCGTCAAGGGCCCGATCGGCGTCTTCAGCCAGCAGGCCGACACCGTGCACATCGACAACCTGCGGCAGACGAACTACGCCACCACGGCTGCCGTGTTCACCCTGCCGAACCTCCACCTGAGCTTCAGTGACAACGCCTGCTGATCCCGTGCCGAACCGTCCACGGCGGTCACCGCGGGCCGCCTTCCGAGCCTGGCGGGCCCAGCGGCCGTTCTGGGGCGGGCTGCTGCTCGCCCTGGGCGGTACGTGGATCCTGCTCACCGAGAAGGCGTCGCTGAAGGTCGTCGTGCACATCGGCATGCAGGGCCTGACGGGCTATCTGCTGCCTGTCCTCATGGTGCTGTGCGGGCTGCTGATCCTCTTCAACCCGACGCAGCGGCTCTTCTACTCGATCACCGGCGTCCTGGTCACCCTGGGCACCTGGATCACCTCGAACCTGGGGGGCTTCTTCATCGGCCTGCTCCTCGGGGTGGTCGGCAGTTGCCTCGCCTTCGGCTGGCTTCCGGAGCAGGAACCGCGCCGCAGCCGCCGCGACCGCCGGCGGGAGGCGGCGCGGACACGGCAGGCGCAGTCGCCGCGGCAGGGCGGGGACACCTCGCTGAACATGCTGAACGAAGCGGGCGAGCCGGCCTGACACCGGCGGGCGGGCCCGCCCCACGCCGTCGGGCGCGGCCCACGTACCGTGGTCCGCGCCCGGCGTTCAGGAGGACACCGGCTCGCCCGCGCCCTCCTTCATCGCCTTCGCCTCGCTCTTGAGGATGCGCATCGACCTGCCGAGCGCCCGTGCCGTGTCGGGCAGCTTCTTCGACCCGAACAGCACGATGACGACGAGCGCCACGATCAGCAGGTGCCAGGGCTCCAGTCCGTTGCGGAGCATGTGCCGCCTCCCCTTCCGCCTACGGCCCGCCGCAGGTCCGTGGGCGACGATTGCCGCCTTCGCGCAACTGTACAACCCGGGCGATACGCCCCCGCGAAGGCATGCGTCCACGGATACATCGGGGTGAACGCGCACAAATCGAGCACAGGTGTCCGGAAGTCATCGGAACTTATCCTCCGGCTCGTTAGTTTCTACGGTGCTGTAGAGACTGACGGTCCGAAGTGCCGTCGGCACTCATCGGCACACAGCACTGACGACTACCGACATCTGGAGTTCTCATGGCCCTGTGGGACCGCATCAAGGAGTCCGCGTCGACGATGCAGACCCAGCTCGTGGCGAAGAAGAACGACCTCAAGAGCGGCGCCTTCCGCGACGCGAGCATGGCGATGTGCGCCCTGGTCGCGGCGGCGGACGGCACCGTCGACCCGGCCGAGCGGCAGCGCGTCGCCCAGCTCATCGCCACCAACGAGGTGTTGCAGAACTTCCCCGCCGACGACCTGCGCCGCCGCTTCGAGGAGAACCTGAACAAGCTGACGGCCGACTTCGCGTTCGGCAAGGTCAGTGTGTTGCAGGAGGTCGCCAAGGCGAAGAAGAAGCCCGCCGAGGCCCGCGCCGTGATCCAGATCGGCATCGTCATCGGCGGCGCCGACGGCGACTTCGACAAGACGGAGCAGGCCGTGGTGCGCGAGGCGTGCTTCGCACTGGACCTGCCGCCGCACGAGTTCGACCTCTGAACCCTCCCGTCGGCCGGGGATCCGGGGCCCGCCCCGGATCCCCGGCTCCGGCCTCCTCCGCCACGGCCCTCGCCGACCCCGCCCGGCGCCCCCGGAGGCCGCCGCCCAGATCCGGCCAAGGTCGCCCCAATGATTGACGTGCACGCGCCACATCCCTACTTTCTGACCGGCTCACCGAACCTAGTTCGATATTTCGAATGCACTGTGTCGAATTCATACCGCCCCGAAGGCGCCCGCACCCCCTTTGGAGAACCCGTGCCCGCAGCCCCCCACGCGTCCCGTCGCACGTTCCTCGGCATGACCGCCACCGTGCCGCTCGCCCTCTCCGGCACGCTCGCCCTGGGCGCCGGAACCGCCCGCGCCGCCGACTCGGCCTACGTCATGGGCTACTTCACCGAGTCCCCGAGCGGCACCGGCACCGACTACGGCCTCCATCTGGCGGTCAGCACGGACGCGCTGAACTGGACTCCGCTGAACCAGAACAACCCCGTGGCCACCCCCACCGAGGGTGCCGGCGGTCTGCGCGACCCCTTCGTCCTGCGCAAGCAGGACGGCACGTTCGTCGTGCTCGCCACCGACCTGAAGGGCACCGACTGGAGTTACGTCAGCCAGTACGTCCATGTCTGGAACTCGACCGACCTGCGCACCTTCACCGGCTACCACCGGCTGAAACTGCACGACATGAACACCCACAGCTGGGCGCCCGAGGCCTACTGGGACGCCGCACGCGGCCAGTACGGGATCATCTACTCGGCGGTCAACGGCAGCGGCCACAACGTCATCATGGTCAACCACACGACCGACTTCGTCACCGCGTCCGCCCCCCAGGTGTTCTTCGACCCCGGCTACGACGTCATCGACGGCGACCTGGCCGTGGGCGTGGATGGCGTCAACTACCTCTACTTCAAATCGAGTTCGGCACAGGCACTGGTGGGCGCGCGGTCCACGTCGCTCGACCCGGGCAGTTTCACCGCCTTCAGCACCGGCGTCGCGCACGGCGGCACGGAGGCGCCGATCCTCGTCAAGTCACAGACGACCGGGTCCTGGTGGCTCTGGGGCGACACGTACACCCCGAACGGTGTCTTCTACGCCTGGCAGAGCAGCAGTCTGCCGGCCGGCACCTGGACCGCGGTGGACCAGCGGACGTACACCCAGCCGGTGAACTCCAAGCACGCCACGATCCAGCCGATCACCACGGCCGAGTACACCAACCTGCTGGCGAAGTGGGGCGCGCCGGCCTGGAACCGGCTGAAGTCCTACAACTACCCGGCCCGTTACGTCCGCCACTCCAACTACGTGGGCCGGATCGACGAGTACCCCTTCGACCCCTACACGGACTCCCAGTGGAAGCTGGTCCCGGGGCTGGCCGACAGCACCGGGGTCTCCTTCCGGTCGGTCAACTACCCGACCCGCTACCTGCGGCACGTGAACTACCAGCTGCAACTGGACGTCGACGACGGAACGTCGACGTTCTCCCAGGACGCGACGTTCTACCGGACGGCGGGCCTGGCGGACGCGAGCTGGTCGTCGTTCCGCTCGTACAACTATCCGACGCGGTACATCCGCCACTCGAACTACGTCCTGCGCGTCGACCCCGTGTCCACGGCGACCGAGCAGCAGGACGCGACCTTCCGCGTCGGCCACTGAGTCCTCGGGGCGTCCGCCGGGCAGAGCGAACCGCCGCCCTCACCGAAGGCGAGGGCGGCGGTGGGGCGTGGGGTCAGGCCAGGCCGACCGAGGCCAGCCACTCCTTGGCGACGTCCAGCGGGTCCTTGTTCTCCAGCTGCACCTTCGCGTCCAGGGCGAGCAGCGTCTCGGTGTCGAGCTTGGCCGAGACCGCGTTGAGCGCGGCGGCGCCCTCCTTGGAGAGCCCGCCCTTGTAGACGAGCGGCTGCACGTTCTCGAACCCGAAGAGGTTCTCCGGGTCCTGGAGGACGACGTGCTTCTCCTGGGTGATGGTCGCGTCGGTGGTGAAGAGGTCCGCGACCTGCACGGTGTTCTTCTTCAGTGCGGCCTGGGTCAGCGGACCGCCCGCGTCCAGCGCCTTGAAGGACTTGAACTCCAGGCCGTACACCGACTTCAGGCCCACCAGGCCCTGCTGCCGGGTCTGGAACTCCGGCGAGGCGCCGAGGACCAGGTCCTTCGCGGCGTCCTTGAGGTCGGCGATGCTGGACTGCGACGTCAGGTTGTACTTCTTGGCGGTCTCCGCGTTGACCGTGACGGAGTCCTTGTCCTGCGCCGGCGCCGGGTCGAGCAGTTCGAGCTTGGCGTCCAGCTTCGCGCCGATCGCGGCCGTCGTGGCCTCGACCGTCTTCGGCGCGGCCTTCGCGTCGAGGTAGGCCAGCAGCGCGCCGTTGTACTCGGGCAGCACGGTGATGGAGCCGTTCTTGAGCAGGCCATAGGTCGTCTCGCGGCTGCCGATGTTCGGCTTGTAGGTGACCTCGACGCCCTTGGCCTTCAGCGCCTCGCCGTAGATGTCGGCGAGCAGGATGCTCTCGGCGAAGTTGTTGGAGCCGACGACGACCGTCTTGCCGTCCGCCTTGCCTTCCGCCAGCGGGTCGCCGGCGTCGTCGGAGGAGGAACATCCCGCCAGCAGGGCCGTCGCCGCGGCGAGCGCGACGGCAGCCGCGCCGGGGTGTCTCCGGATGAACGTGCTGCTGAGGGCGTTGGAAGTCACGATTCCCGTTCCGGGTTCGGGGGTTGGCGGACCTTGCGGTGGTGCGGTCGGTACAGAGCTCTCCTGATCCAATCCAGCCTGTTCGTGATCAGTCAAGGGGATTCCGGTCACCGATTTGCTTCGATACGCGACCCGTTGTAAACGCGGCATGAACGAGCCGGACATAGGCCGCGACAGACGGGTTGTGACCGGATCTTGACGTAGAGCGAGGTCCTTGATCGATCAATGAACAGGTAGTCTCCAGGCAGCTCGCGAGGCACGACACCCCTTTTGAGACGATCGAAACCGGTCACGCGACACAGCACGCACCGCGCAGCACCCGTGAAGGAGGCCCGGTGTCCACGAATCAGGTGGACGCGCCCTCCCCCAGACTCTCGGCCTCGCCCGAGCAGGGGGGATCCCCACGGTCGGCACCACCGGACCCGCCCGGACGCGGGAGCGTTCGGGACTTCGCCGACCGGTGGCCCTTCAGGCGCAAGCTCAACATTCTCGTCGGCGTTCCGCTCACCGTGGTCGCCGTCCTGCTCGGCTACCTCATCACCGATCTCCTGCGGGAGTCGTCCAGCGCCACGTCGGCGGCCCAGCTGGTCCGCGACAGCACGCAGGTCGCGCAACTCGTCGGCCGGGTGCAGGCCGAGCACCAGCAGGCCATCCTGCTGTCCGTGCGGCACCAGGCGGCCTACGACGGCGGCACGCCCTCGTCCGAGGCCTACCGCATGGCGCAGCTGGCCGTGGACACCCAGATCGAGAAGGTGCGCGACACCTTCGGCGACCGGCTGCCCGTCGCCGAGGCGCGGGCCCTGCGCGAGGTCGAGGGTCTGGAGAACCTGCGGAACACCATCGAGCAGGGCTATCTGCCCGCCGACAACATCGACCCGGCGTACGCGGGCGCCGCCGAGGGCCTCATCAACGGCCTCGGCCTGGACCGCGACGCCGACCTGGCCGCCACCTTCACCGGCACCCTGCTCGACTCGCTGCTGCGCGCCGACGCGGCGCACGGCGCCTTCGAGACCGGTGTGCTCTCGGCGCGCACCGGTGACACCAACGCGCTCATCGAGTTCACGGGCGCGGTCGGCTCCTACGAGCTGTACACCTACCAGGCCGAACGGTTCGCGCAGTTCGCCTCCGAGGAGCAGGCCGACGAGCTCGGCGGCATCGAGCACACCAGCGCGCAGACCGCCATCATCCGGCACTACGCCGAACTCCAGATCGACCCGAGCGCGCTCCAGGCCGCGACCACCGCGCAGATCCGCGCGGCGCTCCAGGACTCGATCGACTCCTACCCGGGCTACCTGCAGCAGGCCCAGGAGCGGCTGAAGATCACCACCTCGCTGATCGACCAGATCGCCGACCGGGCCGACGACGCCTCCACCGGCGCCCAGTGGCGCGCCGGTCTGCTGCTGAGCCTGGCGCTGATCGGGTTCGCCGCCTGGATCGCCTTCTCCGTGGCGGTCCGCCGCTCCGTGGTCCGTCCGGTGCAGGCGCTCACCGGTGCCGCGCAGGAGGTCGCCGACGTGGCCGGCCGGGAACTCGCCCGGGTGGCCGACGACGACGAGGCCGAGGGGCCGCCGCTGCTGCGCGCGATGCCCGTCACCGCCCACGACGAGATCGGCGAGCTGGCCGAGGTCTTCAACCGGGTGCAGACCACCGCGGTCGCGCTGCTGGAACGTCAGGTGCTCAGCCGCCGCAACGTGGCCGAGATGTTCGGCAACATGGGCCGCCGGGTCAGCAACCTCACCACCCGGCAGCTGGCGCTGATCGACTCCGTCGAGCGCGGCGAGACCGACCCGGCGCTCCTCGAACACCTCTACTCCATCGACCACATCGCGGTCCGGCTGCGCCGCAACGCGGACAGCCTGATGCTGCTGGCCGGCATCCGCGAGACCGTCCTGGCCTCCGGACCCACCGCCCTCGCCAACGTCGTACGGGCCGCGCTCGGCCAGATCGAGGACTTCCACCGGGTCGAACTGCACGCCGGGACCACGGTCATGGTGGAGCCGGACCTGGTCGGCGACCTGACCCTGATGGTCGCCGAACTCCTGGAGAACGCCGTGTCGTTCTCGCCCGCGGGCAGTCCCGTGGAGGTGACCGTGCGCTCCGGGGACGCCGGCGCGACGATCACGGTCGCCGACCACGGTCTGGGCATGAGCGCCGAACGGCTCGCCGAGGAGAACGGCCGCCTGATCCGCCGCGAGCGGCTGGACCTGGTGCCGACGAAGGTGCTCGGCCTCTTCGTGGTGGGCACGCTGGCCCGTCGCTGGGAGGTCGGGGTCGACCTGTCCCGCACCCGGGGCGGCGGTGTGACGGCCGAGGTGACGATCCCGTCGTCGCTGCTGCTGACGATGAGCGCGGTGGCCTCCGGCGGCCCGGCCGGTTCTTCGGACGCCTCCCGCGCCGGCGCATCTGCCGGTACGGACCGCACCGGCTCCGGCTCCCTCTCCGGTACGGCCCACGCCGACGCCTCCGCGGGTTCGGCCGCCGCCTCCGGGCCCAGGCCGTCGCCCTCCGCCGTACCGTCGGCGCGGCAGTCGGCCGACGAGCACCCCGGTGCCCTCCCCCGCCGTGTCCCGCGGTCCGGGCAGGACCCGGCGGACGCTCCGGCGGCGGGCGCCGCGACGCAGGCCACGGACCCGGCTCCGCCCGTCCCCGCACCCCGCGCGGAGGCCGCGGCCTACGCCGGCGACGGCGGGGCCCGGCCGCTGCGCCGCCGGGTGCGCGGCGCCACCCTGCGCACCACCGTGGACGCCGGGCAGCAGTCCGCGCGGCAGACCGCCGTGCCGGACGACGCCGACGCCGTCCGCTCCGCGCTGGAGGAGTTCGAGGCGGGCGTGGAACGCGCCAACCAGGACACCGCCTCGCACCGCCTGCCGGCCGAGCCGGTCCCGACCACTCTCCACCCGCACGACCCGAACCACCTCCCGGAAGGAGCCGAGCAGTGAGTACGTCGACAGGTGACACCCCGTCGGGCGAGTCCGCGCCGACCGATCTGCAGGCCGCCGCAGCCGACTTCACCTGGCTGCTCAATCGTTTCGCCACAGAGACCGCAGGTGTGGTCGACGCGATCGCGGTGTCCTCCGACGGGCTGCTCATCGCCGTGTCCGAGCTGCGCGAGCACGCCGACTCCGAGCGTCTCGCGGCGATCGTCTCCGGCATCACCAGCCTGGCCGCGGGCGCCTCGGGCAACTACGGTCTGGGCGGCCTGAACAAGGTCATCATCGACCTCGAGGGCGGCCATGTGCTGGTCTCCGCGATCGGCAGCGGCGCGGTGCTCGGCGTGGTCACCGACAAGGAGGCCAAGCTGGGCAACATCGCCTACGAGATGACGGTGTTCGCCAACCGGGCGGGCGCCGCGCTCAGCCCCCAGCTCGTGCTCGAACTCAAGAACAGCGTCGGCGCGGCGTCCCGGCGCTGACCGGCCGCCGCCGGTCGCGAGAGAAAAGAGAGCTGCCCATGGCGGACGGCGCCGCACCACCTCCGGAGCCGGACCCGGTCGCGGAGCCGGACCCCGTCGCGGCCCCGGAACCGGTTCCGGTCGCCGATCCGGTTCCGGACCCGGTTCCGGTCGGACCCGCCTCCGCCGTGCGGCCGTTCCTGGTCACCGCCGGCCGTGTGGCGGGCTCGGGCGAGGCCGAGCCCGGGCGGACGATGCCCGTCGAGACCCAGCTGGTGGCCACGGTCGCCGGGCTGGACGGGCTCGACCGGCTCTCCTTCGAGCGGCGCGACATCGTCGCCGCCTGCCGGCAGCCGCAGTCCATCGCGGAGATCGCGGCCAGGCTGCGGCTGCACCTGAACGTGGTGCGGGTCCTCGCCGAGGACCTGCGCCGCGCCGGGCAGCTGAGCGTGCAGGTGCCGGACGCGGGACTCACCCACGGCGCGTCCGTCCTGCGCAGGGTTATCGAAGGCCTGCGGGCCATCCCCGACTCCCGAGGAATACTCCGTGACACCGACTGAACCGCTCACCCGGGGCGCGGCCGCGCAGCGCACCGTACGGCCGCCGCTGCCGGTGAAGATGGTGATCGCGGGCGGCTTCGGCGTGGGCAAGACCACCGCCGTCGGCTCGATCTCCGAGATCGAGCCGCTGACCACCGAGGCCGCCATCACCGAGGTCGCGGCCGGGGTGGACGACCTCAGCCACACCCCGCAGAAGACCACGACCACGGTCGCGATGGACTTCGGCTGCATCACCATCGACCCCACCCTGAAGCTGTACCTGTTCGGCACCCCCGGACAGGAGCGGTTCGGGTTCATGTGGGACGACATCGTCGAGGGCGCGGTCGGCGCGCTGGTCATCGTCGACACCCGCCGCCTGGACGACTGTTACGCGGCCGTGGACTACTTCGAGCACAAGGGCATCCCCTTCGCGGTGGCGGTCAACGCCTTCGACGGGAAGGTGGAGCACTCGCTGGACGAGGTCCGCTGGGCCCTCGACATCGCCGAGGGCACTCCGCTGTCGGTGTTCGACGCCCGCGAGCGGGGCTCGGTGCGGGACGCGCTGCTCGTCGTGCTCGAACTCGCGCTGGCCCGCACCGAGGGCGCCGCGTAGGACGCGGCGGGCCCGGCGGTCCCGCGTGGGACGCGTCGAGCGCGGCGCGGGCCCGGCGCCCGTCAGGTGCCGCGCCGTACCCCCGGGGACACGGTGAGCCTGGCCACCGCCCAGAACGCCGTGAGGGTGGCCAGGGCCAGCGCGGCCACCAGGGTGGCGCCGCCGACGACCTTCTCGTAGTTGCGCTGGTAGAGGCCGTCGATGATGTACCGGCCGAGTCCGCCGAGACCGACGTACGCGGCGATGGTGGCCGTCGAGACGATCTGGACGGCCGCCGAGCGCAGGCCGCCGAGGATCAGGGTGAGGGCGACCGGCAGTTCCACCTGGAACAGGATCCGCGGCTCGGGCATGCCCATGCCCCGGGCCGCGTCCACCGGGGCGGGGTCGACGGAGCGGACCGCCTCGTAGGTGGTGACCAGGATCGGCGGCACGGCGAGGACCACCAGCGGGATCATCACGGGCCCCAGGCCGAAGCCGAGCCAGGTGACCACCAGCACCAGCAGGCCGAAGGTGGGCAGGGCCCGGCCCGCGGTGGCGAGCAGGGCGAGGGCGTTGCCGCCCCGGCCGTAGTGCCCGGTGACCAGGCCGACCGGCAGTCCGATCGCGGCGGCGAGGGCGAGCGCCTCCAGGGAGTACCGGACGTGTTCGAGGACCCGGGTGGGGATGCCGTCGTAGCCGTGCCAGTGGGAGCCGTCGCCGAAGAAGGCGTGGACGAACTGGAGCAGGTTCACCGGGCCGTGCTCTCCTTCGGCATCCAGGGGGTCAGCAGCAGTCGTACGGCGACCAGGGCCGCGTCGGCCAGGATCGCCAGCACGGCCGTCGTCGCCACGGAGTTCACCGCGAGTTCGGGGCGGTTGTAGATCTGGGCGTCGTGCAGCAGGTTGCCCAGCGCGCCCTGGTTGCCGATCAGCATGCCGACGCTGACCAGGCTGATGCTGGAGACGGTGGCCACCCGCAGGCCCGCGATGATCGCGGGCACGGCGATGGGCAACTGCACCTGGACGTAACGGCGTACGGGTCCGAAGCCCATGGCGGTGGCGGCGGCCAGGGTCTCCGGCGGCACCGACCGCACGCCCTCGACGATCGCCGGCACGAGCACCACCATGCTGTACACGGCGAGCGGGATCATCACCGTGGTCTCGCTCTGGCCGGTGTAGTCGATCAGGACGACGAAGAAGGCCAGCGAGGGGATCGCGTACAGCACGGTGGTCACGCCCAGCACGGGCGCGTACAGCCAGCGGAGGCGGACGCAGAGCTGGGCGACGGGCAGCGAGACGACCAGCCCGACGAGGACCGGCACCAGCGCCTCGCGCAGATGCAGCCCGATCAGGCCCGCGTAGGTGTGCTGGAGGTCGCTGGGGATGTCGAAGAAGCCGCTCACCGGACGGCCCGCGCGTCCTCGGCGCCGCGGTCCGGGGCGGGCGCGTCGGCGCCGCGGTCCAGGGCGTGCGCGCTGCGGATCGCCTCGCCGACGGCCTGCTGCGACACCACCCCCACGACCCGGCCGGTGCCGTCCACGCCGACCGCCCATCCGGTGGGCGACAGCACGGCTCCGTCGAGCGCGGCCCGCAACGAGTCCTTCCCGTGCACGAACGGCCGTCCGTAGGGCAGCAGTCGGCCCGGTTCGATCTCCCCCGCCGTGAGGTCCTTCGGGTCGCCCCAGCCGAGGGGCCTGCCGTCCAGGTCCGTGACGAGGAGCCAGGGTGCGTCGGCGGCCGAGCCGCGCGCGGCGATCTTCCCGGCGTCCGCGTCCAGGGCGACGACCGGAGCCGTCTGCAACTCCAGTCCGCCGGACGGGAAGAAGGACAGTCGCCGGATGCCCCGGTCCGAGCCGAGGAAGTCCTCGACGAACGCGTCGGCCGGGTCGGAGAGCAGTTCGGCGGGCGGGGCGTACTGGGCGAGGTGACCGCCGGTGCGCAGTACGGCGACCATCGTGCCGAGCTTGACCGCCTCGTCGATGTCGTGCGTGACGAAGACGATGGTCTTGCCCAGTTCCGCCTGGATCCGCAGGAGTTCGTCCTGGAGTCCCTTGCGCACGACGGGGTCGACGGCGGAGAACGGCTCGTCCATCAGCAGCACCGGCGGATCGGCGGCGAGCGCCCGTGCCACCCCGACGCGCTGCTGCTGGCCGCCGGAGAGCTGGTAGGGGTAGCGCTTGGCGAGCGAGGCGTCGAGACCGACCCGTTCCATCAGCTCGCGGGCCCGGGCACGGGCCCGGTCCTTGCCCCAGCCGAGCAGCCGCGGCACGGTGGCGATGTTGTCGACGATCGTGCGGTGCTGGAAGAGACCGGCGTTCTGGATGACGTAACCCATGGAGCGGCGCAGGGTGTTGACCGGCTGTCGCCGGATGTCGACCCCGTCGAGGAGGATGGTGCCCTCGCTCGGCTCGACCATCCGGTTGATCATGCGCAGGGTCGTGGTCTTCCCGCAGCCCGAGGGACCGACGAGGACGGTGATCGAGCCGTCCGGGATGTCCAACGAGAGCCGGTCGACCGCGACCGTGCCGTCCGGGTACCGCTTGGTGACTGAATCTATCCGTATCAAAACGCCGAATGCCCTTCGGGTTTGGCAGAAACTGTCCTTCTTCGGCCACGGTCGTCGTTGCCAGGCCGATGCGGGGAGAGTCTAGACCGGGTTTGTTACGGCACTTCGGCTTGCGTCGCTTCCGTCCTGCCCGGCCGCGGCCACCGGAAGTCCCGGGGTGCGCAGGACCCGTCGCCGGGCGTCCACCGCGTACACCTCGCAACCCGCCCGCGCGGCGGCCCACTCGACGCCCTCCTCGCCCATCGCGAAGGCGGCGGTGGCCACCGCGTCCGCCTCCGTCAGCGTCGGGGCCACGACGGTGACGCCGAGCAGAGCGGTCGCCGGAAGACCGGTGCGGCCGTCGAGGATGTGGTCGCCGCGCTCGTAGCGCGCGGAGGTGGCCACCGCGCCGTCGGTGACCTCCAGGACGGTGCAGAGCCGGTCGGCGATCTCGGGGTGCCGTACGCCGACCCGCCACGGTCCGCCGGCCGTCACCACGTCTCCCCCGGCGTTCAGGCAGAACCGGCCGAGTCCCGCGTCCCGGAGCAGCCCGGCCGCCCGCTGCACCGACCAGCCCTTCACCACCGCGCAAGGGTCGAGGCCCCGGCCGGGCAGCCGCACGTCGAACGCGCCCCGGGTCGCCACCCGGTACTCCTCGCACAGGCCGAGCACCTCGGCGAGGTCGGGGCTCACCCCGTCGGCGGACAGCTCGCCCCGGTCGAGCCGGGACACCTCGCTGTCCGCCCTGAAGGGGCTGAACCGCTCGTCGACCTCGCGGAGCCAGCCGAACAGCGCGTCCGCGACGCCGTCGGGGACGTACGGATCGTCGATCCGCAGCGAGACCGGGAACCCCATGACGTGTTCGACGCGCCGCACGTCAGGCGCCCTTGGCGTCGAGGGCGGCCTGGAGCGACTCCTTGTAGCCGTCGCTCGTGATCGTGGCGCCGGACACCGTGTCGACGTCCGCGCTCTGCGCCTGGAGCGTCTCCGCGATCAGCGTGGGCACGGCGGCCGCCGTCTGCGGGTGGTCGGGCTGCCGGAGCATCCGCACGGAGGCGATCCGGTCGCCCTCGAACGTCACCTCCACCTGCACGTCGCCCTTGTCGGTGTGCACCGTCGAACCCGCGACGGCCTTCCCCGAGCCGCCCGAGGACGAGGAGGACGAGTCCGACGTCGACGCGGGCGCCTCGGCCGACGACGACGTCCCGCCGGAGGGCTCGTAGCGCCACACCGGGACGAGGCCCGCGACGCTCAGGACCAGGACAGGTATCGCTCGTTTCACGGTCTTTCCCTCTTTCCCTTTTCCCTCGGCCCTCGTCATCCCGCCAGGCTGAAGCGCTCGAAGTGGATCTGCGGTCCCGGCACGTCCAGCGCCCGCAGGGAGGCGAGCACCGCGTTCATCATGGGCGGCGGTCCGCACAGGAAGACGTCCCGGTCGGCGATGTCCGGCACCAGCCGGGCGAGTTCGGCCGGGGCGAGCTTGTCGGGGCTGACCGGGCCGGTCACCAGGTGCAGTTCGGCGCCCTTGACCCGGGCCAGCTCGCGCAGCTCGTCGTACAGGACCGCGTCCCGGTCGGCGGCGACGCGGTAGACGACGACGGCGTGACCCTGCAGTTCCTCCAGGAGCGCCCTGATCGGGGTGACCCCGACACCGCCCGCGATGAGCACGGACTCGGGCCGGGTGCGGTGCAGGGCGGTGAAGGCGCCATAGGGGCCCTCGGCGAAGACGCGCGTGCCGACCTTCAGGTGCCGCAGCGCTGCGGTGCCGTCGCCCGCCGTCTTGGCGGTCAGGCGCAGCGAGCGGCCGTCCGGGGCGGCCGACAGGGAGAACGGGTTGGCCTGCCACCAGCGGTCCTTGGTGAGGAACCGCCACAGGAAGAACTGGCCGGCCCGGGCGGGCAGCCGGTCCAGGTCGCGTCCGGTGATGTGGATGGAGACGACCGTGTCCGACTCGGGGACGACGGCCGACACCCGGAGCTGGTGCCGCTGGTTGCGCCACAGCGGCAGCACGGCCCGGCCGACGACGACCGAGCCGAGGGCCAGGCCCCACACGGCGTACCAGTAGGTCCTCGCGGCGGCCGACGCGGTGAACGTCGTACCGACCGCGACCTGGTGGGTGAAGGCCAGGACGACGGCGACGTAGGTGTACAGGTGGATGAAGTGCCAGGTCTCGTACGCCAGCCGGCGCCGGGCCCAGCGGCCCGAGACCGCGCCCACCACCAGGATGATCGCGAGGGCGACGACGGCCCGCAGCACGCCCTCGACGGTCTCGGCGAGGTCGACCACCTGGCTCACCGGGTCCATGCCGGAGGAGTCGGCGTAGCCGAAGGCGATGAACACGACGTGCGCGAGCAGGGTCCACAGGATGCCGAAGCCGGTCCAGCGGTGCCAGGAGGTCAGCCGGTCCATGCCGATCCGGCGGTCGAGCCAGGGCAGCCGGGCCACCAGCAGCAGCTGGAACGCCATCAGCAGCGCGCCGTACAGACCGGTCAGCCGGCCCAGCACGATCAGGGCGTTGGAGGCGAAGCCCGCCTGGGTGAAGAACCAGGCGACCACGGCCGCGTTCGCGGCCAGCACCGCGTACAGGCCGGTGCGCGCCACCACCCTGGGGCGCAGGCCCGTGGGAGGCGCGGGGGGCGATTGGACGGTCGTCACGGGCGGGAGCTCCTTGATCGGGGCCGGGGCTTCCGAGCTTGTCCGCGCGGAGCTGTCATTTTGCTGTCGTTCATCTTTCAAGTGGTTATCGAAGTGGTCTCGGCGGTGCCCCCGCCCCGGTGGCCGGGACCGGGGGAAGCACTATGAGCGGGTGGAAAAGGTACGACTTCTCGTCGTGGACGACGACCCGCCGATCGCCGACCTGGTGGCGACGGTCGCGCGCTACGAGGGCTGGGAGGCGGTCACCGCGCACTCGGGCGAGGAGGCGCTGCGCCGGGCCGCCGAGTTCCATCCGGACATCGTGGTGCTCGACCTGATGCTGCCCGACGTGGACGGCTTCGGCGTCCTGGACCGGCTGCGCGGCTCCGGGACGATGGTGCCGGTGGTGTTCCTCACCGCCCGCGACACGGTGGCCGACCGGGTGGCGGGACTGACCCGGGGCGGCGACGACTACCTGGTCAAACCGTTCGCGGTGGAGGAGCTGATGGCCCGGCTGCGGACCGTGCTGCGGCGCAGCACCGGGCCCGGGTTCCGGCGGTCGGTGCTGCGGGTGGCGGACCTGACGATGGACGAGGACACGCGTGAGGTGCGGCGCGACGGCCTGCTGCTGACCCTGACGCCCACCGAGTACGAGGTGCTGCGCTATCTGATGCGCAGGTCGCCGACCGTCCTGACCAAGGCGCAGATCCTCGACCACGTGTGGGAGTACGGCTTCGGCGGCCGCTCCAACGTCGTGGAGCTGGTGGTCAGCCGGCTGCGCCGCAAGCTGGACGCCACGGGCGATCCGCTGATCCACACCGTGCGCGGGTTCGGGTACGTGGTCCGGCAGGCGACGCAGTGAGCACGGTGCTCGGACGGTTCCGGCACACCTATCGCAGGCTGCGCCTGGGCACCCGGCTGGCGCTCGGCCTGGGCGCGCTGTCGCTGGGCGTGTTCGCCGTCGTCGGCACCGCGCTGACCATGTACATGCGCGAGTACCTGGACCACCAGCTCACCGCGCAGCTGAAGCTGGTCCAGGTCGTGCAGTCCAAGGACGCCGCCGCGCACGGCACGGTGACCCGCCAGCCGTACTACGGCTGGTACACGGCGGTGTACGACGTGACGGGGACCTCGGCGGTGCTGCGCACCCCGGCCGAGGTGCCGTCCGACAGCCGCGCGCTGACCGCCCTGGCCGAGCTCAGGGCGAGCACCCGGCACGAGATCCAGCGCACCGTGATGATCGACGGGGCGGGCACCTACCGGCTGCGGGCCTGCGCGGTGCAGCCGGGGGTGGTCCTGGTCACGGCCGCGCCCACGGCCGGCATCGACGCCACCGTGCGCCAGCTGATCACCGTGCAGGTCGTGGCGTTCGCCCTGGCCCTGCTCACGCTGGTGGTGGCCGGGCGGGCGCTGCTGCGGCGCGGGCTGCGGCCGCTGAGCGAGATGGCGCACACCGCGCACGGCATCGCCTCGCACAACCTGACCGGGTCGGCGGCCCGGCTGCCGCTGCGCGCGGACGCCCCGGGCGGCGGCCCCGAGGTGGAGGAGCTGCGCGTCGCGTTCAACACGATGCTGGAGCACATCGACGCCTCCCTCGCGGTGCGCGCGCAGGCCGAGCAGCGGCTGCGCCGCTTCGTCGCGGACGCCTCGCACGAGCTGCGCACCCCGCTGATGTCGGTACGGGGCTACGCGGACCTCTTCCAGTACGCGGCCGCCAACGCCCCCGAGGAACGGGACCGGCATCTGGCCCGGCTGCGCGCCGAGGCCGCCCGGATGGGTTTCCTGCTGGACGACCTGCTGCTGCTCGCGCGGCTGGACGCCGAGGAGGTGGAGACGCCGCTGCGGATGCGGGACGCCGATCTGGTGGAGCTGGTCGGGGACGCGGCCGACGCGTTCCGCGCGAGCCACCCGGAGCATCCGCTGACCGTGACGGCCGGGCCGGCGCCGGTGTGGCTGCGGCTGGACCCGCAGCGGGTCCGGCAGGTGCTGGACAACCTGCTCACCAACGCCGCCGTGCACACCCCGGACGGCACTCCGGTGTCCCTCGTCCTCCACGTCACCGCCGACCGGGCGGTCGTACGGATCACGGACACCGGCCCCGGGATACCGGCCGCCGACCGCGACCGGGTGTTCGACCGCTTCTACCGGGTCGACAAGGCCCGCAGCCGGGACCGCGGCGGCAGCGGCCTGGGCCTGTCGGTCGCCGGATCGCTGGTGCGCGCGCACGGCGGCACCATCGAACTGGGCGACGACCCCGGCGCCACCGTGTTCACGGTCGCCCTCCCGCTCGCGCCCGGCGGCGGCTGACCCGGGCGCGGGGGCTCCGGGGCCCGGGGCTTGGCGTGCGGTGCCGGCCGCAAGGTGCTGATCACTGCGGGCGCGACGCGGCCGTCGAATCCCCCTCACCGACCGGACCGCCGAGACCGACACGGCGCCGCTGGAGCCCAGCAGGGCCGTGAGGCCGCTTCCGCGGGGCGCGCGGCGCTTCGGGGACACGGACGTGTGGGCCGGGTCCGCCCGCCTGGCGGGTCCGCCCGCCTGGCCGGGTCCGCCGCGGTGCCGGGTCCGCCGCGGTGCCGCCGCGGCCGCGACGTCCGCTCGCCCACGCTCCGTCGGTTCCCGGACACCCTTGCGTCACACCGGGCGGGGACGTTGCCGTCGTGTCCCTCCTGCCGCTCGACGACTCCCGGGGGCCGCTCCCCGCCCCCGCTTCCGCCCCCGCCGCTTCCTCCTGCACTCCGCCCGCCACCGCGCTCTCCCCTCCCGCACCCGGCGCCTCACCCGCACCTCCCCCGCTCCCCGCGTCCCCCCTCCGCTCCCCGGCGGCCGCCAGACTGCTCCACCGGGCGGCGGTCCTGCTTCCCGTCCTGCTGATCGGGGTGTGGGCGGCGGTCGACTGGCCCTCCGTGCGCGGCGGTACCGCCCGGCTGGCCTCGGCCGACCCCTGGTGGCTGCTGCTCGCCGTCCTCCTCACCTGCCTGGGCTGGGTGGCCGCCGCCGTCGTACGGCAGGGCTCCATCCCGGACCGGCTGCCGACGGGGCTGCTGATCGCCTCCCAGTTCGCCGCCGGAGCCGCCAACCACGTGCTCCCGGCCAGCGTCGGCGCGCACGCCG
Source organism: Streptomyces sp. NPDC104096 (assembly GCF_055584385.1). NCBI lineage: Bacteria > Bacillati > Actinomycetota > Actinomycetes > Kitasatosporales > Streptomycetaceae > Streptomyces > Streptomyces sp. NPDC104096. Next base: position 73,798 of record NZ_JBVJMD010000037.1, read on the forward strand.
TCACCCTGCGCTTCTACCAGGGCCAGGGCATCCCCCTCGCCCGGGCGACCGCCTCGATCGCGCTGTACTCGCTGGTCAAGCCGATCGCGAAGATCCCGGTCCTGCTCGTGTTCGTGCTGGCCTTCCCGGACATGCTGGAGCTCGGCGCGCTGGTCCCGGACCACGGGACACTGCTGCTGATCACGGTGTGCCTGGTGGCCGGTCCGGCGGTGGCCGCGCTGCTCGTGACCGTGGTGCGTCCGCTGCGCCGGCCGGCCCTCGTACTCGTGCGTACCGCGCTGTCCGACGCGCGCGTGCTGCACACCCGGCCCAGCCGGGTGCTGGCCCTGTGGGGCGGCTCGGCCGCCACTCCGGTGCTCCAGGGGTGCGTGGTCGCCTCGGTCGGCGCCTCGCTGGGGCTGCCCCTGTCCTGGGCCCAGGTGGTGTTCGCGTTCCTGGCGGCGGGCACCGCGGTCGGAGCCGTACCGGCGCCCGGCGGCATCGGGCCCGTGGACGCGGCGACGGTACTGGCCATGACCGCGTTCGGCGCGCCGCTGGGCCTGGCCACGGCGACCGTCATCGGCTACCGCGTCCTGACGGTGTGGGTGCCGCTGGTCCCGGGCGCGCTGGTGCTCTCGGCGCTCGTGCAGCGCAAGGTGCTGTGAGCCCCGGGCGGGGGCCGGTTCAGGAGGTCGGCAGCCAGACTCGCATGCCGCCGTCCCGCCGGTTGGCCCAGGCGTAGTACGGGATCGCGGTCAGCTCGACGGGGTCGCCCGCCGGGCGCCGGGGGCCGGGCTCCGCCCCGGCGGGGCGGTACGGCCACCAGCCGGCGTCCGGGAGCGGCCTGCGGTGTCCGGCGGCCAGCACCGTGGTGACGCCGCCGAGCAGGTCGGGGCGGTGCTTCACGGCGAGCGGACGGGTCGGGTCGAGGACGATGTCGTCCAGGCCGCCCCCGGGGTGGTCCACCTGCTCCAGGCAGTACACGAGCGGTCCGCGTTCCACCGCGACGCAGCCGCGTACGGCGTCCACCCGCGGATCGGCCGCGGTGAGGCGGGGTTCGAGACCGAGTTCGAGGACGACCCGGTCGCCCGGGGCCCACGTCCCGGCCAGTCGCAGCCAGCCGTCCGCGACCGGGGCGTCCGTGCGGTCGTACGTCCGGGACCCGTGCCGCACGCGGTACTCGCGGCACCACTGCGGGATGCGCAGCGACAGGGTCCAGGGCCGGTCCCGCGGAGTCTCCTCCACCGTCAGGGAGATCACGCCGTGCCAGGGGTAGTCGGTCTCGGCGGCCACGGTGACGGGCGTGCCGTCGAGGTCGCCGCGGTAGCGGCCGGTGACGTACTGGTGGATCTGGAGGCCGTCCGCGTCGCCGGACGCGAGGTAGTGCCCGAGGGACGCGAGGAGCCTCATCGCGTTCGGCGGGCAGCACGCGCAGCGGAACCAACGGGTGCGGCGGGCCGAACGGTCGCCGCCGAGGTCGGTGTGCCCGTCGCGGACCTGGAGCGGGTTGACGTACAGCCAGCTCTCGCCGTCCAGTGAGACACCCGCCAGGAAGCCGTTGTAGAGGGTGCGTTCGATCAGGTCGCCGTAGCGGCTCTCGCCGGTGAGCAGGGCCAGGCGCCAGCTCCACTGGACGGAGGCGACGGCGGCGCACGTCTCGCAGTAGGCGCGTTCGCCGGGCAGTTCGAAGGGATCGCCGAAGGCCTCCTCGTCGTGGCGGGCGCCCAGCCCGCCGGTGAGGTGCGTCTTGGTGGCGGTCATCGACCGCCACAGCCGCTCGGCGGCGGCGCGCAGTCCGGCGTCGCCGGTCTCGGTGGCCAGGTCCGTCGCCCCGGCCAGCAGATAGAGCTGGCGTACGGCGTGTCCCTCGACGTCGGTCGCCTCGCGCAGCGGCACCCGGTCCTGGCAGTAGGCCTCGCCGCCGAGCAGGCCGTGGCCGTAGCGGTCGACGAAGTAGCCGGCAAGGTCGAGGTAGCGGCGTTCGCCGGTCTCCCGGTACAGCTCGACCAGGGCGGTCTCCACCTCGGGGTGGCCGTCGACGCCGTCGATCGGCCGGCCGCTGCCGGGCGGACCGAAGGTGGCGTCCAGATGGTCGGCGAACCGGCGTGCCACGGTGAGCAGTTCGTCCTGTCCGGTGGCGCGGTGGTGGGCCACCGCCGCCTGGATCAGATGGCCCGCGCAGTACAGCTCGTGCCCCCAGCGCAGGTCCTGGTAGCGCTCGCCGCCCTGGCGGAGCTGGAACCAGGTGTTGAGGTAGCCGTCGGGCTGCTGGGCGTCCGCGACCAGCGCGACGATCCGGTCGGTGTGGGCCGCCAGCTCCGCGGCGGGCTCCTGGGCCAGTTGCCAGGCGGCGGCCTCCAGCCACTTGTAGACGTCGGTGTCGACGAAGGGGTACGCGCCCCGGAACTCGCCCTGGACCACGGCGTCCGACAGCGCCTCCGGCGCGGGCGCGGGCGCCGCCAGCCGCAGGTTGTGCAGGTTCCCGGCGGACTCCAGCAGGCCGGGGCCCTGGGGGATCGAGGTGCGCGCGTTGACCTCGCGGCGGGTGTGCCAGAAGCCGGAGCGCACCTCGGCGACGGCGGGCCGCAGTGCGGTACGGGCGTCGGGGCCGAGGCGGACCGGACCCGTCGGGAGCGGGGCGGAGCGAGTGCGGGGCATGGCTCTCCGGGAAGTGGGAGGGGATGCGGGGCTCTGGGGCTCTGGCGGGGCTCTGGGGTTCTGGCGGGGAGACGGGAGGCGCGTGGAACATGAGGGGGAAAGCGTTTTCTCCCGGACCGAAGTAGAGGCGAGCGGGGTGACGCGGGTCAAGAGCCGTGCGATGGCGCGGATCACGACAGGGACGTCGGCCCCGGTTCGGCCCCGGACGTGCACACCGCCCCGTGCCGCCCGGCCGAACGCGAGGCCGGGCGTACGTACACGGGGGCGGCCGGGCATACGTACGCGAGGCCGGCCGACCGTAGGCGAGGCCGGGCGTACGTACACGGGGGGGCGGCCGGGCATACGTACGCGAGGCCGGTCGACCGTAGGCTGAGGCCACAGTGCCCCCTGCCACGATCCGGAGCCCCGATGTCACCAGCCGAACGACCCGCACACGGCCGGGGCGCGAACGTGGGGGCACAGATTCGGCGCCGACGGGAGCAGCGGGGCATGACGGCGGCGGAGCTCGCCCGGCGTGCCGAGATCAGCAAGGCGTCGCTGTCGAGCATCGAGTCGGGCAACGGCAACCCGACCATCGACACCCTCGACGCGCTCGCCTTCGCCCTGCGGATCCCGCTGACCGACCTGCTGGGCGACGCGGAACGGGCGGGAACGACCCTGCTCCCGAGTTCACCCACGGCCGGGGACGAGATCACCCGCGAGCTGTTGCGCCGGGTGAGCACCGGTCACAGCACGGAGATCTGGCGGCTGCGGATGCCCGCGCACACCCGGCTGGAGGGCGTTCCGCACGCGCCGGGCACGGTCGAGCACCTGCTCGTCGCGTCCGGTGTGCTCCGGGCCGGCCCCGAGGGCGAGGAGGCCACGCTGCGTCCGGGCGATCTGCTGACGTTCGACGGCGACGGCCCGCACACCTACGAGACGTCCGACGACCCGGCCGACGTGACCGTGTTCATCGTCTCCTGAGCCCGCCGACCGGCCCCGGCGCGGCGCCGGCGCCGAAGAACCGGGGACTCACTCCGGTCCGGCGAGCGTGGCCGGGTCGGTGTTGGCGCCGCAGACGATGACGGCGACCCGTTCGCCCTCCTCGGGCACGTAGGCGCCGGAGGTGAGCGCGGCGACGGCCGTGGCCGCGCCGTGCTCCGCGGCGATGCGGTAGGCGGACCAGAGATGACGGCGGGCCCGGTCGATGGCGAGGTCGTCGACGAGCACGCTCGTCGGACGGGTGCGGCGCGCGAGGTCGAAGGCGATGTCGCCCACCCGTCGCGCACCCAGGGAGTCGGCGGCGATCCCGGAGACCGCCACGTCGACCGGCGCGCCGGCCGCGAGCGCGCTGTGGAGCGTCGGGATCGCCGCGGGCTCGACGGCGACGACCCGCGCCCGGCCTTCCGCGGAGGCGGCGACCCCCGCGTACATCCCGCCGCCGCCGACGGAGAGCACGATCGTGTCGACGGCCGGGTCGTCCGCCAGTATCTCCTCGGCCATCGTGCCGGCCCCGGCCGCGATCTCGGGCTGGTCGTAGGCGTGGCAGAACAGCGCGGCCCGGGCGGCGGCGAACTCGACCGCGGCGGTGTAGGCCTGCGCGTACTCGGTGCCCACCTGCCGGACCTTCGCACCGTAGGCGAGCAGCCGCTCGACCTTCACGGCGGGCGCGGTCTCCGGCACGAACACCGTCGCCGGCACACCGAGCACCGAGGCGGCGTACGCGTTCGCCAGCCCGGCGTTGCCACCGGAGGCGGCGACGATGCCGACGTCCGGGTCGAGCTCGCCCCGCTCCCGGGCGGCCAGCACGCGGTTGAACGCGCCGCGCGCCTTGAAGACCCCGGTGTGCTGGAGCTGCTCGCACTTCAGCAGCAGCGCCCGGCGGCCGTCGGAGACGTCCAGCAGCGGCGTACGCCGGACATACCCGCGGATGCGCTCGGCGGCGGCTCGGACGTCGTCACGGTCGATCACGGTCTCTCCTCGGGGTCCGGGCCGTCCGGTCCGGGCACCCCGCGCCGGCGGTTCGCCGGTCCACCCGCACCGGCGTTCACCATATCCTGCAATCGGTTCACTTTACTGAACAGCTTGTGGGAGAGGTGCGCGGGACGGTTCGCCGGACCAGGATCACAGCCATGGAAACCATGCCACCCTGGCTCGTCCCCCTGCCCGACCGGTTCGGCGTCGGCCGCGAACGGCTCACCGGCCACCCGACCGGGCCCGCCGTGGACAGCGGCGACGGCATTCGCACGGGCGACCGGGAGCGGGGGACGAAAGCGTGACCACTCCACGGGAGAAGGCCGACGCGATACTCGCCGAGGCGGGACTGGAGGACGCGGGCGGCTGGGGCGCCGCCCCCGACGCTCTCCCCGTCCGGGCGGCGCTGCGGCCGATCGAGGCGGAAGACGCGGTACCGACCGCCGTCGTACGACTGGACGCCACCGACCCGTTCGCCGACACCGACACGGAGTGGTTCCGGCTGGCCACCGCGCACGGGCTGTTCGGCGAGGACGGCGGCTTCCTGGTCACGCCGGGACACGGCGGCTGGTTCCGGGTCCGGCTCGGAGAGGAGTGGCGGCTCGCGGAGGTCCTGCGGAATCAGTCCGGCCGCCCGGAGTTCATGACGCTCTCCCCCGACGGGAAGACGCTGATCGGGGTCACCACCGAGGACCACGAGATCTGGCTGGTCGTGGTCGACGACGTCCCCGCACACCAGGAACGACGGGCCCGGGAACTGGCGCGGGAGGAGAGCGAGGAGGAGCGGGAAGCGGCCTGGGACGGGCTGTTCGACGGGCTCCGGATTTCACCGCGGACACGGGAGCGGTGGGCGACCGGGCTCCTGTCCAACGCCGCCCTGCCCGACGACCTGCGGCTCGACCTCGTCGTACGCACCGGGAGGTACTACGGCCGCGACCTTCCCGCCGGCCTGATCGACCGGTTGCTCGTCCACCCGGACTGGAAGGTGCGCAGCGCCCTGGTCGACACCGGGATCAACCGGCTGACGCCCAACCAGTGGAGCCGCCTCGTCCTCGCCGAGGAGGACGACCGTCGGCGCTGGGCCCTGGTCAGCGTCGCCGTCGACTACCGCGCGACCTTCACCTCCGCCGCGTACGAGCGTCTCGCCGCCGATCCCGTCGCCCGTGTCCGTGCCGAGGCCGCCTCCCTGACGGGCCTGCCGGTCACCGTGGCCCGCGCCCTCCTCACCGATCCCGAGCCGCAGGTCCGACGGTCCGCCTGTCCCGCGGCCTGGCCGGACCTCGACGCCGACGAGCGCCGCGTGCTCCTCACCGACCCCGACCCCGGCGTCCGCGCCGCCGCCCGCCGGCTGCATCACCGTGAGCACCCGGTGCCCCTCGCCGTCTTCGAGAGCGGCGACCTCGGCGACGCCACCCGCGTCGTCACCGGCTCCGTGCTGGAACCGGACCTGGCCGACCACCTGTCCCGGCACCCGGACGCCGCCCTGCGCCGTGCCCTCGCCGACAACCCCCGCCTGTCCCCGGCCCTGGTCGAGGTCCTGGCCGGAGACCCCGACCCGTCCGTCCGGGGCACGATCGCCCTGCGCCCGGACCTCACCGAGGCCCGACGCTCCGCCGTCTCCTACGACTTCGACCCCGCGGTCCACCACGACACCCTCCCCTGGGTCCACGCCCTCCACGACGACCCCGACGCCATGCGCCGTCTCTCCGCCTCCTCCCACCCCCTGATCCGCCGCTCCGTCGCCCGCGCCCGCCACCTGCCGCCGGACGTCGTCGACCGGCTCGCCCACGACGAGGACCGCGTCGTCCACCTCTTCCTCGCCGAGTCCTGCGACGACGCCCCGCCCTGGATGCTGCTCCAGGTCTGGCACTGGTGGAACGGCAGCCTCACCTCCCCCGGCCGGCCGCGCACGCACCCCCGCTTCCCCCGCACCGGCCTCCTGCGACACGCCGACGACCCCCACCCCCGTCTGCGCCAGCTAGCCCTGGACGACCCGGACTCCACCCCGGAACTCGTCGAACGCTTCACCCTCGACCCGCATCGCGAGGTCCGCTTCCGCGCCGCCGACGACCCACGCCTGAGCAGCCTGGGCGCGGTCCGCCTCCTCGACGACCCCGACCGCTCGGTCCGCTGGGCGGCCACCCGCTGCCCCCGCCTCCCGGCCCGCGTCCTGGTCGCGCTCCTCCGTGACCACCACACCGCCGAGGACGCCGCCCAGAACACGGCGATCCCGCCCGGCGTCATCCGGAGGATGGCCGAGCGGGATCAGGAGTCGCCCGCGGGAAGCGCCGAGGCGACCGGCCGCCCAGAACCGGCCTGAGCGGGTCCGGCCCAGGTGAACGCGACGACGCCCGCACAGAACTCTCCGTGCGGGCGTCAGGCGGTCCGGCGTCAGGCGGTCCGGCGTCGGCCGGTTGTGGTCAGCTCTCGGTCGGCTCCAGCCGCAGGGAGATGCTGTTGATGCAGTACCGCTGATCGGTGGGGGTCGGATAACCCTCACCCTCGAACACGTGGCCGAGGTGTGATCCGCACCGGGCGCAGCGCACCTCGGTCCGCACCATGCCGTGCGAGCGGTCCGCGATCAGCTCGACCGCGTCGGTGTCCTTCGGGTCGAAGAAGGAGGGCCAGCCGCAGTGCGACTCGAACTTCGTCTCCGAGGTGAACAGCTCCGCACCGCACGCGCGGCAGGAGTAGACGCCCTTGGACTTGGTGTCGGTGTACTCACCGGTGAAGGCGGGCTCGGTCGCGGCCTGGCGCAGCACGGCGTATTCGGCCGGGGTCAGCTCCGCACGCCACTGCTCGTCCGGCTTTTCGACGTCGTACGACATGAAGCTCAGCCCCTCTGGTTCTCGGTCAGGCCCGCGACAGGCGGTCCAGGATCTGCGGGCCCAGGTCCGTCACGTCGCCCGCGCCCATGGTGAGAACGAGATCACCGGGTCCGGCCATTCCCGCGACGACCTCGGGCACCTCGGCCTTGTCGTGCACCGTCGTCACGTCCGCACCGGCCGCCCGCGCGGCCTCGATGATCAGTTCGCTGGTGACGCCCGGGATCGGGTCCTCACGGGCCGGGTAGATGTCGAGCACGACCGAGGCGTCCGCCAGGGCCAGGGCCCGGCCCATCTCCTTGCCGAGCTCCTGGGTCCGGGAGAAGAGGTGGGGCTGGAAGACCACCAGGATGCGCGCGTCGCCGACGGCGGCGCGCATCGCCTCCAGGTCGGCCGTCATCTCGGTGGGGTGGTGCGCGTAGGAGTCGACGACCTGGACCCCGGCCGCCTCGCCCTTGAGCTGGAGCCGGCGCTTGACGCCGGTGTACGCGGCCAGCGCCGGGGCCAGCTCGGACACCGGAACGCCCAGCGCGACGCCCGCCGCCAGCGCGGCCACCGCGTTGCTCGCGTAGTGCCGGCCGGGGACGGAGACGGCGAAGGTGACCTCCTGGCCCTCCAGCTCCACCGTGACCTGGCTCTTGAGGCCCTGGGGCAGCACGGACAGGATCCGCACGTCGGCGTCCTCGGCCTCGCCGTACGTCACCACCCGCACGTCACCCGCGGCGACCCGGCGGGTCAGCTCCCGCGCGCCCTCGTGGTCGGCCGAGACCACCAGCGTGCCGCCCTCGGCGATCCGGTCGACGAACGTCCCGAAGGACTCGTAGATCTCCTCCATCGACGCGTAGTTGGCGTGGTGGTCGAGCTCCACGTTGAGGATGATCGCGACCTCGGGCGCGTACTTGTGGAAGCTGCGGTCCGATTCGTCCGCCTCGGCGACGAAGATCTCGCCCGCGCCGTGCTCCGCGTTGGAGCCGGGGGCGTCCAGGTCGCCGCCGATGGCGTACGACGGGTCCAGGCCCAGCTCGGAGAGGGAGACCGCCAGCATCGACGTGGTGGTCGTCTTGCCGTGCGTGCCCGCCACGGCGATCGGCCGCAGGCCGTCCATCAGCCGGGCGAGGGCGTCCGAACGGTGGACGACGGGGATGCCCAGCGCCGCGGCACGGGCCAGCTCCGGGTTGTCCGCGCGGATCGCCGACGAGACGACCACGCAGCTGGCGTCGTCGGCCAGGTGCTCGGCGGCGTGTCCGATGTGCACGGTCGCACCCAGCGCCCGCAGCGCCTGCGCGGTCTCGGAGTCCTTGGCGTCACTGCCCGCCACCTTCGCCCCGCGCCGGGCCAGGATCTTGGCGATGCCCGACATCCCGGCGCCGCCGATGCCGATGAAGTGCGGTCGGTCCATGGCGGTAGGAAGGCCCGGGGCCATGTGCGTCTCCCTGGAGTGGTGCGGCGAACGTGAGCCCTAAGCCTAGGGCAGGCGAAAGGGCGCCACGGGTACCCCTCTCACGCCTTGCTGTGCGAGAACAGCTTCAGCACCGGCACCCCCACCTTGTGCCGGGCCCTGGAGGCCCAGTCCCGGTGGAAGAACTCCTCCACGTAGTGGGGATCGGTCAGGACGATCACCTCGTCGGCCCCGATCTCGTCGACCAGGACCTTCAGGGCGTCCAGCGGATGGTCCTCGACCAGCCGGCCCTCGGCCTCGCAGCCGGCCGCCCGCAGGGCCGTCAGGGACACCGAGAGCGCCTGCTGCGCGGGCTCCTTCGCGGCCTCGCCCTCCGGCGTCTCGCCCTCCCGGGCGGCGTCGTCGAGGTCGCCGAGCGCGATGTCGTCGATGGCCCGCAGCAGGCGGTCCGCCTGGTCGCCGCGCGGCTGGAGCAGGACGTGGAAGACGACCGCCTCCTCGCCGTGCAGCGTGGTCACGAACTCGACGTCGACGGACGTCAGGGCCTTCTCGATCATCAGAACGCTTCTGAACACCAGGCGCCTCTTCTCCTTCGAGGGCCCGGCGGGCCCTCTGTCCTCCGTGGGGCCTTGCACAGCCCTGCGGAAACCATCCTGCCCCGTGATCGCACGGGTACTGCCGGATTCAGTGTGCCCGGCCGGGAGTTAAACGGAACGGTGCATTCCGTCGTTTTCGGTCAGACCCGCACCGATGGCGGTCAAACCCGCCGGTACCGGCTGAACAGGAACCCGTCCTCCTCCAGCAGGGACACCAGCGCGAAGCGGCTCGGCACGGCCACCGGGGGCCCGCCCGCGATGCGCTGCGCGGCACCGGCGGTGAGCATCGGGGAGACGGTCAGGCACAGCTCGTCGAGGACCCCGGCGGCCACGAGCTGGCCCAGCAGCCGCGGGCCGCCCTCGGTCAGCAGCCGGGTGTGGCCCAGTCCGGCCAGCGCCCGCACCGCCCGGGCCGGCTCCACACCGGGGCCGTCACCGGCGATCAGCACCCGGGCACCGGCCTTCTCCGCGGCCGCGATCCGGTCCCGGGGCGCGGCGGCGCCGGTGAGGATCAGGGTGGGCACCAGGGGCGCGGTGAACAGCGGGAGCGAGAAGTCGAGGTCCAGACCGGCGGAGACCACCGCGACGGCCGGCGCCGGGGCCTGTCCGGCGGCCGCGCGCCGCGCCGCGAACTCGGCACGCGCGCGGGCCGGACGGTACCCCTCCTGACGTACCGTTTCCGCACCCACCAGCACCACATCCGCCAGCGCCCGCAGCGTGCCGAAGATCCGCATGTCGGCGGCGCTGGAGATGGGCTGCGAGCGGCCGTCGTGCTGGGCGGCCCCGTCGAGCGTGGAGACCATGTTGGCGCGCAGCCAGGGCCGGGGGCCCGCGGACAGGTCTTTGGACCCGGACCCGGGCGCGGACAGGTCTCCGGAGGCGGCCCCGGCCACAGAGTCGGACACAGGGCCGGGCTCGGAGCCGAGCGCGGAGCCGGACGCGGTCCCGGGCGCGGGCGTACGCTCCGGATAGGCGTAGGCGGCGGCCAGCTCGTCGAGGCTCCACTCGCGCTCGGCGCCGGCCGGTCCCTCGGCGGGCGCCTCGCGCCCCTGGTCGCAGGCGGGAGCCGCTGTCTCGTCGGTCACAGGGAACAGGCGTCGCATGCCGTGCAGTCTGGCACGGAGCTTAGAGTGGTGAACCGTGTCGTCCTCCACCCCCGCCCCCGGCCTCGGCTCCATAGCCGACGCGGCCCCGCTGTCCCTGTGCGCCCGCGCCCCGCATGTCCCCGCGGACCGGCTGGTCGCCGAGATGGTGCCGCCGCCGCGCTTCGACTCGGTGCGCTTCAGCACGTACATCCCGGACCCGAACCAGCCCAGCCAGACCGAGGCCGTGCGGGTGCTGGAGGGCTTCGCCGCCGGACTCGGCGGGGCGCACTCCACCGGTACCGCCAAACGGGGGTTCCTCGGATTCGGCAGGGCCAAGGCGCCCAAGACCCCGGCCGGCCCGCGCGGGGTCTACCTCGACGGCGGTTACGGCGTCGGCAAGACCCATCTGCTGGCCTCCCTGTGGCACGCCACCCCGGCCGAGCCCGCGCTCAAGGCGTTCGGCACCTTCGTCGAGCTGACGAACCTGGTCGGCGCCCTCGGCTTCCAGCAGACGGTGCAGACGCTCTCCGGACACCGGCTGCTGTGCATCGACGAGTTCGAGCTGGACGACCCCGGCGACACGGTCCTGGTCTCGACGCTGCTGGGCAAGCTGGTCGACGCCGGGGTCGCGCTGGCCGCCACCTCCAACACCCTGCCGGGCAAGCTCGGCGAGGGCCGGTTCGCGGCCGCCGACTTCCTGCGGGAGATCCAGGGCCTGTCCGCCCGCTTCCGCCCGCTGCGCATCGACGGCGAGGACTACCGCCACCGCGGTCTGCCCGAGGCGCCGGCGCCGTACTCCGACGAACAGGTGACGAAGGCCGCGTACGCGACGGCCGGCGCTTCGCTCGACGACTTCCCGCACCTGCTGGACCACCTGGCCCGCGTCCACCCCAGCCGGTACGGCGCGCTGACCGACGGGGTGAGGGCGGTGTGCCTCACCGACGTCAGCCCGGTGCCGGACCAGTCGACGGCCCTGCGGCTCGTCGTGCTCGCGGACCGGCTCTACGACCGCGAGGTGCCCGTCCTGGCCTCCGGACAGCCCTTCGACCGGCTGTTCAGCGAGGAGATGCTCAACGGCGGCTACCGCAAGAAGTACTTCCGGGCGATATCCCGGCTGACCGCGCTGGCCCGCGACGCCAAGCGGCTCGTCGAGTCCTGACAGCCGGCACCGATCTCCCGTTCCCGGGCCCGGGGCGGATCGTCCGGGCCGGACGACCCGCCCCGCCACCCCCCGGCCCTGCCGCCGCCCGGTCACGCACTCCTCGCGGCGCGGCGCGGAGTCGGCCTCGCGGCGACTTTGCCCGGTTGGGTGACTTTGCCCGGTTAACGTACTCTTGACCGGTCATTGACCAGTTGTTGGCCCGATCCAGAGACGAGGACCGGCGGAGGGCGCTCATGCTCCGAGGTACGACGGCTCGCACCGTGCTGTCGCTGCTGGTCGCCGCCCTGCTCGCACTGCCCCTGTGCACGCCCGCCGCACCCTTCGCGCCCGCCCACCCCACCCGGCACGGCGAGGCCGACGCCGGGTCCGGTCCCACCCTCACCCGCACGACACCGCGCGACGAGTCGGCCGTCGCCCTCGACCGCACTCCGCAGGCGGGTCCGGCCAACCCCTTCCGCACCCGCGACCGGCACCACCTGGCAGCCCGCACCGACCCGGCGCCCCAGGAGCCCGAGCGCCCGTCGTCGGCCCGGGACCCCGCGGCCGCGCCCCGCCCGCCCCGGGCCGAAGGCGCGGGCCGGCTCCCCTGGAGATCCCCGGCGGCGCACTCGCCGGCGGTGCTCCAGGTCTTCCGCTGCTGAGCACGGCAGAGCGGTCCGCCCCCTGTCCTGCAAGCCCGACGCGCACCCGCGCGCCAGGAGGAGTGATCCCCATGCAGCCCCTCATCGACAACGCCCGTACGTTCGGACAGCGGCCCGAGCAGCTCGCCGCGCTCGCCGCCGGCCAGTCCCCCCAGGTCCTGTTCATCACCTGCTCCGACTCCCGGGTCGTACCGGCGCTGATCACGGGCGCCCGCCCCGGCGAGCTCTTCGAGCTGCGCACGGCGGGCAACATCGTGCCCCCGCACACCATCGGCCGTCCCACCGCCGAGGCGGCCACCATCGAGTACGCCGTGGAGGTGCTCGGCGTCCGGGACGTCGTCGTCTGCGGCCACTCGCACTGCGGCGCCGTCGGCGCGCTGGTGCGCGGCGACGACCTCGACGCCGTGCCCGCCGTACGCGACTGGCTCGCGCAGGCCGCGGACGACCCCGCGTCCGCGGACCCGGACGACCCGACCGTCGCCGGTGGCGTGCAGCACCACGTCCTGGCCCAGCTGCTGCGGCTGCGCTCCTACCCGTGCGTCCAGAAGCGCCTGGCGGACGGCCGGCTGCGGCTGCACGGCTGGTACTACGAGGTGCACACCGGGGCCGTGCGCGAGCACCGCGCGGACACCGACTCCTTCGAGGCGCTGTGAGCGCCCACCACTGAGCCTCGGACGGCGTTCGGTCCGGGATCCGGGACGTGGCCCCGGACCGAACATCGGGCATATCGTTGCAGGAGCAGACATTTCAGACCTCTGCCGAGGGAGGTCGACATGTTCGAGGAGCTGCTGGCGGCGGCCGCGGCGGTCGGGGCCGCCGGCGTGGTGTACGTCGCCGCGGCGGCGCGGGTGGTCAAGCAGTACGAGCGCGGTGTGGTCTTCCGGCTCGGCCGGGCCGTCCGGGTGGTGCGCGAGCCGGGGTTCACGATGGTCGTCCCGGCGGTCGACCGGCTCCGCAAGGTCAACATGCAGATCGTGACGCTGCCGGTGCCGGCCCAGGAGGGCATCACGCACGACAACGTCACGGTGCGGGTCGACGCGGTCGTCTACTTCAAGGTCGTCGACGCGGCGGCCGCGATCATCAACGTCGAGGACTACCGGTTCGCCGTCTCGCAGATGGCGCAGACCTCGCTGCGGTCCATCATCGGCAAGAGCGACCTGGACGACCTGCTGTCCAACCGGGAGAAGCTCAACCAGGGCCTTGAGCTGATGATCGACAGCCCGGCCGTCGGCTGGGGCGTGCAGATCGACCGGGTGGAGATCAAGGACGTGTCGCTGCCGGAGTCGATGAAGCGCTCCATGGCCCGGCAGGCCGAGGCGGACCGCGAGCGGCGGGCCCGGATCATCAACGCGGACGCCGAGCTCCAGGCGTCCAAGAAGCTGGCGGAGGCCGCCGGGGTGATGTCCGAGCAGCCCGCCGCGCTTCAGCTGCGGCTGCTCCAGACGGTGGTGGCGGTCGCCGCCGAGAAGAACTCCACGCTCGTGCTCCCCTTCCCCGTGGAACTGCTGCGTTTCCTGGAGAAGGCCCAGCAACAGCCTCCGGGCACCACGGCGTCCTCCTCGCAGGAACCGCAACCACCCCTGCCGCCGTCGCCGTCGGAACCGGCGCTGCCGGAACCACCCCCGCCGACCGCTCCGCCGGCCGGGGCTGCGCCGTCGGGAGCGTCGCCCCCGGAGGAACCGCCGCCGCCTCCGCCCTCCGACGAGCGGTGAGCCGCCGGGCCAGACCCGGCCGGGTGACTCCGACACCGAGTCGCAGGCATATAGACACACTAATCAGCCGTCTGCCCCTACCTTCGTACGATGATCACATCGGTACGCCGTCTCATCGCCGCCTGCGCCCTGGGCGCCGCACTGGCCGGCCTCGCCGCCTGCGGCACCGACCGCCCCAGCGCCTCCCCCGCCCCACAGACCCCTCGGGCCCCGCGGTCCCCCGAGGCGCCCCATGCCCCGCAGCGCGCCCCCGCCCCCCCCCCCCCCCCCCCCCCCCCCCCCGGGGGCCCGCCCCCCCCCCCCCCCCCCCGGCCCGGCCGGGGGGACCCCCGCGTGCAAAAAGGCACCCC